>CAYGTH010000014.1:0-36772 GCA_964352745.1 uncultured Bacteroidia bacterium
GGCGAGACTTACCTCATTTTTGCAGTAATCCTCAACTTATTGAGCGGATACAAAAGTTGGCGCTGCAACATCGAAACGGGCTAACCAAGGCCTTCCCTGCATGCCATCCCCCTGATCGAGTCAGGGGCAGGCTTCCCCGCGCCCGTTGAAGCAGTGCTTCTTCCCAGCCGCACTTTTTTAGCAAAAATAGATTGGCTTTAAAAAGTGTACGGTAGTGAGTCGCAAAACCCACCAGTTATTCTCAACAAGTTTCGCCCAATAAAATCGGGAAAATTGCAGCATCGCGGGCCCATCTTTGGGAACAGATTATCGCCTGCACGAAATTATTTTTTGCAACAAAAAGGAGGAACCTATATCGGCTCCTCCTTTTTGTCTAAATCGTATTGTGAATCACTCGGACATCACGAGTGCTATCCTAACTGATATTGACCGGCACTAGTTGAGCCGAACATCATAAAAATTCCATTCCTTGCCTGTCTGCGTATTTCCTTCAATGAGATGGATATAATCGACTCCATCCAACAGGCGCTCAAATTCAAGCGTAAAACTGATTTCTGAACCTGCCCTCAATTGCTTCGATTGCGGATAAGGCGGAAGTCCCAAAATAGACTTCAGCCGATATGTACGGCTTCGGGTACGATCTGTAATAAAAAATGCAGATTGATGTCCGGGATTATGTAAGCGTACCGGAAAGGCTTCTTTTGTATAATTCGAAACCCGCACATTGATTAGGGTAGAGCGGTCAGTAACCTCAATACTCTCAATTGTGATATAATCATATGACTGTCCTGTAACTTTAGGGGCAGGATAGTACTTACGAGCGTTTCGGCTGTCTCGTGCATTGGTTGTAGTTGTAGTTCTGCCCCCGCCTCTATCCGTAGAAATGGTGGGCTCATTTCCTCGATCATCCTTATTTCGCTTCAAAAAGGAAAGCAGGCCTTCTTTTTCTTTCTCACGAACCTTCTGTGTATCCCTACCTGAAGTACTCGTTCTCGCTTCCGGCTCATAATATAAATTACGGCCTGTAGCTAATCTGGCATTCTCCAGGTTATCCTGTGCCTGATTCAGATCAGGACTAACAGAAAGTGCCAGTTCAAAATCCTCTACCGCATCTGAGTACCGCCCCAGGTAATACTGCGCCACTCCCCGGTTGTGATACAGGAGTGCATACTCCCGCTCAAGGTCGGGATTCCGGTCCAGATCTACAATCCTTACAGATTGATAAGCACCTCCCTCCTCCTCCATCGGAACATCATTCAGCTGATTACTCAACACCCTCCGGGTACTTTGGGCAATGCCTGTCGAAAAGTCGGTAATCGCGTCTTCATATCGACCCAGCGCAAATAGGGTATTTCCGCGATCCAGATATACTTCCGGTGAGCTTACTTCCGGATAATCTTTATCCAGCTGTACAACCTTGTCAAAATTTCGGAGGGCGACCAGGTAATCTCCCTGCTCGTATTGGGCTCTACCAGCCATGAGAGCAGAATAGGCTTCATACTGCGTGAAGGTTGGCCGGTCTTGTGCCCGCGTAGTCTGCCCAACTCCTACAGCGAGAAGGAATGCCAGGCAGGCAGACATCAGTCTTTGGTATTTTTTCAATGCGTTTGTTGTATCCATAATGTATCTGACAGGTTGAATAGATGTCGAAATGCGATCAAACCCGAATTACAGCGAGCAGGCCATATTCTTATTTAAGCTCAACCTGATAGAAATTCCAGGCTTTATCTCCCGGATTTTTTCCTTCTAACAGGTGAAAAGTTCGCATAGCATAGGGGATTTTCTCAAATTCCAGGGTAAAGACCTTTGATCCACGTGCCGGAACATCTGTCGGTGTGGACCAGGAATTCAAACCCGACATTCCTTTGAGTTTGTACTCTTGATTGAATGTAGCATCTGTGATATAAAAAGCTCCCTGTGTACCAGGGCGATGAATAAAAATAGAAACACTTTTCCGACGCGGACTTTTCACTTCAAAGGTAACGAAAGTCGAAAGCGGAGTAATCTTGATTTTCTGAATGGTAATATAATCCTGCGCCTGTCCCCCTACGATTGGGTTAATAAATTCTTCGGTCTGGCCGGTGCCGAAATTACCAGAAGTGCCCGTACCCGTAGAACCACTTCCCCAAGTGCCCGTACCGCTCGTACTCCCTCCACTAGTGCCCCATCCGTTATTCGCAGAAGAAGGCTTCGTTCCTTCTGTGCCATACTGGCTATATCCGGTGGAAGTGTTTCCATAGTCTGTATTTCCGTAGCTGGTCGAGGTTCCTGCATATCTTTCAGCAAGCTGCTTATTCCGTCGCGCTTCGGTATAGGCAGGATCAATCTTCAGCGCTTTGTTGTAATCCTGCACAGCGGAGAAATACAAGGATTGTCGAGCATAGGCCATCCCTCGTGCATTATATAGTTTCGCATCATTGGGATCAAGCGAAACCGCTACATTATAATCGGCCACGGACTTTTCGTATTGGCCCAATCGAAAACGGGATTCTGCACGATACCGATAAATTTCTTTTTGGTTCGGATCAAACTCTGCAGCCTGATCAAAATATGTAAGGGCATCTGTATAATTCCCAGAATCATATTCTGTCACGCCTTCTTCCATATACTTGTAGGCCTGGAACTGCTTGAAGCGCGAGGTACCTTGTGCAAAAAGCATAGCAGGCAAAACCGCAATTAGGAGGAATGTAATTCTTCTCATGACTGATAGTAAGATTTTGTGGCTTGGCTTAGCGAGAACAAACGAATCAGATCGATCCTTATTACATAACGTTTATTTTCAAACATAAGTCTGTCAACTCACCGAACCTTATTCTAATTTCCGTAAAATTTATAGAAATTCGAAATTAAAGCAAACGAAATAGCTTAATTTGTATAAATATTGAGAAAGAAAGTACTTTTTATGGGAATTTTCAATCAAAATACTGACATGTCTCCCTTCATTCTCTGACATTGTTAGGTACTAATAGGAATGTGCACAAATATAAGACGGAAATCTTCCTCAGATTCCATAAATCCTGTATCCGGTTCAATCCGGATATTACCGGGTTTACTCCCGATTCTTCTGGTTTCATAACTTTTGAGTACAATATTGCTATCCCTGGAGGCATCTTTATCGTATTGCTAAGGAAACAGCAATATACCCGTTATGAAATCAATAGTTACTTTCCTCTTTCTCATTATCCCCTTAACCTATTCGCTTCAAGCGGGTACTGTTTCCGATCTGACAGGTAGTCCGAGTATTCCAGGCGTACAGTTCGAAAATCAAATTTCCACCAGCGGCCCCCTGAAGATTAACACCTTTCCAAACCCTTTTCAGAACGAACTTACCGTGGAATTATCCTACTCGGATCAACCTGTTCAGATCAGGCTTTTTAATCTTGTAGGCAAGGTCCTTATCCAACAACAAACCCAATCAACGATGAAACTGGATGTATCAAGTTTACCTGCAGGCACCTACTATTTAAAAGTAGAATCCAGTAGTGAAACGATCACACGCAGGGTCATCAAATACTAGTCAACCCGAATAAACACCCTTTTTTACGTACAACGGTCATTGATACTGTTTACGACAGTCCAGGTGAAGCGATCCGCTTCACCTTTTTTTATCTCTCCAATTCTGGTGATTTTAATATTATTTTTCCAGATGTGGTTTTCCATCAAGGATAAGGTGCTATATTCCGGCCGCATTTACCCTTGCACATGAAAAATATTCCCTATAACCGTACCTTTGTTTTTGCCGCTGCCTGTATGGGCATCCTCCTGTTTGGTACAGGTATGATTACGCTGGGTGCACTTCAGAATGAAATCATCGAGAAGTATGCCATTTCGCAGGTAGCAGCAGGATCCCTTACGATCATTTTGGCGTTGGGATTGATGATGGGCTCTCTGGTATTCGGTCCTGTTGTCGATCGCTATGGCTACAAATTGTTACTGATTATTTGCTCGATGCTCGTCGTAGGCGGGATGCTCGGACTGGCCTTTGCAGAAACGCTTTTCGGCTTACAGCTTGCTGTATTTCTGATCAATGCTGGGGGCGGTGCCCTCAATGGGGGGACAAGTGCCCTGGTAGTCGATATCAGCGAACCCGGTACAGGCGGTTCCAATCTCAGTATGCTGGGCGTATTTTGGGGAATCGGCGCACTGGGAATGCCCTTTGTCCTCGGCATACTGGCAGCTTACTTCACCTATGAGCAGATTCTAACAGGAACAGCAGCTCTGATGGTCTTGCCGATCATCTACTTCATTAGCTTACAATTTCCTGCTCCCAAACACACCCAGGGATTTCCCTTCCGAAAGGGCATCGCAATGGCCAAAGATGCTACCCTTATTTTGATTGGAATGATCCTCTTTTTTCAGAGTGGGCTGGAAAGTCTGGTTAATAACTGGAGTACCAACTACCTCGAAAACTACCGCATTATCGAGCCAGAATATGCAAAATATGCCCTTTCAATCTATATTCTGGCGCTGACCCTTGGTCGCCTGGCGGTTGGGAGTTTTTTACGCAAAATCCCCCCATATAAGATTGTGTATTTCGGGATGTTCCTTACCCTTGCCGGGACAATTGCGCTACTGGCCAGTAGTCAATACCTCATCATCATGACAGGCATGATATTGATTGGGGCGGGGGTTGCTGCGGCCTTCCCGCTTATTCTGGGCTATGTCGGAGAAATTTATACGGATCTTTCCGGTACTGCCTTTAGTCTGGTCTTCATCATTGCCCTAATCGGAAATATGTTAATCAATTACCTGATGGGATGGGTAAGTGAATTTTATGGAATAGAAATGATGCCTTATATGATGGTCGGAAACCTCACCTTACTTCTGGTCAGTTTTGCGCTTGCCTTACGGAGTATTCGTACACGGACAAGTATCTAATCTCAATTCAATGCCTGGGTTCGAGAGGCATCAGGAAACACGGTTCCATTTTCTGCCACACGCTTAATCATGCGTAAGGCTTTTTGTAATTGTCTTCCGAAAAATCCCCGAACAAAGGGATAAAGGAGTCGGGCGATCCCCCCCGGCGGCTTGGGATGCATCTCGATCCGTAATTTTGTTCCGTCATTGTCAGATTCCAGGATATAGTATTGCGTAACCTCTTTGAATAAAGGAATGCTATCGGTTCGCTCACCATACACGAGTTTATTTTCTCCAAAGTCTGTGCTGATCGTTTCAAAATCGATCAACCGGCTATTGACCACACAGGAATGGGTAGTTCCCATCCGATTGATCCGGTCCTTATCGTATTTCAACTCGTCTATTCCATTGCTCCAACTGAGGCGATAGTCAAAATTGGAAACCAGTTCAAATACTTCCTCAACCGGCTTGGCAATAAACATTTCCCTCACTAAAGGATTGTCAATTTTTTCCCCTGTTGGAATCGGTGGAGGGGGGCTTATGTGTTTTTTGAGTGTATCCAATTTAAAATATTGGTACGAAATATTCCCAACATCTCCTTCTCCATATTCATCCGAAGCTTCAATCGGTATAATCTCTTCTCTCAACTGAATCGCATTATCCTCTTTCCAGATCCTACTTAATGCCCCTGAAATCAAGGCATAATCATCACAATCAATCTGATTTTTCATCAATCTGTGTGCTACAATAACCTCCTCGCCGTAGGGTTTTTCCTGATCCTTCACCTTGATAAATCCAAAATTCCCCGCATGTGCAATAAATTTCAGGTTGAGCTCAGAAGCAGAACTACACGCACCACACTCACATATGCGCCGTTTTTCATAGAGTTGCAAATGATTATGGAAGCGGATATACATCTCTTCGATCTGCTTCATCAAAGCCTGCCGGGTAGGCATGGAATTATGCTTATAAAAAAATAACGCATCCCCTTCAATTTCTGCCAATTTCAAATCCAGAATATTAGCATCTATTATGAGTTCAAGTAATTCAGAAATAATATGCTGACTATGCTCAATCTCTGTATGCTTCACAAAATGCGTAAAGCCACTAATGTCTGGCAAAAAAATAAGGGATTGCGGATTAGGCATAAGGTATAGGTATGTGAATAAACGGTTGCATAGCAGGAAAACAGATGTGCCCCTATTGACATCAGTTAAAAGTATCTGATTAAACGCCGGGGGTACCAGAAGGTTGTCCTTTTATAATACGATACAATTTCCAGTTGATACGTCTCTCCTCGGACACCTGATCGGGATAGGACAGGGTAAAATTCCTTTATACCTGATTCCTATTTGCCTTACTTTCGATCTCACTGAGCGGTGACGAAGAAGGCGCTTCAATCAATAGATCGAAGCGCCTTCATTGAGATATGAGTTTGGGTCAGTCTTTCTTCCTGGAAAAAAAGAGACCGTCAGAAATACTCAGTTTTGATTGAAAGTATTCGCGGTTCATTCGCGCGATATTGGAAATACTAATCTCCTTTGGACATTCTACTTCACAGGCTCCTGTGTTTGTACAGGCACCAAACCCTTCTTCATCCATTTGAGAAATCATGGCCTCGGCACGCTGTTTGCGCTCTACCTGCCCTTGTGGGAGCAGCGCCAACTGAGAGATTTTTGCACTCACAAACAGCATAGCTGATGCATTTTTGCAGGTTGCGACACAGGCTCCGCAGCCAATACATGCAGCGGCATCCATTGCCTCATTTGCTACATCTTTATGAATGGGAATCAGATTGGCATCTGGAACTCCACCTGTATTCACAGATACATATCCACCCGCTTGAATGATCCGGTCAAATGCACCACGATTTACCACGAGGTCCTTCACTACCGGAAATGCCTTTGCCCGCCAGGGCTCGATAACGATCGTATCGCCATCCTTGAAGCTCCGCATGTGAAGCTGGCAGGTAGTCGTCTGCTGAGGCCCATGAGCGCGCCCATTGATAAACATACTACAGGTACCGCATATGCCTTCCCGACAATCATGATCAAAATGTATCGGCTCTTCGCCTTTGACCAGAAGTTCTTCATTCAACACATCCAGCATTTCCAAAAAGGACATGTGGGACTCTATATCTGACACCTCGTAGGTGACCAGTTTACCGGTGGAGTTGGCGTCTTTTTGGCGCCATATTTTGAGAGTAAGCTTCATCTTGATCCGATTTTACTTATAACTTCTTTGCGTCAATTTTACATTCTCGAAGATCAACTCTTCTTTGTGCAGCGTTTCTGCCTCCTCTGGTCCATTATATTCCCATGCAGCAGCGTAGGCATATTCTTCATCATTCCGCCTGGCTTCTCCTTCCTCAGTTTGATACTCTTCCCGGAAGTGGCCGCCACAGGATTCGTTCCGATTCAGGGCGTCATCAATCATCAGTTCGCCCAGTTCAAAGAAATCTGCAACGCGGAGTGCCTTTTCCAGGGTCATATTGAGATTTCCATTTTCTCCCAGGATTTTCACGTCTTTCCAGAATTCGGCACGAAGCTCTCTGACCATTTGCTTAGCTGCTGTCAGGCCTTCTGCTGTCCGGGACATTCCGCAGTAGTCCCACATGATTTTTCCGAGTTCGCGGTGAAAATCATCGACTGTCCGGCTGCCATTGATCGACAATAGCTTATCAATTCGCTCCTTTACTGCTTTTTCAGATTCTTTAAAAGCATCGTGATCAGGTGATACCTTGCCATAAGGCATCCGTGCCAGATAATCTCCGATGGTATAAGGAATTACAAAATACCCATCGGCCAGACCTTGCATCAGCGCTGATGCACCCAAGCGGTTCGCCCCATGATCCGAGAAATTACATTCTCCTAAGGCATATAAACCCGGAACGCTCGTCATCAAATTATAATCAACCCACAAGCCTCCCATAGTATAGTGAACGGCTGGGTAAATCCTCATCGGTGTTTCGTAGGGATTATCACCCGTTATCTGCTGATACATATCAAACAGGTTTCCGTACTTCTGCGAGATGGTATCTTTCCCGTCGCGGTTAATCGCATCTTCAAAGTCGAGGTAAACTGCCAGACCTGTTGGGCCGACTCCTCTTCCTTCATCCGTTACATATTTCGCGTTACGAGAAGCCACATCACGTGGGACGAGGTTGCCAAATGCAGGGTATTTCCGCTCCAGGTAGTAGTCTCTTTCGTTCTCTGGAATATCTCCTGGCTTCCGCTTGTCCCCTTTTTCTTTAGGCACCCATACCCGACCGTCATTTCTCAATGACTCTGACATCAGGGTCAGTTTTGATTGATATTCTCCGGATACAGGAATACAGGTTGGATGAATCTGTGTATAACAAGGATTGGCAAACAAAGCCCCTTTTCTATGTGCACGCCATGCGGCAGACACATTACAGCCCATTGCATTAGTTGACAGGTAGAATACATTCCCGTATCCTCCACTTGCCAGAATCACAGCATGCGCACTATGGGATTTGATCTCACCTGTCATCAGGTCACGGGTAACGATCCCTCGCGCTTTTCCATCGACCATCACGAGGTCGAGCATTTCGGTGCGGGTGTGGAGTTCTACTTTTCCGGTAGAAACCTGGCGACTCAGTGCACTGTAGGCTCCGAGCAACAACTGCTGACCGGTCTGTCCCCGGGCATAGAATGTCCGGGAAACCTGTGCGCCCCCAAAGGAACGGTTCGCCAACATGCCTCCGTATTCCCGTGCAAAAGGAACTCCTTGTGCTACGGCCTGATCGATGATATTGACACTGACCTGCGCCAGTCGATATACATTAGACTCGCGAGAACGGTAATCCCCTCCCTTTACGGTATCATAAAAGAGGCGGAAAACGGAGTCTCCATCGTTTTGATAATTTTTGGCAGCATTGATCCCTCCCTGTGCGGCTATGCTGTGCGCACGGCGGGCACTGTCCTGAAAGCAGAAAGCCTTTACATTGTAGCCAAGTTCACCCAGTGAGGCAGCTGCAGAAGCGCCTGCCAAACCTGTTCCGACTACAATTATATCATACTTTCGCTTGTTGGCCGGGTTTACCAGTTTAATACTAAACTTGTGGTTCTGCCATTTCTCCTCAATGGGTCCTGCTGGTGATTTTGAATCTAATTTCATGATCCTTTGGTAATCGTTTGAAAATGAAAGAGAAATTTCTGCCTATAAGCTGGTAATGAACATATACACAGGAATCAAAGCAAAAAGCGCAGGGACAATGATCGAATAGCCTAACCCTATTGCCTTGATAACAGGTGTGTATGCTTTATGATTGATTCCAAGCGACTGAAAAGCACTCTGAAATCCATGGGCGAGATGATATCCCAATCCCACCATTCCAATCACATACAGCAATACATACCACCACCAGGTAAAGGACGTTTGGACAACGGTGTACATATCCTTCACCCCGTTTACCTCTTCTATGGTTCCAAACTTATATCTGAACCAAAAGTTTCCCATGTGGAGAATAATAAAGATAAATAAGACACTTCCCAGCAAAAACATGCTGCGGGAACTCCAACTGCTGTTAGCAGAAGCCTGATCACTGGCATACTGAACAGGTCGGGCATTTCGATTATTAAGAGAAAGTACTACTCCGAATACAGCATGTAGAATAATGCTGATATACGTTACGTAAGAAGCCACCATGATCAATGGTGAAGTGGTCATCGTAAGCGTATATTCATTAAACGATTCGGGCGTACCAAAAATCAACTGTAGATTTCCTACAAGGTGAATGGTGATAAACAAAATAAGAAAAAGTCCAGTCAACGACATGATGACCTTTCTTCCGATGGTGTGTGAAAAGATGTTAACTACGGTACTCATATTCCTGGATATGATAAGTAGATGAATAGGTATAATCCGACCTCAAAACTACCCCAGTACCGAACGAATGTCAAGAGAAAGAATCAGCTCTTTACACTTTAGAACGGTTCTAAGTAAAGAGCCGATTCAGGTAAATATATTTATATTTTAACAATCCCGCCTTACTATTGTTTAAACAATGATTATATTTGCAGCGTCGAATCAATTCCTCCTCCTAAGTGGGCGGAATTTGGCCTAAATTGAACTATATGAACTTATTTACCAGTTTGAATATTCAATTAGTAAAGACAAATAATGATCAAGAACTCAATTTTATCCACTTAATTAAGATGAACATGAAAATCGGAATGACCACGATGGCTCTGTTGGCTTCGCTGGTATTTTTTGCCTGTGGCGACTCAGCCAGTACACAAACGGAAACGGCAACAGAAGTTGCTTCAACTCCTGCAGTAAGCGGTGCTTTTACCGTAGATGCAGGTAGTACACTCGGATGGACCGGAAGTAAAGTCGGAAAATCTCACAACGGAACTATTGATATTACAAGCGGGGGTCTATCCCTGACTGACGGTGTGGTTACAGGAGGAGAGTTTGTTATTGACATGAATTCCATCAAAAACCTGGACGTCGAAAGCGAAGAATACAACACCAAGTTGGTAGGCCACCTGAAGTCTGATGATTTCTTTGGGGTTGAAGCCCACCCCACTGCGTCTTTCAAGATTACCGGAGTTGAAGCTGTAAGCGGACAGGATTCCGGCAACTACAGTGTAACCGGCGACCTGACTATCAAAGGCATCACTCACTCTATCAATTTTCCAGCCCAGATCGACGTAACAGCAGATGGCGTAAGCACAAAAGCTGTTTTCCCTATCGATCGCAGCATGTGGGATGTGAAATTTGGTTCTACCAACTTCTTTGAAGATCTGGTAGGAGACAAAATCATCAGCAACGAAATTGAAATTGCCTTAGACTTCGTCAGCAAGCCTGCCCAGTCCTAATCAGTAATGATTTTGTTATGCAAAAAGCGCTGCCAATTGGTAGCGCTTTTTGTTTTTACGATAAAAAGCGAACATTCCTTGTCATAACGGGCCACTAACAATAAATTGCAGTAGTTTTTACAATCTGAATCGATTCTTATATAATATGGCATCTCAGACCTATGATATTACGGTAATCGGCTCTGGCCCTGGTGGGTATGTAGCTGCAATTCGTTGTGCCCAACTGGGCATGAAAACCGCGATTATTGAGCGGTATCCTACCTTGGGAGGTACTTGCCTGAATGTGGGCTGCATTCCTTCCAAAGCCTTGCTTGATTCTACTGAACATTTTCATACCGCGCAGCATCAATTTGCTGATCACGGCATTGATGTCAGTGGGCTGAAATTGAATCTTCCACAGATGATCAAGCGGAAATCTGAAGTGGTTGGAGCTACTACAGATGGCGTTGCGTTCCTCATGCGCAAAAACAAGATTGATGTGTTTGAGGGACATGGCTCTTTCATTGACAAAAACACCCTGCTCGTTACCAAAGGAGACGGTACAACGGAAGAGGTCAAAACCGGGAAAGTTATTATCGCTACCGGTTCCAAGCCCGCTTCTCTTCCAGGCATCGAGATTGATAAGAAAAAAGTCATCACCTCTACGGAGGCCCTGGAACTGACCAAACTCCCCAAGCACATGATTGTGATTGGCGGCGGCGTGATCGGCGTCGAAATGGCTTCTGTATTTGGCAGATTGGGAACCAAAATCACCATCCTGGAATACGCAGGAAGCCTGATCGCGGGAATGGATGGCGCTTTGGGGAAAGAGCTGTATCGGTCCCTCAAAAAAGAATTTGATTGCACCGCGCATTTCAAGCATAAAGTAACCGGCTCCAAAGTGAGTCGTGGAAAAGTCACCGTCACTGCCGAAAACCCGAAAGGGGAAACCGTAGAATTCTCAGGTGATATCTGTCTGATGGCAGTAGGTCGCCGGCCTTATACCGACAAACTTGGCCTTGAAAATATTGGCATCGAAACAGATCGGGGGCGAATTCCGGTCGATGCACACTTACAAACCTCCGTACCGGGTGTTTACGCTATCGGAGATGTCGTACGTGGTGCCATGCTGGCTCACAAAGCTTCAGAAGAGGGCGTTTTTGTAGCAGAACAAGTTTCCGGGCAACACCCGCATATCAACTACCGCGCAATTCCCAATGTAGTCTATACCTGGCCGGAAGTCGCTGGCGTAGGCTATACTGAGGAAGAGTTGAAAGCAGAAGGCATTCCCTATAAAAATGGGAGTTTTCCTTTCAAAGCCTCTGGGCGTGCACGTGCGAGTATGGACGACAAATTTGGGTTTGTGAAAGTCCTTGCACATAAAGAAACAGACGAATTGCTGGGGATGCACATCATCGGTCCCCGCGCAGCAGATATGATCATGGAAGGGGTAATGGGACTTGAATTCCGGGCTTCTGCGGAGGACATTGCGATATTCTCCCATCCACACCCCACCTTCTCCGAATCCGTAAAAGAAGCGGCCATGGGCGCTACCGGAAACCGGATAATACACATGTAGGAAGTAGCAGCGCGACCCTATTGGGCTTGCTGTGGCTTTTCATTTTTGACAAAACGAGGTATTGAATGGCACAGGAAAAGGTTGCGGGGAAGGTATTGGACAGCACATTAATCCGACGATTACTCACTTACGTCCGGCCCTATCTGCGAACCTTTTTCATTGCCCTGAGTCTGACCATCACGGTTGCGCTCCTCACACCTGTACGCCCCTGGTTGATTCAATACATGCTTGATACTTCGGTGATAGCCGGAGATATTGATGGGGTGCGTTTCTATGTCCTCTTATTGCTGGGATTACTGGTCATTCAGGCGATTATCATGTACGGCAATACCTACATGACCAATTGGTTGGGACAAAGTATCATTCGGGATATCCGGAAAGAAGTTTTCCAGCATATCCTGGGCCTTCGGCTCTCCTTTTTTGACAAGACACCTATCGGCACCCTGCAAACCCGCACGATCAATGATGTGGAGGTACTCAACGATGTATTTACTTCTGGTCTGGTGCGGATTCTCGGAGAATTGCTTCAGCTTTTTGCGATCCTGGGATTTATGCTCTATACCAGTTGGGAATTGACATTGGTAGTTCTGACGATATTGCCGCTGCTCCTCATTGCCACCTATATCTTCAAGAACAAGGTGAAAGTCGCTTTCCAACAGGAACGAAAACACGTTTCTGAGATGAATGCATTTTTACAGGAACATATCACGGGCATGCCCATCGTCCATATCTTCAATCGGGAAGCGATGGAACTCGGCCGATATGATACGATTAATCGCAACCTCCGGGGCTCCTTTCTGAAGTCTGTGATGTATTACAGCATCTTCTTTCCCGTGGTCGAAATCATTACCGCTTTAGGGCTCGCCGTACTGGTCTGGTATGGAGCTGCGAATGTACTGGGCAGTGGGCTGACTTTTGGGGTTTTGGTCGCTTTTATCATGTACATTCAGATGTTCTTCCGGCCGATCCGGATGCTCGCAGATCAATTCAATACCCTCCAACGGGGTATGGTGAGTGCGGAACGAATTTTTCAGGTATTGGATACCGATCAGGTTATCGAAAATAAAGGAACGCGTAAAGAACTGAGAGACAAACGGAGCGCTATGTCTATTCGCTTTGAAGACGTGTCTTTTGCCTATAATGAGCCTGAGTGGGTATTACAAGATATCAGCTTCACAGTAGGTGCGGGCGACAAGCTGGCACTTGTGGGGGCTACCGGCTCCGGGAAATCTACCATCATCAATCTCCTGAGTCGATTCTACGAAATTCAAGCCGGAAACATTTACCTGAATGAAACCCATATCCGGGACTTTGATCTGACATTTCTACGAAGTATGACCGGTGTTGTCTTACAAGACGTCTTTCTGTTTTCAGGTACCATTCACGACAACATTACCCTCAATAACCCCGATATCTCCCGGGAGGTGGTAGAACAAGCTGCAGAGCGCGTGGGAGCTGCATCATTTATTTCACAACTCCCCGGTGGTTATGACTACAAAGTTCAGGAACGCGGGGCTACGCTTTCCCTCGGACAACGTCAGTTGATCGCATTTGCGCGTGTTATGGCTTACGACCCCCGTATTTTGGTACTCGATGAAGCGACTGCCAATATCGATACCGAATCTGAAGAGGTGATCCAACAGGCCATAGATACTGTCATGGCCGGCCGTACTTCCATCATCATTGCACACCGCCTCTCTACCATCCAAAAGGCAGATCAGATTGTGGTGCTCCGCCAGGGGCGCATCATTGAGTCCGGTTCTCACCGGGAATTGATGGACTTAGAAGGTGCTTATTATGATTTGCATCTCCTGCAGTTTGCGGGGTAGAAATCTTCGGTTTTATGTTGTTGTCCGCAGACTCCGATCTGCGGGCCGTGGTTTCCCCCTGCGCGCTTTGCTTGGAAACATCGCCATTCAATAAATCTGAATCTTGTATTTTTTCAATAAACCGCCTATGCCTTCAGCGGAAAACTTAGCGCCCTTCATCTTGTTGAGTTCAGGATCAAAGGCATAATTAATTGCCGTACGGAAATCCGTTTTTTCGAGCATCGTTTGCACAAAGACTGCCTGATCGAGGTTACAATTCTCAAATACAGATCCTTTCAAATTCGCATTGGCAAAATTGGTTCCAACCATTTTACAATCCCGAAAGGTCATTTGCTGAAGACTCAAGCCCTGAAAATTACAATAATCCAACTGGCAATTTGTAAAGAAAAAAGTCAGCAGGAAGTCGTGGCAATTTGCAAATTCAAGACCGATCAATTTGCAGTCATTGAAATTTGCATCCCGAAAACCCGTATGCTGAAGGCAGGTTTCGATAAACTGGCAGGAAATGAATTCGCACTCGACAAACTTACTGCCTGCCAGGTCTGCTTTGGTAAAAATGCAGTTCCTGAATATACAGGTATCAAACTCTTCATCGATGAGCTGCTTGCTGGTAAAATCTTCCTGATTAAAGGTAATGTGTTCGTGAAAGGACATGGAAATTATCTTAGGCCCGAAAGCTAAACAATCTCCTGCATCATTAATACAAAATACTGATTTTCCGGGCTCATTTTGTTCGCTTCAGAATTCAAAGAATCAGGCCCCCGCTTTTCCAAAATGCCAATTATAATGCATCTTTTCCCAAAAGTCACACCGATTTCCTCACGCATTTTCAATGTCCCTGCACGGATGGTAAATGCCGATAACCCTGGCCCGGAGTGAGGAGTATATTTGAGAAAAGAAATCAAATCCCTATGAAAAATACACTCACCATACTCACCTTGCTCACCGTAGCAATCTTTGCCGCGGGATGTGGCAATACCCTCAGATATTCCTCTCAGGATGTTAAGGCAAAAGCCCATCAACACCAAACCGTTGCCATCGTACCCGCGATCATCACTTATACAGGCCCAGTCCCCCAGGAATTGACTCGGGAGGATAAAATTGCAATCGATATCGGCGAAAGCCGCATGTATCAAAATTCACTATACAATTTCTTACTTCGGAAATCGAATACACGGGTACGTGTCAATATTCAACCTATAGAGCGGACCAATAACCTGCTTCGCGATGCAGATATTAATATCCACGAATCCTGGGCAATGGATGCAACAGAATTGGCGCAAGTACTCGGCGTAGATGCTGTGATCCAATTGAGGGTTGATGAAAGTCGCTATATGTCTGACCTGACAGGATTGGGAATAGACGCAGGCAGAGGGGTTCTCCGCAGCATTTTCTACGGTCCCGGCAACTTAGGTCCATATCCTTACCCGATTACCCGCACAGCAGACATGCGCAGTAGTTGTTCCGTATTCGATGCTGATGGCTCGCTGATCTGGAAAATGGGCGTTATTCGCGGAACCAATTGGAGCAGACCCCCTGAATTTGTAGTTGACAACATCAATCGAAAATTCGCCCGTAATTTCCCCTATCGCTAAGGAATCTTTTTATCTCAAAAGGGGGAAATCAGGTACATGGGTGATTTTGTTTGCCAACAGGCCCCGGTACCTCCCCTTTCATACACTCTTCATCAGACGGCTAGGTCGGTTGCGCAGGCAACCGGCTTTTTCTTTTACATCTTCCCGGTTCCATGCGCCATAATAAACAACGCTATTACAATTCCATGCTCCACTCTTCTCCATCCGCCAGTTTAAAGCCTACGATTCCTTCATTTTTCGTGAAGTAGATCGCAGCCGGTTCTTTGCTGTTGGGATCGAGGACAACGGCATCTTCTACATAGACAAATACCCGCGTAAAGGTTTTCCCATTGAGGGTAGCATTGACGGCTGAAGTGGTATCCGGAATATTAAATAATTCCATCGAGATCCGGTTGTTAAAGGTGATTGACAAATAGTCATCAATCGTTGTCGGATCCTGCAAGACATTGTTGCGGAGAAAGTCTTTTCTGAGAGAGACGTCAAAATTAAACTCCAGATTGGTAGAGAGGAATTCGGTGAAGATAAATCCGGAATTATAAGCGTATTCACAACAGGCACCACAATTATCTACAGAATTACAATTCTCCACCTGGTCTTCTAATCCTGAACGCTGCGTGCTATAGGAAAAAGTGGCTTCCCGCCCCATAGAGCTTTGAAACAAACGGGGACTTGTCGTAGCATATTCAATCCACTCCATCGTACCCTGATTCAGGGCAAAACTCCCCAGATCAGAAGTATCACAGGGTTCACAACACGCACCCAGGCCCAGTACACTTGTCAGCAGGCCGATTGAGATTAATAGGTTCCATTTCATAATTCACCAACGTAATATTCTGCCCGGTCGTTTTCTGCCGGGTCAATTCGCTGGAAAATTACACATTATCAGGAAAGAAAGGTAGTGAGGTCGCGATCAAATATTCGCCAGCATCCCAGCAATTGCACCTGTCATGAAGCAGGCAATGGTACCTCCCACGAGGGCACGCATACCTAAGGCCGCCAGGGTAGTTCGCTGATTCGGGGCAATCGCACCAATTCCTCCAATTTGAATCCCAATAGAGGAGAAGTTTGCAAAGCCACACAAGGAATAGGTAGCAATGATTACCGATTTTTCGTGAATGATGGTTCCGGCTGCATTGGCTTTTCCGAGGGAAGCATAAGCGATAAATTCGTTGATAATGGTTTTTTCGCCCAACAATTGTCCGACAATCAGAATATCGTCTCCCGGTACGCCCAGTAACCAGGCCACTGGCGCAAAGATAAGCCCAAACAAATATTCAAGACTCAAGCCTTTATACCTGCCGTCCGTAGCAGAAGCAATGACATCATTTAGTCCCGTATAATGCCCGATCAGATCGGTAAAAATAGAATTGATCATCGCAATCATCGCAATGAATACCAACAACATCACGCCTACATTGATCGCCAGCTTGAGTCCGTCAGCCGTTCCGATTGAAATGGCATCCAGCAGGTTGGTTCCCAATCGATCTGGCGGAACACTCAAGTCGGGGTTTACCTCTTCTGTTTCGGGAAACAACATCTTTGCCGCTACAATGGCCGCAGGTGCGGACATGATGGAGGCAGTTAGCAGATAGGTTGCAAATATTTGTTGCTGGACGACATCTTTTCCTCCCAGGAAGCCTACATAGGCAGCAAATACCCCACCCGCAATTGTCGCCATCCCACCGGTCATCAGGCACATTATTTCCGATTTGGTCATCCGGTCGATATAGGGACGAATCAGGAAAGGCGATTCGGTCTGTCCCAAAAAGATATTACCTGCGGCGGCGAGGCTTTCCGCCCCTGATAAACGCATGGTTTTACTCATGAGCCAGGCAAAGCCATATACAATCCGCTGTAAGATTCCCAGGTAATACAGGGAAGCGGTCAATGCTCCAAAAAACAAAATCGTAGGCAATACCTGAAAAGCAAATATATATCCAAAGGTATTCAGGTCGGTGATGATTCCGCCAAATAAGAATTCCGATCCTTTGGCTGTGAATTGCAGAATAGCGACGAACCCACCAGCGACCCAACTGAACAGCATATTCACGAAAGGAATTTTTAAGACAAGAATGGCAAAAACCAATTGTAACCCTAAGCCAGTCGCTACCAATCGCCAATCTATCGCTTTCCGGTTATTGCTAAACGCCCAGGCTATGGCCAGCAACACAAAAATTCCCAGGAAACCCCGCAGAATATCCAAGAAAGAAAAAGGCTGCTCTTCAAACCGTCGGGTTTGATATACTTTAAATACCCGCTCAGTTCCGGTGAAGGTCGCACCTCCCCGTTCTTCCAGTTCGATGCCATAGACTTCTGTTCGCCGGATCGACTCCAGTTCATTGCCTGATTGTCGGGCAATTTCTTTTCCATTAGCAAAAAACAGGATCACAGGCTCATTCCCCTGAGGAAGAAATGCAATGGAATCTATTCCCAGTTCTTTTACTGTCAGTTCGTAGATCAGTACCAAAGAATCATTCCGCATCATCCAATTCCCGGCTTCGGCAGCCGTAGAATCTGCCGCAATCTTCATCGAAAAAGTCCCATCAGCCCGCAACATGAGTTTATCCTGCAAAGAAGTCATCTCGACAATTTCTTCTCCTTTGGAACTCTCAATAGCAGCAAGATTCCAGTCATAGACGAGGGTATCTGAGGGCAATTCGGCCCGCAACGGAGAAATCCCTGAGAGAACCCACAACATGAAAACAAAACCGAAGCGGAGAGGCAATGTGTAGCGCATACAAAAAAGGTGGAATTGACCTAAGGAATTAATACCGGGAAATAGCGCAAATTTTGTCATAAATGCGAATTTCAAGTGTTATCCCGCGAAAATCAGAATGCAAACTACTCTGATTCTCAGGGTAAAAGTGCAAAACGCCTCTTTGGAAATATTTTCCAAGAGGCATTTTGCACAAGTCCTGTTACGTATTGACTACCGAATCAGGGTAATCGTTCCATTCAGTACAAAGGGTCGTCCACTAAAGCCTTTGCCTTTTGCGACAAATACATAGGCTCCTTCCGGCACTTTTTGTCCCAGGTACGTCCCGTCCCATCCCTCTTCGAGGTTGCTCGATTCATAGACCTTCATGCCCCAGCGGCTGAATACCTGAATGGTAAACTCCCGGACATGGATGCCTTGCAGGAGGAATAGGTCATTGACCCCATCTCCATTCGGCGTAAAGGCATTCGGCGCAAATAAATCATGCTCCACCGGCACGCAGACCTCATTTGACAGGCTACGGGCATTGTTATTACCCAACTCATGCGCCCGTACCCGGTAGCAATATTCTCCCTGATTGAGATCTGTCTGGGTGTCCTCATATTCGAGGACGCTGCCATCTACAATATCTACCAGCACCCAAACTCCTGCGGAATCGCTGAATACTTCAATTTCATAATGATCCACGCCAAATCGCCATTCCTCATAGGCACTCCAATCGAGGCGGTTCCATCCATTCGGGCGATCCACATTCAGGAGAATCGTCTTTCCGACATTACTAACCGGCGTTACCGATCCACAACTGTCTTGCGCTGAAATCCGATAGACATACGATTGACGATTGACTTGCACCGTATTATCAATGTATTTGATTTCAGCAGGAGGCATGGTCGCCAATGTCCGCCAGGTCAATGCATCATCCTCACTCCGCTCCAGGTAGATAACCGATACCTGTTCAGGATTAAAGGCATTCCATTCGACCAGAATCTCCCGGTTGTTCTCTACGGTTGCCCGTACCACTTCTCCGGGTTCAGCAGGCAGGCCACTCGTATTGATTGCAAAGCTGGTATCACTCCAGGCTTCTTGCAGGTTTTGTTGCCCAATTGCCCGGATTCGATAGGTATAGTCGTTGAAACATTCTGTTGCGGAATCGCGGTAGCTCGTCGTATTGCCATCTACAAAGCCGAGGAATTGCGCTGTTACCGGATTATAGGAAGAGACGCGATACACCTCATACATTTCCACATTCCAGCCCACATAGCGGTTCCAGTTTAGCAACATCCGGCCCGGTACCGGCGTAGCTGTCAGTTCAATGGTACAGTGCTGCTGTGCCTGATTGAGCAGGCCTTCGGTTCCACAGGAATTCGTTGCGGTTACTTTGTAACAATAGGATTCATCGAGGCAATTCAGGCCTCCGATTCCCGTTCCGGTGTCGACATAGATCGTATCATTGATATAGTCGAGGGTATCGATCAACTGGAATCCCTGTCCCGGCACTTCCCGGTAGATGCTGTAGTGGCTGAAATTATTTCCACTGAATTTGGGGAAAGAGAGTTGTACTCCATCATCGCTGATGACACTGGCTGCATAGATTTCAATCGGAGCAGGCAGCAGGTCTTCGATCGCATCAATGATATGCACTTCCCGGGCAGTATCCCGGCATCCCCCCGAATCGATTACCACCAGCGTTACTGTAAACAAGCCAGCCGTTGCATATTCATGACTAATGGTCTCCCCGCTTCCGGTAAACCCGTCTCCAAAGTCCCAGAACCAGTTCGATATGCCGTTTCCACTGGTCACATCTGCCACAAAGTTGGCTGTGATCGGAATACATCCTTCGTCATATGTCAGTTGGAAATCTGCACGAGGATTATCCAGGCGAATGAAATCAGGTTTAATAACCGAATCTCTACAGCCATTCTGATCTTCCACGACCAGGCTTACCGTATATTCCCCATTGAAGTCATAGGTATGAACAGGGTTTTGTTGGGTGGAAGTCGTACCGTCTCCAAAGGTCCAGAACCAACTCACTGGCGTAGGCGTAGTCAGGTCTGAGAATACAATGGTAGCAGGTGCACAGCCCAGGGTATCCGAAGCCGTAAACTCAGCCGTAGGTGCCTGATGTACCTCAACGGTCTGGCGGAAAGTATCGGTACAGCCATTTAGGTCTGTGATGACCAGACTCACCTCCACATCTCCCGGATCGGTAAAGTAATAACTCATATTCTGCGAAGCGGCATGCACTGTACCATCTACTGTCCACTCCCAGTTAGTGATTCCAAAATTACTCGTACTGACATCCGTAAAGTCAACCAGTCCCGGCGCACAGACACTCAGGCTCGAAGCCGTAAACAATGCTGTCGGTGGCAACCAGATATTGATAAATCCAGGCTGCGTAGAGGTATGGCTACAGCCCAACACATTGGTAACTGTGAGGCTCACATCGTACTGCCCCGCCGTCGTGTAGAGGTAAGTCGGATTTTGCAGTGTCGAGGTAGTACCATCTCCAAAGTCCCAGAGCCAGGAAGCGATCGTGGTATCCGGAATGCTTTGATCGGAGAAGGTTACACGGGTTCCAATACAGCCACTCACCGGCAACGAGGCAAAATCAGCAATGGGATGCGTCAGCCGTATATAATTCACACGCGTCAGTGAATCCTGGCAACCATTTGCATCGGTCACAATCAGGCGAATGGTATAAGTACCATCAACACTGTAGGTATGCGTAGGATGCTGTAAGGTGGAGGTATTTCCATCCCCAAAGTCCCACAACCAATCCGTAATCGGTAGTGTCGGAATACTCAGGTCAGTAAAATTGATCGTCTCAGGCGCACAGCCTACTCGCTGCGATACCATGAAATCCGCCTGAGGTCGCGCCACCTGGATAAAGTTCTGGCTTAATTGATCCGAACATCCATTGGCATCTGTAACCGTCAGACTGATCGTATAGGTAGCAGCCTGTGTGTAGGTATAAGTCGGATTTCGCAGAATGGAAGTATCCCCCGTTCCAAAGTCCCACAGCCAACTTACAATGGGTGCACTGTTGCTCGCTGATGCATCCGTAAACTGGACGTTATACGGCAAACAACCCACCGGATCGAAAGTAAATTGTGCGGTTGGCGGGAAGGAAATATCTACCGTTACCGGGACTGTTTCGGTATTGCTACATCCCAGTACATTGGTAACTGTCAAGGCTACCGAATAGGTTCCAGCTGCCGGGAATACGTGAACCGGGTTCACCTGAGTGGAAGTTGTACCATCTCCGAAGTCCCAGAACCAGCTCGTAAGGGTCGTATCCGGTATAGATGTATCGGTAAATTCAACCGTAAGTCCCGGGCAGCCCAAGGGTTCCACACTCGTGAAAGCAGCATCGGGGCTTGTCAGGCGTACATATTGCACGCGTGTCAGGGTATCCGTACAGCCATTCAGATCAGTTACAATCAGCTGAATGGTATATGCCCCCTCTCCTGGGTACACATGCGTCGGATGCTGCTGAGTCGAACTGCTACCATCACCAAAGCTCCAGGCCCAGTTAGTGAGGGTTGCTGATCCCGATGATAAATCAAAGAATCGAATCGGATTAGCAGCACAGCCCACGGTGTCTGGTGAGAAGAAGTTTGCCTGCGGTGTGGCATGAACTGTAATGTCGCGGGTTGTGGTATCTGCACATCCGCTATTGTCAGTAACTACCAGCTGTACGGTATAGATACCCGCAGTTGTAAAGAGGTGATTTGGGTTAATTGAGGAAGCCGTTCCTCCATCTCCAAAGTCCCATTCCCAGGTAACAATACCCTGCCCATTCGGCACAGATGCATCAGTAAATTGGACATCCAATGGCATACAGCCTATCGTTGAAGAGGCAGTAAACACAGCGCCTGGTCCCGGTAAAATCGTAACCCCATTCGTCAGGGTATAGGTATCCTGACACCCAAAGATATTCGTAATGGTGAGGCTGACCGTATAGGTGCCTGCATTTGCATAGACATGATTCGGGTTCGGTCCCGTACCTGTCTGGCCATCACCAAAGGTCCAGTTCCAATCCGTAATCGTAGTATCCGGAATAGAAGTATCTGTAAATCGCACAACCATTCCTTCACATCCGATCGTCTGGTCCGGCACAAAACTAGCCTGAGGATGCGAAAGTCTAATATACTGAGGCTTGGTAAGCGTTCCGGTACATCCGAACTGATCTACCACAGTCAAGCTTACATCATACACCCCATCAGCGGCATATACATGGCTCGGGAACTGCCCCGTGCCATTATTCCCATCCCCAAAGTTCCATGCCCAGGTTGAGATAGTACCTCCACCCGGCGCTTGTGCCCGGAAATTAACGGTTGTAGGTGCACACCCGGTTGAGTCATTCACATCAAATACAGGAACCGGTAACGGCCGGGCCTCCACTTGCTTCACAATCGTATCCTGACAGCCCAGTGCATCCGTAGCGATTAACGTGATCGAGTAGATGCCAGGTGTGGTATAAGTCGTCGCGTCATTCTGGAAATTAGAAGTACTTCCGTTTCCAAAGTCCCACTCATAGGAGATAATCGGCGAAGAGGCACCCGTCGAGGTATTCGTAAAATTAACAGAAACGGGGGTACAAGCTGCCAGCGTAGAAGGCGTGAAGTCCGCCGAAGGTCCACTTGTTACCTCAATCAGATTTGTCTGAGTGATTGCATCGGTACAGCCCAATACATTTTCTATTGTCAGGGTAACCGAATAGATTCCGGGACCTGCATACGCATGGGAAGGATTCTGAAGGGTTGAAGTCGTCCCATCTCCAAAATCCCAGGTCCAGGTTTGTAAAGTAGTATCTGCTATCGAAGCATCCTGAAAGCCGATCTGGATGCCTACGCAAGCAAGCGTATCACTGGTCGTAAAATCAGCAACCGGATGCGACAGGCGGATATACTGTGGACGCACCATGGTTTGTTGACATCCGAATGCATCGGTAATGGTCAAGCTCACCTGATAGGTCCCATCAGCAGCATAGGTATGCGTAGGGAATTGCAGCGTGGAGGTATTTCCATCTCCGAAATCCCACAACCAACCGACAATTGAGAAGGTTCCATTTGACAGGTCAAAGAAATCAATCGCCGTTGGAGAACAGCCTACCCGGGTACTGCTTGAAAAGTCCGCCGTAGGAAAGTCCAATGCGGTTACCGGATGGGTAACTGAATCCACGCAACCGCTCAAATCAGTCGTATAGAGAACGACATCGTAAGTGCCCGGCACCATAAAGGTGTGCGTCGGATTCGGCACGACACTCGTTTGTCCATCTCCAAATTCCCAACGATAGCTCACCAGCGCGGCACCACCCGGTGCGGAAAGGTTCGCAAAACTCGTTGTGAAAGGCGTACAGCCTTGAGGCGCAGCCGGAGCAAAGCCAGCCGTTGGGCCTGTGATGATTTCTACTGTATCTACCAGTGTACGGGTATCGCTACAGCCCAGTACATTCGTAATCGTGAGACTCACGGTGTAGAATCCCGGTGCAGCATATATATGCGACGGATTTTGCGTTGCAGCATTCGTCCCGTCTCCAAAATCCCAGAACCAGGTAGCAAGTGTCGTATCCGGCGTGGAGGTATCTGTAAAGAATATTTCCGTTCCGGGACAGCCAGAAACCGGTGTCAGAGAGAAGTTGGCCACAGGATGGCGCAGGTTGATATAGGCAGAACGGAGCAGCGTATCGCTACAACCATTGGCATCAAAGATGATCAGTTCCACATCGTAGGTGCCATCCGCAGCATAGGTATGCGTAGGATTTTGAATAGTTGCCACACTGCCATCTCCGAAATTCCATACCCAGCGCGTAACCGCGACCGGCCCTGTTGAGTTATCAAAGAAAGTGATTGCTGTCGGCGCACAGCCTACCTGGGTATTCGTCCTGAAATCCGCTGTAGGCAGATCAAAGACTTCTACGGTTTCGGTAACTGTCGCATCACACCCATTGGCATCAATCGCTGTCAAACTCACTGTATAGAGTCCCGGTGCCGGGTAGGTATGGGTCGGATTTTGAAGGCTCGAAACATTCCCATCCCCAAAGTCCCATGTCCAGCCGGTAATCGCAACTCCTGCGCCTGTGGAGAGATCAGCAAAATTCAACTGATGAGGCGCACACCCCTGTGGCGGAGTCGCTGAAAACTGCGCTGTAGGGGGCGTATTAATAACAATTGTATCAATTTTAGTTTCCGTATGCGCACAGCCCAATACATTGGTAACTGTAAGACTCACCGTGTAAGTACCCGGATTCACATAAGAATGTGAAGGATTTTGGAGGGTACTGTTTGTTCCATCTCCAAATGTCCAGAACCAATCTGTAAGCGTTGTGTCCGGAATGGAGAGGTCGGTGAATCCGATATCCTGTCCGGGACAACCTACGCCCGGTGTCAGCGTGAACTCCGCAGTTGGACGAGAAAGATGGATATACTCAGTTCGTACCATCGTATTGCTACATCCATTTACATCAAAAGCAACGAGAGTTACGGTATAGTCCCCTGAAGCGAGATAAGTGTGCGTTGGATTTTGAACATTCGCGGTACTGCCATCTCCGAAATCCCATTCCCAGGCGACAATCGGAGCGGGTCCATTTGAGACGTCATTGAACGTAACTGGAAGTGGGCTGCAGCCTGCTGTTGTATTCGTAAAGAAGTTGGCAGTTGGCAGATCAAACACGGTGATATCCATGTCAAAGCTGCTGCTACAGCCATTCGCATCAGTAGTAGTCAGCACAGCCAGATACGCTCCCGGCTGCGTGTATACATAGTTGGGGGTTTGCAAATTGGAGACATCTCCGTTTCCAAAGTCCCATTCCCAATCCACAATAGCGGCTGCAATCCCTGCCGAAGCATCCGTAAACTGGGGCTCGAAAGGCGCACAGCCTTCATTATTCACTACCGTAAAACTGGTCGTTGGAGAAGGGAAAATCGTAACCGCATTCACCTGGATCTCTGTATCGCTACAGTTGACGACATTCGTAATGGTCAGGGTAACTGTATAAGTTCCCGGCGTATTGTAGATATGATTAGGGGTTTGAAGCGTGGAAGTTGTTCCATCTCCAAAGTCCCAAAGCCAGGCAGCCAATGTGGTATCCGGTACCGAAGTATCCGAGAAGGTTACGGCCAGGCCTGTACAACCCGTTGGATCGCTGACACTAAATGCCGCCTGTGGCGAAGTCAGTTGGATATAATTTGTTTTGGTAACCGTATTCGTACAGCCATTCTGATCTATCACGACCAGCTCGACATCATAATTTCCATTTGCGGTATAGGTATGCGTTGGATTTTGAAGGGTCGAACTTGTTCCATCCCCAAAGTCCCAGACCCAACTCACCGCAGGAACCGGTCCTGTGGTCAAATCCGTAAAGTCGATCGCAACGCCTGAACACGCATAGCGTTGATTCGCCTGAAAATCCGCAACCGGCAATACAAAGGATTCGATATCCTGGGTAAAAGTC
The DNA here is from genome assembly GCA_964352745.1 of uncultured Bacteroidia bacterium. Taxonomy (GTDB): domain Bacteria; phylum Bacteroidota; class Bacteroidia; order J057; family J057; genus CAYGTH01. The sequence continues at coordinate 25,858 of CAYGTH010000014.1, forward strand.
TGGCTACATCCGTTTACATCTGTAACCGTCAGGCTCACCGGATATACCCCCGGTGTTGTATAGGTCTGCAATGGCGGATTAGCACCCGTATGGGTATTTCCATTTGCAAAATCCCACTGCCAGTTGACAATCGCAGCTCCACTTATTGTGGAAGCATCGGTAAAGGATACATTCAGGGGCGTACAGCCATTGGCTGCCGAGGGTGTGAAACCTGCCGTTGGGCCCGGCTGCACTTCTATGATATTGACCTGCGTCTCCACATCTGAGCAATTCAGCACATTGGTAACTGTCAGGCTAACAGAATAGGTCCCAGCAACCGAATAGACATGCGCCGGATTTTGCTGCGTAGAGGTCGTGCCATCTCCAAAGTCCCAGAACCAGCTATTGAGCGTAGTATCGGGGATTGAGGTATCCGTAAAGTTGACCGAACTTCCCACACATATTTGGCCCGGTGCATAAGTAAATGCTGCCTGAGGGTGAGAAAGTCGAATATATGCGGTTCGGGTAAGCGTCGAGGTACAGCCATTTGCGTCGGTAACGGTAAGCTGCACATCATAGGTCCCATCTGTCGTATAAGTGTAGGTCGGATTTTTGACATTGGAAGTGCCTCCGTCTCCGAAGTCCCATGCCCAACCATTGATAAGCCCACTTCCCGGAGTCGACAAGTCCGTAAAGGTGATATCAGCTGCTGCACAACCTACCCGCTGAAGGGTCGCAAAATCAGCAGTTGGGAGCGTAAAAGCTTCCATATTTTGAGAATAGCTGGATACACAGCCATTTGCATCGGTCGTAGTCAACGTAACCGGATAGATACCCGGTGCTACGAAGGTATGCGTAGGACTTTGAACAAGCGAGGTCGTTCCGTCTCCAAAATCCCAGCTCCAGTCAATAATCGCTGATCCATTTGGACTCGACAGATCGGTAAACGTTGCGGTAAAGGGCGCACAACCGCTTGTATCAATCACCCCAAACAGGGTCGTTGGAGCAGGCAACACTTCGATGATACCGGCCTTCACTTCTGTATCTCCACAATTCAATGCATTGGTGATGCTGAGGCTGACTGTATAGGTACCCGGCACTGTGTAGATATAGCTCGGATTCTGTTGGGTGGAGGTAGTTCCGTCTCCGAAGTCCCAGAGCCAGCTTGTCAGCGTTGTATCCGGGGTAGAGATATCCGTAAACTGAACCGCCACATCGCGGCATACAATGGCTGTACTCAAGGTAAAGTCAGCTACTGGATGCGTCAGGCGAATGTATTGACTTCTCAGCATCGTATCCCGACAGCCATTCGCATTCTCCACAATCAAAGCTACATCGTACGTACCATCCGCCGTATAAGTATGGCTCGGGTTCTGAACGCTTGCCGTATTACCATCTCCGAAATCCCAGGTCCAGCTCACAATCGGCGTAATGCCTGTTGTAAGGTCAGTGAAATTAATCGCTGTCGGCGCACAGCCATAGCGTTGGTTGGCCACAAAACCTGCAACAGGAAGGGTATAGGATTCTATACTTTGTGTGGTTGTATGCTCACATCCATTTGCATCGGTCGTCGTCAGGGAAACCGGGTAAGTCCCCGGTGTCGTGAACGTATGAATAGGATCCGGTAGAAGAGATGTTGTCCCGTCTCCGAAGTCCCAGGCCCAATTTATAATCGGGGCATCGCCTGGTGTCGAGAGATCTGTAAAACTCACTTCCAGCGGCGTACAGCCAGCAGCCTGATCTACCGAGAAAGCTGCGGTCGGCGCATTCCGCACCTGAATGGAGGCAGCCTTAGTCTCTGAATCTCCACAATTGAGGACATTCGTAATCGTCAGGGTTATGCTGTAAGTACCTGAAGTTGAATAGGAATGACTCGGATTTTGCAGATTTGAGGTAGTTCCATCTCCAAAGTCCCAGAGCCAGGTACTAATCGTGGTATCAGCCGTTGACGCATCAGTGAAGGTGACACCAATTGGCAGATTCGGACAAACAATCGCATTATCAAAAGTAAAATCGGCAATGGGATGCGAAAGATTGATATAGTTAGGCTTGGAAGTCGTACTTATACAACCGTTTTGATCCGTAATTGTCAAGGTAACCGTGTACACCCCATCTGCAGCATAGGTATGAGTAGGGCTCTGTTGAGTAGAAGTCGTTCCATCCCCAAAATCCCAGGCCCAACTCACAATGAGGAAAGGAGTCGTCGTCAAATCTGTAAAGTCAATACTGGTTGGCGCACAAGACCAACGGGTATTCGCCACAAAATCCACATTTGCCAAAGAAAGAGCCTCTACCTGCATCTGGAACTGATCCGAGCAACCATTGGCATCAGTGGTAGTAAGCGTAACCGTATAAACGCCTGCTGTCGTAAAAGTATGCGAAGGCGTAGGGGCAGTTGACCCCGAACCATCTCCAAAGTCCCATAAGCGACTGACCAAAGCAGCTGAATTGGGGGTACTCGTATCGGTAAAATTAACCGTGAGAGGCGTACATCCGGAAGTAACATCAGCTGTAAAACTGGTAGTAGGGGGCGTCGTAACCGTAATGAGGGCAGCTTTGACTTCCGTATCAGAGCAGCCTTCGGCATCCGTAACCGTCAGGGTAACAGTATAATTCCCAGGATTTGCATACGCATGAACGGGGGCTGCAGCTGTGGTACTATTCCCGTCTCCGAAATCCCACAACCAGTTAGTCATCGTAGCCGGTCCTGTAGACAGATCGGTGAAGGTAATCCCCTGTCCCGGGCAAGCAGTAGTGGTGAGGGGCGCAAAATCTGCTTCAGGATGATCCAGGTTGATATAATTCACTTTTGTCAGCGAATCCTGGCAGCCATTCACATCTGTTACTTTAAGCGAAACCGTATAAGCGCCATCATTGAGGTAGGTATGAGTTGGATTCGCAGAAGAGCCTGTGTTTCCGTCTCCAAATTCCCATTCCCAACTCACTTGCGGGAAGGCACCTGTACTCAGGTTGGTAAAGGCAATATTCGCTACTGCACAGCTGATGCTGTCATCTGCAACGAAGTTGGCAACCGGATTCGGATTGATCGTAATCACTTGAGTCGCCGTATCCCGGCACCCATTCGCATCAATGGCAATCAGACTCATCTGATAGGTTCCTGCCGTATTGTAAAGGTAGCTGGAGTTGGGGGTCGTTTGATTGCTCCCTTGTCCATTGTTCCAGATATAGGCCACAATGGGGGTGCCGCCAGGGGTGCTGCTGTTTGTTCCTACGATGGTAGCAGGCAAACAGGCATCTGTTGCCGAAACACTCATTACCGCTGTCGGAGGGGTATAATTTTCAATTTCCGCCGGCATGGTATAGGTATCCGAACAGCCCAGAATATTCGTTACCGTCAGGGTTACATCGTAGGAACCTGGCAAGGTGTACACATGGGAAGGATTTTGAAGGGTCGAGCTATTCCCATCTCCAAAATCCCACAACCACGTAAGGGTCGTATCTGCTACAGATTGATCCCTGAAGTTAACCAATTGAGGCGGGCAACTTGCGGCAGCATCTGTACTAAAATCTGCAATCGGATGATTCAGTCGAATATAGTTGACACGCGTCAGGCTATCTATACAGCCATTGGCATCTACTACTATCAACTTCACTGTATAATTCCCATCAGCCGAATAATTGTGAATCGGGTTTTGTTGGGTGGAGGTACTGCTCCCATCTCCAAAATCCCAAAACCATTGCGCTGCCGGAGAGGCGCCATTGGTGTCATCTGTAAACTGGATATTGATCGGCGAGCACCCCACACGCGTAGAGGCAGAAAAATCTACCGGAGGCAAAGGATGCGCTGTCAGTGCACGTGAAACCGTAGATTGGCAGCCTTCAGTATCGACTACCGTTAGGGAAACATTGTATACGCCCGGTGTCGTAAAGGTATGCGCAGGTGGAAACTGGCCTGTAAAGGTCGTGCCGTCATCAAAATCCCATTCCCAACTCACCAAGGGAAATACCCCGGTAGAAGCCTCGGTAAAGCTGACAGAAAGCGGCGTACAATTCGCGATTTGGGAAGGGATAAAGTTTGCCGTAGGAGGCGCGGTTACCGTAATCGTAATCGGAGTGGCGACACTATCGATACAGCCATCTACAGTTGTGAGTGCAAGAGTTACCAGATAGGTACCTGCCGCTATGTACGTATGTTGCGGATTGACTTGGGTGGAAGTTCCCCCATCCCCAAAGTCCCAGAAATAGGCAATCACCGGACGCTCTGAGAGAGAGGTATTGGTAAAGCTTGCTATTTGTCCCAGACAGATATTGGTATAATCTACGGTAAAGGCAGGCGCTGGAAGGGGTCGAATAATGATGCTGTCATCTGTGGTGATCGCCACCTGACACCCATTGATGTCCTCAATCAGCATGACGGGGCGAGCAGTTGTGTCCGTTACATAGCTATGCGTTACCGTTTGTCCAAAGCCCAATGATCCATCTCCAAAATCCCAGGTCCAGTTGGCGACATCGACACCGGAGCCTGTAAAGGTTACATCAGTCGGATTACAGCCCTCATTAGGCGTAAACGTGAAGGAGCCATCGGGGCCATCCAACTGGATAAAATCATCCAAAAACATGGTATCCCGGCAACCCTGAGCTGTTGTTACGATCAAGGTTACATCAAACAAACCCGCTCGGGCATATACCTTGGAAGGATTGCGCAGATTAGAGGTGCTCCCGTCGCCAAATTCCCACAGCCACTGGGTGACATTAGCACTGGAAAGATCACTGAAGTTGACCGTAAGAGGCGGACAGGTAGCCGTAGTATTGTCAGCAGTAAAATTCGCAGTGGGTTGCCCTACTGTAATGAATCCCGCTTTAGCCGTAACATCCTGACAGCCATTGATATCCGTTACTGTAAGCGTTACTGTATAACTATTATTCGCAGGGAAAATATGAACCGGATTGATGGCATTGGAAAAGGTGCCATCCCCAAAATCCCAGAGATGGGTAATCCCCACGCCGCTTGCCTGGCTGATAAAGCTAATCAGCGCTCCTGGGCAGGAAATCGTATCATTTGAAGTGAATTCTGCATTCGGGAAGGTCGGGTTTACATAGCCGGTTTTGGTAATGGAACTGGTACAGCCATCAGAATCGATCACCTGAAGGGTTACATCATATATTCCAGCCGTATTGTAGGTGTAACCGGGATTCATCGAATTAGAAATACCGCCATCGCCAAAGTCCCAAAACCAGTTAGTGATCGCAGCACCTGATGGCGCTACAGACAGATCCGTAAAGCGCACCGTAAACGGGGCACATCCATTAAAGGTATCTGCTACAAAGTCAACATCCGGACCCGCAATTTGAATAAAGGCATTGCGTACCAGGGTATCAGCACAGGTTCCATCTGAGGCAATCAGGGTTACATCATAGGTACCCGGAGTCGCATAAGTATGACTGGGATTCGCTGCTGTGGAGGTATTCCCATCGCCAAAGTCCCATTGATAGGTATTGGCATCAGTCGAGTTATTGGTAAACGGGACCGCAAGCCCAATACAGCCAAAAGTAGGCGTAGCACTGAAATTGGCTTGTGGATCGGTAATTACTACCGGTTGGGTGAAATCATCGCTACATCCGGATACACTATCCGTTACGATCAGCGTAATCGTATAATTTCCGACCGCTGTATAGGTGTGCGTTGGGTTTTGAAGCGTAGAAGTATTCCCGTCTCCAAAGTCCCAGAACCACCCATTTGCATTAATAGATTGATCAAAAAAGGATACATCCAATGGCGGATCACAGCCCTGAGCCGGCGTGAGAATAAAATCCGCAATCGGACCTACGACCTGAATAAAACTATCCCGGGTCAGGGTATCCAGACAGCCGAAATTGTTGACAATCAGCGTAACATCAAAGGTGCCTGTATCGGTGTACTGATAAACGGGATTTTGTAATGCAGAAGTTCCCCCATCTCCAAAGGTCCAGAACCAGACAAAGCCCTGATTAGTTTGATCAATAAACGTCACGGGATCTTCGACACAGACAATTCGGGGGTTTGCATTAAAATCCACAAGCGGGGGCGTCCCCACTGCAATATGGTCCGGGCTGAATAGCGTATCCCGACATCCACTCTGCGTAATCACAATCAACTGTACGGGGTAAAGTCCGGAAACCGTATAGGTGTGCGAGGGGTTTTGAGCAACAGAAGAATTCCCATCGCCAAAATTCCATATCCAGCTCACGATGGGGTCAGTTGAAGTACTGATATCCAGAAAATTAACCGTCAGAGGGATACAACCCGTAATCGGTGTGGCGACAAAACCTGCAGTCGGCTGCAACAATTCTACATAAGAAGGCCGGGTTTCCGTCGACTGGCAGCCATTGATATCGGTAATCGTCAGGGATACATCGTAGTAACCCGGAGTTGTATAAGTAGTGGTCGGATTTTGGGCAGTGGAGGTTAACCCATTTCCAAAGTCCCACAACCAGGCAATCGCTCCGATAGAGCCATCTACAAAATCGACCGACATAGGCGCAGCACATCCTGTCCGGTTCGGGCTGCTAAAGTTTGCCGCAGGATTGGGATGAACCGTAATCAAAGCGTTTCGCACCAGGATATCACTACAGCCGAGCGCAGAATTCGTTGCCGTTAGTTGTACATTATAAATACCCGGAACGGCGTAGCTATGAGAAGGGTCGCTGTTGTTTGAGATATTCCCATCGCCAAACTGCCATTGATAGGCATCTGCTCCAGTGGTCAGATTCGTAAAAATCACCGTTTGCCCGACACAGACTTCCGTATCCAAAATGGAAAAATCAGCAATCGGGTCATGAATTTGTACATAATCCGTTTTAGTAATCGAAACGGAACATCCATTGGGATCAAAAACGGTCATCGAAACGGTGTAATCGCCGTCTATGGTGTAGGTGTGTGAAGGGTTCGTTGTGCTGGCTGTTGTGCCATCGCCAAAGTCCCAGAGGTAACTGTAATTTCCGATCGGACTGACTGACGAAGTAAAGCTTACCGCGTGTGGGGCAGCACAGCCCAGATTAGGCGTTGCCGAAAAATCAGCGGAGGCAATCCCTGTAACAGAGATAAAATCACTCATGATCAGGGAGCTTGAACAGCCATTGGCATCCTGGACCACGAGCGTAACATCATAGCTGCCCGCTGTCGCGTAGGTATGGCTGGGATTCTGCTGGATCGATACATTTCCATCTCCGAAATCCCATATCCAGCTGGTAATGGGTGCGTCGCCTGGGGCTGTCAAATCTGAAAAATTCACGGAAAGCGGAGCACAGCCCGCTACATTATCCGAAGTAAAATCAACCTGAGGGTCCTCAAATACTGTGATGAAATTCGTCTCAGTATGCGTACTGGAACTTCCTGCTCCGTCTGAAACGGTCAGGCTCACAGTATAGGTACCGGAGGTGACGTAGATTACCCCCGGATTGGGCAGGGTGGAGGTATTTCCATTCCCAAAATCCCACTGATAGGTCGTAATCGGCCCTGTGGAGAGATTGGTAAACTGAACCGTCAGGGGGCTACACCCCGAACGATTGACTGCGGTAAAATTGGCGTTAACCTGGGCAAAGGATGCGGGAGCCTGAAGCGCGAGCAAAAGAGTCCCTATGTAAAATAGCCAATTCGTTCTTTTTCCGAATGTATGCAGAAAATTCCAGAACATATTGTTACGCATAAATGTTGAAATTCGGTACGGGCAACAGCCTTTTTGTGGTAAAGAATCGATTCGAGGTTCGTTTCACCCGGCAAAACATATCCATTATTATGAATTAATCACTATCCAAAATTTACTCTCCACACACATTATATTTAACAAAATTACCAATTAGATATATAAAAAGGCATTGCCATGTAAGCAATGCCTTTCCATCGTCGGACGTGTAAAGAGAAGAGATGTAATAATTTTTTGAAATGCGATTCTCAATTGCAGGGTTTGGGAACAGGTAGCCGAATCAAAAAACCGAACCACCACCAATTAAGTTACTTACTATCAAACACTTACCCCTAAACAAAATCCCTCACAGGCAATCTTTCCAGCCAAAGTCAGAGATCTCTAATCTGTGTAAATAAGGAGGTAATGCTCTGCTATCATCCTCCGAATTTCTGTTATCAACAAAAACCGGGAATAGCTTGAATAAGCGGGCAACCGGGGAGGTTTCCTGCAAACATTACCCTTATTATCAGGACAAAATAAACATAAGTCCTTACAGACTCGCACCAAAAGAAAGACAAATCCTTGATTATTGCGCCTATTATTTACTTGTAGCCGGAGATCCGAGCAGGATTCAGGAGCAAATTCCTCCCTTTATTTTTCTCCGGATTCTGCTAATTCTATTTTAAATGAGGAAATACGTGCAGGAAATGTGAGGGGTTTCGTACTCAATACAGCAGCCATGTTTTGGGCTTCAGCCATTGAAAAAGACCCGGATATCACACTTCTCCCGCCTGTTATTTCAGAATTTACCATCGGGTAAGAATAGACACGCTTATCGATGCAGATTGCAAGATGTTTCCCCACTGCCTTGCGCGTCATATTCGCCCATACTGTCGAACCTTCCGCCGTCATGGATAAGTCAACCATGGGTTGGTTTCGCTCATCTACTATGATACTGGATTTCGCTATATCCCGATTCTCGATGAGCGCGCCTCCGGGGCCCCCTTTTTGTAAAGCGATCAGTTCATAAAAACCCAACTGCGCATCAAAGGGGCGAATAGACCAGGCAAAGTGCATATCTGCTGGAATTAGCGCTGCGGCTTCTGGAGAGTTCAATAACTCATCTACCTTCCACATGTCCGATGAAAGGGCATATCCCACCAGAGGCGTCTGTGAACCAGCCTCATAATTCGCATACTCTGGAGGGGTCAACAATGCGAAAAGGGGATTTTCTCGATTGAATTTTTTGGTTTTCTCATCTATCGGCGCTCCACTAGTCGATTGGAGATCCCAAGAGTCCTCGGCTTCCAGGCTTTCCGTTATCTCTGAAGTGTCTATTCCACTTCTTGCGTCGCGGATTTTTTCATTAATCGCTTGAATCACGGGGAAGGCTTCCCGGTAGGAGATAACAGGCCCCATACTCAATTCTCCGTGTTCCAAAAATAAATCGCCAATCTCTTCTTGGGGCCAACTCCCTTCATACCGGAATTTGAGAAGCCCCTGACTCGGCAGTGAATCCACAGTAAGGACGGTGATCCCATAGGCTTCCAGGCGTCCCTGATAAATACGAGAAGATTCGGCAAAGGTGTTTTTCCCAACTTCTACGACAACTTCTGTAATTCCGGGGTTCTTTAATTGAGATTGGCAACTTATTGCCCAACTCATCAAGAGTACCAGAAAAAAAGGCATCCAACCTGATGTACAATAATAAGGTCTCATAAGGGTCATATTATTACTAGAAAATTATTTCATCCCTATAAATCATCCATCCCCGCATTTTTTCATGCACATTTTCTAACAAGCGACTTCTAATGTCTTGAGTTTTGCGTTATTTAGGCAAATAGGGGCATTATCCCCTCTCATAACCATTTTCAGGCAAAACACTTTATGTTTCGGACGCCGCTTCCTTTGAAATCCGGGCTCACTGTACTTCTCTATTTCTGCTTGGGGGGATGGATATCCCTTCCTTTTTCCGCTTTTTCTCAAACAGAAGTAAATGTAAAAATATATAGCGGAGAGACCAACCTGCGACAATATTTTGACCAACACCTCGGGCAGACCCTTCGTCCCAATGATGCTCCACGGACCCTGGCGACTCCTTATCCTTTTGTGGATGAAGTCAGGATGATCCGTGCTTTGCGGAAGCCCTCGCCTCAACTCAATGGACCAGACCTGATCTATACCCTCCGAATGGAAGGCTCAGACCCTCAGATCCATATTCAGACATTATTACAGAGTGGAGCCTTTGAATTTGTAGAAGAAAACAGAACCCGTAGCCTGCACCAAATCGAAGTAGATCCCCCCAATGATGACTCGGTGGGCAATCAATGGTATCATTCCTACATCCGCACCTTTGATGCCTGGGACAATAGCCGGGGCAATACGGGCGTACGGATAGGCGTGCTGGATACAGGGCTGGATTTTGGACATCCGGAGTTTGAAGGACAAGTTGCAGTCAATGCGGCAGAAGATCTGAATGGAAACGGCAGCCTCGAAGCCTGGCCTTTTACAGAAATGAGAAATGGCCAAAGCGGGGACTTTGATGACATTGATAACGACGGAAACGGATATATAGATGATGTCGCGGGCTATGACTTTACGGATCAGCCACGCAGCCCTTTTGGTGGAGATTACCTGTTTGAAGATGCAGACCCGAGTGATGACAATGGCCATGGGACCAGCGTAGCAGGCGTTATTTTTGCGCAGGCGGACAATGGAATTGGCGGAGCAGGAATTGCGCCCAACTGCCGGGCCGTCGTGCTTCGGGCTTTTGCGGCCTCCGGAAATGGAGAAGATGATGATATCGCCCGGGCCATCATTTATGCAGCTGACAATGGCATTTCCATTCTCAACTTCAGTTTTGGCGATGTGTATCCCTCCTTTACCATGCATGAAGCCATCAAATATGCCTATGCAAAGGGAGTCGTAATGATCAGTTCTGCAGGAAATGGTACAGGCGACGAACTGCACTATCCCTCGGGATTTAATGAAGTAATCTCGGTATCCGGATCGACTGCTGACCTGGAAAATGATCGCGAGTTTCTCTGGCCCCTGAGTAGTTATGGCCTGACCGTTGATCTCTGCGCGCCGGGATCGGGAATCTTTACCACAGCCTTGCGGGATACCGCTTCGGATGGCACCGTTACTTCGTATCGCACTTCGAGTGGCACCTCCGTAGCGGCACCGATGGTCGCTGCAACCGTAGGCTTGATTTTTTCTCACAAAGGCTACCGCAGCCCCCAGCAAGTGCGCGGGATGCTGACTTCAACCACAGATGATATTTCAGAACCAGGATGGGATCACTTTACCGG
>CAYGTH010000015.1:0-28372 GCA_964352745.1 uncultured Bacteroidia bacterium
AACAAACGGCATACAACGCAGGTACTGGCGTCATTCCCCATGCACGCGGTCAGCGTGCTACCCGAAAAATGTATGATTATATATTGCCTGATCTCAAAGCGGCACAGGTAGAACGCTGCCTCCTCGAAGTTATGATCGGAAATGACCGGGCTATTTATACCTACCGGGCAATCGGCTTTGAAGTTATTCGGGAATTGATTTGCTACAAAGGAGAGGCTCCCCTGCCGCCCATCCTCCCTGCAAGCATCCACATACAGGAGTCCCAACAAGTTGATTGGGGAGCATGGAAGTCTTTTCGGGAGTGGCAGTCGAGTTGGCAAAATGACGATCCCGCGATCAAACGCATTCAAGCAGCTCATCGATTTGTACAGCTTTACGAAGGAAATCAGCTTAGGGGCTATGCTGCTTATCTACCCGACTCCGGATATGTTTCGCAATTTGCCGTACACCCTAAGCACCGGGGTCGAAGATTTGGGACTGCATTACTCGCTCACATTGGAACTGTTTGCCAACAAGCCTTACGATTTATTAATATTGATGCTTCAGCTCAATCTACCCCACATTTTTTGCGGTCATTGGATATACAAGAAACTGTCCGGCAATATGAAATGGAAATGGACCTATAATTCAACTTATGTACCTGGTATTTGATACAGAAACAACCGGAATGCCCCGCAACTGGCAAGCCCCCCTCAGCGACAGCCAAAACTGGCCTCACATGGTGCAAATCGCCTGGCAAAGCTATGATTTTGGCGGCAAACTGCTGGAAGAACGAATGGCCGTCATTTATCCTGAGGGTTACACCATCCCCCAACAGGTTGCCCGGCTGCATGGGGTTACGCAGGCCCGTGCATTGGCAGAAGGGGAAAACCTGGTCAGTATCCTGACTGAATTTTCAGACATCCTATCCCGGACTTCATTGCTCATAGCCCACAATATTGATTTTGACCTCAATATTGTGGGGGCAGAATACTATCGGACGGGGATGGAGAATCCTTTTCCGAAAAAAAACAAGGCGTGTACCATGCGTAAATCCATCAATTACTGCAAGTTTCCCGGAAAAAATGGAAAATACAGATTCCCTTCCCTGACCAAGCTGCATCAGAAGATATTTGGCGAAGCCTTTCCTAACGCACATGATGCCCTCGCAGATGTGGCAGCCTGCGCAAGGTGCTTTTTTGAGTTAAAACGGATGGGGTATATCAAGTAGAGATATCGGGAGGAGGAGAGTTTGAGAGATAGGGAGGAAATCAATTAGAATGGCCTATCTATCTTTCGTCTGATGTCTGTAATCTGTCCGTTTACTCCCCTTATATCCGATGCCGTAAATTGAGCCCTTCATAACGAGCGACAATCTCCCCATCAACAGGATCTGAAAAAGACCGAAAGCCCAAAGAGAAAAAAAACTCATGGGCGATCTTATTGTCAACCGCATAACTGGTGCGAATTTCTTTACAGGAAACTTTGCTGCCGAGGTGTTCCAAGACCTGGCGAATAGCAGTCTTTCCGATTCCTTTTCCCTGGTGTTGTTTATCTACCAAAATCCGGCTGATCCAGCAAATTCCCCCAAAATCCCCATACATCACCATCCCCACGATCTCTGCATCCACAGCAATCCCATACGGGTGTAAATTCTCAAACCGGGCCTGGGCAAGAGAATACAATACCGACGGAACAAAAGACGCTTGTTCAGGTTTCAACTCGATATCCAGACAAGACTCCCAGTTATATCTGTCAAGCGGTACAATGCTACAATAGGCTTGGTGCATGGAGACATGATTCAATGCAATAAAGTTAATTTTTTATTGGCAGAAGTCCGAACAAACAAAATAGACCTTGCCGGAAACAAGGTCTCTCTGATATATCTATCGAATCTCTGTCGATTAAAATCGAAACTGGTATTGCACGGTATATTCTCGTTGTTCGGCCAGAAATCCCGGAATAATCAAGTATTCCTCATTGAAGGCATTGTCAATATTTAAGGAGATGCTGCTTTTGTCACTCATATCATAATTGAGAATAAAATCAACCACCGTATCTCCATCGGGATGCTTCTGTCTAAAATCCCCCAGATCCGTTACAATCAGGTATAAAAACTGGTCGATTGATTCCATATAACTCCGATACCGAAAATTTGTGGTGAGGCTCAGGTCTTTATAGCCAACCGATCCACTCCCGCGAACGGTCCATTTTGTCCGATACTTGAGAATTGAAGGCTGATCCACGATGTCGTCATTTGCGATGGCGTTCAGGAGCGAAACAATATTATTCGGCCAACCGCTAAGGTCCAGCTGGTTTTCCGCTGAGACTGCATTCAGGTTTTGGGGATCGATATAGGTAACGCCACCGGAGAAACTCGCATCCCAGTCTCTCCAATTGGCAAAAGCGCCCATCGAAAGTTCAATCCCATTGATCCGGGCGTCAGCGATATTTACGGAAGAAAACTGGCCTGCCGTCTCCGGAACCAGCTGAAGTCCCTGTAATCCAAATTCGACCATATCATCATAACGCATCGAGAAGGCAGCAACATCAATGTATCCTTTATACCGCGATTTGGAGCTATTGAATCTAAATCCCTGTCGGAGGCCGATTTCGGCACTGTATCCAGTCTCAGATTTGATATTCGGATTCGGAATCGTAATGATCCCTCCTCCCGTGGTACTGACATAGCGTTCGGCTACAGAAGGCACACGAAATGCCTGTCCAAAGGAGGCCCTGATATTGGTACCTAATATGATTTCATAATTCAGGCCTAGTCGAACCACAGGTTGGGTTTCCCGTTCGAGGGTATCGATTTTCACAGATTCCAAGCGAACCCCCAGACTCGTATTGAGTTTGCCAAATTTTCCGTCCAGCTGCGAATAAACACCGACTGAGGAGCCTGAAAAGATGCCATCGGTACTCGTCGTATCTTCTCCTACAATCGTTTCACTTGCATATAAATCGGCTCCATCAACTCGGGAGTAGGTATACGTAACGCCACTTACCCAATTGATTTTATTAAGAATCGTCGTCTGATAGAGAAAGTCATTGTAGTACAATTGATACTTGGACGTCTGGTCGGTGTTGTTATCGTTATTAGAACTGAGCATCCGTCCCCGGTACCAAAATAAATTTCCTTTAGGGCTGAGGTATTTGATATAGGGATCAAGTGCTAATCGGCGGTTTATTTGCTTGCGGTACCCGCCCCCATCTCGTGTAGGCGTCAAAGCACCACCGCTGATGAGATTAGTGGTATCATTGCCAAAAATCGCTACTGTCGTATCCGGGTTATAACTCCGCCAGTACAGAATACTGCCACTGGAATCTATTCGCGTACTGAAGTTCAGGCCAAAATCCAGTCCAGGAATCCCTTTAGGCTGGTATTTGGTCATTGCAAAAAACCGATACAACTCCTGGTCTGTTCCTTGTCTGTACCCCGAGTTTTTGATGATATCAGTTTGGAGCGTAAGACTCAGGTCTCCTATTCTTCGGGAGTGGAAGAGATGTGCAGAAGCACTGTAAGCACTGCTGCTCCCGTCCCAATCCAAAGCGCGATTATTGGGCCTGTCATACATGCCGGTCCGGATTCGTAAAGAGGTCCGGGGGGTTTCTCCCGGGTCAGAGGTCAACACATTGATGACCCCTCCCAATGCAGAAGATCCATACAATACGGAGCTCGCGCCTTTTACCACCTCTATTTGAGCCACATTATCCACGGGAAGCAATTTCAATTCTGCCGTTGCAGCATCGCCAGACAAGAGTGGCAATCCATCCAGCATAACCATCACCCGGCTCCCTACGCCATAGGCAAAACCTGAACTCCCCCGGATATTCACCTGCCCATCCAATACATCTACTCCGGGAATCTGGGTCAGCACTTTGGTAATATCTGCAGTTGCCTGCAAATCGATTGCCGCTGGTTTGACGACTTCAATGGAAACCGTTACGTCAGCCTGTTTTTGTTCAAAACTCCGGGAAGCAGTAATCACGACATCTTCTGTCGTGTAGCCTTCCGGTAACAATTCAGCCTTTATTTCAACAACTGGTCCTTGCTGAAGGGGGACCATTTGTTCGATTTTACTGTATCCCGCATAGGAGATGTTAATCTGTACCTCATTACGGCCTTTGGCTTCCAATGCTACTGAAAAAGCACCTTTTTCATTCGTAAATGCACCGGCTCCATCCGCTGGTATCGCTACAGAAGCTCCTACCAGAGCCTGTTTCGTTTCGCCATCTGTAACCGTACCCGTAACTGTTACCGTTTGGGCCTGCAGCCCATACATGCTGATACAAACAGCCAGCATAACCGATCCAAGACGGCCGGTTCGCCGAAAAAGGGAAAAAAATTGATTCATAGTTTATCCGTTATTCGCTTTTGTGCAGGGAAAAGAGGAAGCGGCTTTCGGGGGGAATATAATAATAAGAATCTCTCCTAAAACGACGCACCCCCGCCTGTATTGCAGGCGGGGGTGACAAAATAGTATTTTTTTCGAGGCTTACTGCACTACGAGTTTGCGGGTAAATCCATTTTTACCGCCATCCAGATCAACCCGAACGAGATAGATACCAGGTGCGAGACCAGCCGTTGAAATCTGGTCTGCATAGCTACCAGGCTGTCGGTCGCCCTGATATACATTGCGAACTCTTCTACCAAAGGTATCAAACAGGCCTACCGCTACAGTTGCCTTTTCAGGCAGTTCAAAGCGCAGCAGGCTGGATTCAGTAGCAGGGTTGGGATACAAGGACACCTTCAAGTCTGATTCGCGTACATCTTCTATGCCGGTAGCAGTAGGATTGATAAACATCCGAACCTTAAAAGACTGAGTTGTCAAAGTAGGTGGCAATGGAAATTGAAGAGTATCACAGACATTGTTAACAGAATCATACGTACCTACGCCTACAGTTACAAAAATCAGCAAGCTATCATCAGGAGCCACAACCTCAGTAGGGGTACCTTCAATAATCGCACACCCACGATTCACATCTAAGGTGTGATCAATTTGCCATACACAGTTTGGCGCATCACAATTATAGGTGAGGCCATCAGGCAAATTCTGTATAGAATCTACCCGAAAACTACAGAAATCAACGCTAATCACGCCAATAGGCGCTCCAAGATCAACAGTCGTATCGGTTGGCAATACCAAACTAATGGTTTGCGCATACGGAACGCCTCTTTGACCATCTGCCAACGAATCCGGATACAACCCCGGCACAGTGCCTACAGTAGAATCAATCGCACAAATCTGGGCACTCACCTGCAGGCTAAATCCTAGCAGCAACCCAACAATCAGGGTAAGTCTAAGTTGTTTCATAAGAAAAATACATTTGGGTTTAGATGAAAAAAACCTCATGAAAATTTCACTAAATTGAAGCGAATTCCACAAGGATGAGATGAGGCGGAGTTCGAAAGTAGCCGAATTTTCATAAAACAAAAAATAATCTTTTTCTTTACAGCGAATTGCAAAGAGCGGATAGTATAACGATATGGCTAAGATAATTATTGGAGACCCGGCACCTGATTTCGAATTATTGAACCAGGAGGGCAAAGCAGTTCGGCTTTCGGATTATCACAAAAAGAAAAATGTCGTATTGTATTTCTACCCCAAAGATGAGACCCCGGGGTGTGTGAAAGAGGCTTGCGGCTTTCGGGATAATTATGAAAAATTTACGGAAGCAGGGGCTGAAGTACTCGGCGTAAGTGCTGATTCAGTAGATTCACATAAGTTATTTCAACTCAATCGGCGTTTGCCGTTTCAGTTGTTGAGCGATCCGGAGAATCAGGTACGAAAACAGTATGGCGTTACAGGCTCCTTCCTGGGTATGATCCCTGGTCGTGAGACTTTCGTCATTTCAAAATCGGGTCATGTTTTACATCGGTTTTCATCTCAGGTTCAGATTGATTCACATATTACTGAGGCCTTAAAAATCCTTACCTCTTCCGAAAGGTAATTCGTCTGATCCCTCATCCATTTGCCCCTATGTCTGCCATCCGTTCCTACCTCATTGCCCGGATCAAAAGCTTTGGTTATGCAGGAAAGGGGATTCTTGTCCTCTTCCGGACGCAGGCCAATGCCCAAATTCATCTATTGGCAATCGTTTTGATAAGTGCCTTAGGGGTTTACCTGAAGTTAGCTGCACTCGAATGGTGCGTAATTGCCATCTGCATCGCTATTGTTCTGCTGGCTGAGGCCCTGAATACTGCGCTCGAGTTCCTGGTAGACCTGGTTTCCCCTGAATATAATCCACTGGCCGGGAAGGTAAAAGATGTCGCAGCAGGTGGCGTTTTGCTCAGCGTAATCGGCTGCGGAGTTGCCTGGGGCATTATTTATATTCCCAAACTCCTGGCCTTATTTTTTCGACTCAACTAGATTTAATACTCCCACAATTCGTGCTCTGTCCGCACCCAGTCTTCCCGCCGCCGGTCAGATTCCGGGAGACTTTGAATCCCATAGCCAGAAATATTGATGAGGTAACTATTGAATCGACGGAGTTCAAACGTTTCTTTCATTGTCCGGGCCTCGGCATCATTAAATCTGGGATTGTGGCAATACACTTCATCCAGCAGAGGCGCCACCTCTTTATACTTAAATACCGCCAGTACTTTGTCAGGCAATGACTCTCCGGGATCTGACCAGATCAGTTGAAAGTGATCAATATGATAGACCATTTCTCCTCTGTTTTTGTCAAAAATTCGATCTTCTACCAACTGAATCGCTTGTTCATAAGGGCCTAAATCCATATCTGATAGAGAATTATAATTCACAGGCACAGTAACCACCTCTCCTCCCGAGTCAACTTCTTCCCACAGGGTATCATCCGTCAGCATTTCGTCTTCCCACGGCCCTTCTTCTGCGCCCAGTACGGCCTCTTCAAAGGCCTGCATACGGGCAAGCACCTCTTCAAAGCTCATCGGCTGATTCAGGTCATCAGCCTGCCAGGCAGTATAGGAACCCGATTCCAGCCCTTGCAGCAGCGCAGCTACAATTCCTTCACCAGCAGCCTGATCAGTCCCGCCATACATCGACGCACTTCGTTGGATCAGGGGGCGATTTATTTTTTCATTCAAGTCAATTCGGCTCATCATACGCCGTCGTAAAAAATGATCTTCCCGGCGAATTTCAGTCTGCGAGAGCAGGTCGTTTGACAAAAAAATCAGGCATAGAAAACCCAGTAAACATCCGTAGGATCTTTGCATAGTAAATAGCATTAAGCGTGAGAAATCAATACAAACTGTGCGAAGGCCTGCGCTACTCCCTCATAATGCAGGCCGGTAAAAAAGTTACAGGAAGCACCGAAAATGATGCTAAAAATAAATTTTTCGATCTTTCGTACATCAGTCCGCAAGTTTTACCTAAAAAAAGCATCTCATTGATACAGGTAAGTATTGTACATTAAGGCCACACATGGAATCCGTTTACTGAGTACTTTGGATGAAGACAAACTGATACAAGCCTTACAGTCCAACACACCCACTGCATTTAAGCAAGTGGTATTGGCCTTTCAGGACAGGGTATATAACACCTGTTTGGGATTCGTACATCGTGAAGCTGAGGCGGAAGACCTTGCACAAGAGGTCTTTATTGAGGTGTATAAATCTGTCAGCCGGTTTCGAAAAGATGCCCGATTGTCAACCTGGATTTATCGCATTGCGGTAAGTAAATCGCTTGAGCATATTCGTCGTCAGAAACGACAGAAACGCCAGGCTTTTTTTCAGGCGATGATGGGAGGAGAAGCGGATCTGACGACGGTTTCTGACACGATTCCACATCCGGGCATTCAGTTAGAGAATCAAGAAAGGGGAAAAGTCTTATTTCAGGCGATCGATCAGCTTCCGGAGAAGCAAAAAACGGCTTTCACCCTCAATAAAGTAGAGGGATTAAGCTATCAGGAGATTAGTGAAATCATGAATACAAGTCTTTCTTCTGTAGAATCATTGATTTTCAGGGCACGTAAAAACCTTCAAAAGAAACTACGATCTTATTATCAGCAGGATCAGAAATAAGGATACGCTTCTCGCAAGTTTTCAAATATTTTATCATCTTACTACTTATAGCATGGAACCAAACGATTACATTGATCAGGAAGTAGCAGACACACTTAAGGCACTGGATGACCTTAAACCCGCTTCTGCTCCTCCGTTTTTTGCAAGCCGGGTTATCGCTCGCCTCGACCAAGCAGGCCAGACACGGGCCTTCTCTCGTATCTGGAGGCTTAGTCCCGTCATTCAGATTGTCCTGTTCGCCATGTTGGTTATGCTGAATGTGACCATCTTGTGGACAGGTACTCAATCTGGAGGTAGTGAAATCAGCCGGACTGAGCAATTAGAGGCATTTGCTACCGAGTATTCACTTCAGTCAGAAGGGATGGAAACCCTGTTACAGGAATAAGCTAATCGAGATTCCATGCAAAGCCGCACGCAAAATATCTTTATCATCATCCTGGTTATCCTTAACCTGGTATGTTTGGGTATGCTATTCTCCGATAGGGGTTCATTCCTTCGACCTAAACATAAGCCAGGTGCCAAGCAAAGTTTTCTTGCCCAAGAACTGGATTTCACTCCTGCGCAAAACAAACAGTTTAGCTCCTTGCAAGCCCCCCATTTTGCAGAGATCAGGACTCTTCAGGATCAAAAACGAAAACTGATGGATCAGTTTTTCAACGAATGGGAAACACAATCAAAAATCACGGCTCTTGCCGATAGTATTGGGAGTCTTCAAACCCGTATCGAACTGGCTACCCACAGCCACTTCGAAGCAGTTCGCGCGATCTGCACAGAAACACAAAAGGAGCGTTTTGATAAGGTAATTCGAGAAGCGATGCGCCCTGGGCCCCGGCAAGGCAGGCCCCGCCCTCCGCGACAATAATACCCAGCTATGTTATTGCACCAGATTGTGGCTAAATAATTCATCTAAATAGGTCTCACGCGTACGGCTGTGATAATTGTCTCTACAATCTTCTACTCCACTCCGCATCAGGCTCACGCAGGTTCCATCCGTAAATCGATCTTCCCGATGATCCCGATCCAGGTAGCAATGCCCTAATTCGTGAAATACGATAAATTCCCGTGCAAGGTCAGAAGCACTTTCCCAAAAGGGCTGATCGATCGATACCAATCGGGGCATATTGTGGCTATAGGAACAAGTGCCCGCAATATTTTCGCCGTCGATATCTTCAAACAAGCCTTCTATGCCAGCGGTAACCAGATCGATTTCATACCCGCGCTGAGCACCTTCCGATTCAAAACGCGAAAAATAAACATGTAAAGCTTCCGGCACCCCCGGATAGGCAAAATCTTCCGTTTCCGGAACCGGGATTTCCTCTGTTAAATTCTCTTGACAGGCCATTAATAAAGTGGCCAGGAGTCCTAATATGATGAAAAAGCGGGGATCTTTACTATTCAAAAAAAACATGTCCGATAGGATTAGAGATACACAAATGGTACATAGCCTGGAGGTCGATGCGCGGAGCACAGACATTCAAAAACAGGATACGACTGTACACAAAAGGTAAAATCCAATCTCGTATGGGAGGTAGTAATTAAAGGGAATAAGCAGGTTCAGGAAAATCACAACACAACTATCAGATGCGTAACACAACTAACGATCCCCTTTTGTGGATTCGTATACATTCAAACAATGAAAGTGGGAGAAATGTATCCCTATCAATCGTGGATGCCGAGGCGTTCTGATTGAAGCGAACGCACTTTCCCCTCTGGGTCCAACTGGGTCAGTAGAGCTTTAAACTGGTCCAGGTTAGGATACATACGACGCAACATTTCGGGTTGAAGGCGTGCATCTTTTGTCAGATAAACGCGACCGCCAAGCTCTGCTACGACTTCATCCAGTTCATCCAAAAAAGGGAAAATTCGCTTTGAGATCGGGAAATCCAGCGCCAGGGTATACCCTTCCATGGGGAAGGACATCATGCCCGTTTGTTTGCCAAAGAGTTTCAAGACAGCTAAGAAAGAACCCATTCTTGCCCGTCCCGTCCGATCCAAAATAGCCCTTAAGCCTTCGCGGCTGGTTTCTTTCGGAAAAGTACACTGGTATTGGGTGAAGCCCCTTTTTCCATAGATTCGGTTCCAATTGTGAATCGCATCCAAGGGATAAAAGAAGGAATCATAATCTATCAGGGTTTGTATTTTGGGAGAGAACTGCTTGTTGTAGTATAAGAAATTGAAGGCTTTGATACTCAGGGGATTCAGGGCAAATACCGGAAAATCAATGGGCACATTGAGCTTTCGTTTTTGAGGGATCGCCAATGGCTGTTCCCGTTGTTTTGCAGTCAGCTGATCAATGCGGGCATGCTCTCCTTTCATGAGGATGCTTCGCCCCATTTTATTTCCACTTGCCAGGCAATCGATCCAGGCCATCGAATAGGTCGTTTCGCTAAATTCCTCTGAAATATCCAGAATTTCATCCAGGTTACGGGCCTTGACCGACTCCATATCGATCCAGGAGGTCTCAATTGATTTGAGCTGAATTGTCAGGCGAATGACCATGCCTGTAAGGCCCATTCCTCCAAAAGTAGCAGTAAAGATATCGGCATGTTGAGTTGGCGAGCAGGTAATCATTTCCCCAGAAGCCAAAAGCAGATCAAAGGCCAGAATATGGCGCGAGATCGATCCTTCGCCATGGTGATTTTTGCCGTGAACGTCAGAGGCAATGGCACCTCCCAGGGAAACAAATTTCGTTCCGGGGGTAACGGGTGGAAACCAGCCTTTGGGCACAAAGGTCTCCAACAGATCAGCAAAGGTGATCCCGGCTTCGCAGGTCAGGATACCGCTGGATGCTTCAAAGTTCAAAAATCGTTTCAGGCCCAGGCCGGAGATCATGTGCGCACCAAGGGAAGAGTCTCCATAGCAGCGCCCCATTCCCCGCGGAATCCAATGGGTATCAGGCAAATCACCTCCCCCTTGATAGCGGCTTACGGGTGCTTCTACTCGCGGATACTTCCCCCAATTCGATACACTCATAGATACAACAGCTAAGATTATGAAATAAACAGGGCGAGGCCTGCCTGCTTCAAGGCATAGATTAAAAAAGTCCAGGCGACGATACTGGTGCTCATAAACAGGAGGATTCGCCGTGGCTTTTCCTTGAAGGCAACTGCGATTCCAACGGAGACGGGAGGAGATAAAATTAACACCGCAGCCGAAACGCCGAGCAATCCATATTTATGCCAGTAATTATAGATTTTACGACGACGGGCAAAGCTAATCGGCTTACTTTTCCCTTTTCGCCAGCGGGCAATCCACTTCCGAATTTCGGTACCGAAATAGGTATATCCCCATATCCCTGCTATCCCGCCAATACTATTGGCCAGCACAAATTCCAGCAGGGTATAATTATAGGAAATAGCAGCCACCACCCCGGGTACTATTTTGGTCGAACTAATCAATGCCACTAACAGGTAAGAACCTACCCGTCGAAAATTCAGGGTGGACAACAGTTCGGTAATTGGAAAAATGTCAGAGCTTCCTACTTGTAAGTCGGCTAATACCGTCAGTAGCAGAGACATTTTTTCCATCATAATTAATCTTGGTTTTTAGGTCCATATGCGAGGTCGCCTGCATCGCCCAATCCGGGAACGATGTACGCCTTCGCGGTTAATTCTAAGTCAACAGCCGCCACATAAATTTTAGCATGCGGAATGTGCCTGAGCACGTATTCCAGCCCTTCATCACTGGCAACTATCCCTGCTATGAAAACATTAGCAGGCAATCCATTTTCTTCTACCAAGGCCTGATAACTCAGGACCATACTTCTCCCCGTTGCGATCATCGGATCTATAAGAATCACACTTCGATCGGCAATAGGCGGAGTTGCCATATATTCTACTTTTACGATAAATTCATTGCCTTTGGTATGATGTCGATAAGCGGAAATAAATCCATTATCTGCCTGATCAAACATCCGGAGAAAGCCCTGGTGAAAGGGAACTCCTGCCCGCAAAATGGAAATAAGCACCGGTTGTTCTACCGGCAGATTCATATCCAATTTGCCTAGTGGCGTTTTCACCTCCCTACTTTCGTAAGGCAGTTCTTTACTCAATTCATAGGCTAATATCTCAGCTGTGCGCTCGAGGTTGATCCGAAACCGCTGTCGGTCTTGCTGAATCTGTTCATCACGAAGCTCAAAGAGAATTTGCTTAAGAATGGAGTTGTGTTTTCCGATTATACGAACGCGTGAATCCATCGTATTAGCAAAGGTAGTTGATTTTTACGTATCTGGAAATAAAGGCTGCGCGAAGCGTTAAACTTTCTAAAAAAGTGTTCAATCCCTTCGATCATAGAGCCTTCGAAGTCATAGAGAATACGGCCTTTTTTACGGGAAAGTCGGATCGCCTGCCACATCAACCAGGACATGGCCCCACTACTGGAATGATCCGGATGATAGGCCCCCAACAGATACAATGTTTTGTCCTGATAGTCAGCCCAAAGACCCGCTGCAAGCAGTTTCCCAGTGGGATCTTTTGCCCCGATCAAATAACCTGTTTTTGCTTGCTGAAGGTAAACAGACACGCTTCGGAGTATAGATGCCTCTGATTGTGGATTGGAAAAAATGGTATTCCCCGCCTGTGCATTGAGGTGGATGAGTTCAATCAATTCCTCAATATCTGTAAGGTATTCCCACTTCAGTTTCTGCTTTTCGGCCTTTCGGATCTGCCGGCGTAAGGATCCGGCAAATTCTGTAAAAAGATCGGACTCTTCCGGCCTTAGATCGAGCGTCTGTGTGTAGCGAATATGCGTTTCAAAGCCTTTCCAATGAAAAGGAAGCCCCGCCAGGAAGGCTGGCGAAAAATTCATCGTGTACAAATGGGTATCCGCGCAGACAGCTACAAATTGTTCTCCCACTGTTTTTTCCCATTGGATTTTTCGATAGGTAGAATCAAATTGGCGGTCGGCAAACAAAATGCCCCAATATTGTGCGAATATGGGTTGCAAGATTGCTTTCATCCCGAATTTCCGGCTTATAAAAAAGGGCATTACCGCTTGCCAACCTGATCCATCGCTGACAATTGCAGCTTTCCACTCCGGCTTGATGGCAGTCGCATATCCATGCAAGGCATAGAGAGAACCCTGAGGGGATTGCTTGACAAAAACATCCCATTGCTCAGGGGCGATCTCGGCACCCGGTACGATGTCTAGCTGTAGATTCATGCAGCTCCTCTTTTGCGCCAGGCCATCACCAGGTTTACTACCCGGCTATAACTCCTGATCCCTTCTTCTACACCTTGCCCTTTCAAAAAATGATCATATATCCAGCGACTCATTTGCGGAAAGAAACCGGGATATTGCTCATAAACAGTCCGTATTGCCAGGATATCCGCTTCCATTCCAGCGGGCAACTTGCTTCTGTATGCTTCATACGCCTCTGGTGCTACCTGCCGAAGTTGTCCCATCACATCAAACCAGTAATCCAATCTTCCTGCGTAGCGAATCGCAGGATTCTCGGCAGATTCGCAGGTCAGGTACGCAATAAAGTTGGCAGTTCCTTCATCGCCAAATCCATTGGCATGCGCCATTTCATGGGCATAGGTAAATACCCGATTTGTCGGGACCAGTGCTCCATCGATTTGCCCCTCATTAATGAAGGGAATATAAATCCCCGTTGCGCCTAGTTGAAGGAGCGTACCTTTAGGCAAAATTCTGCGGCACCGCACGCGCCCTGCTGCCGGATAGGCCAGCGATCTTAATATTCCTGATTCCAGCTGTCGAATATTCGATTCCAGCTCTGGAAAATAATCCATATTAAGCGCTTGGGTCGTATCCCGGTCCAATTGCTGATACGCTTCCATCAATTCCTGCGTACTGATAGCCGCTTCGGCCAATAAGGCTTCTACCGTAGGGGATTCCACAATTTTCATACTCAACTGGGTTTCAATTGGCACCCGCTGGTAATTAAATCCCCATAAAAAGTTGAACAGAAATAATATGGCTCCTGCCAATGCAGTTAAATCCAGCAGCGTCGCCCCCAGCCGATTTCGCCAGTTGCGGACCTTACGGGTTTTTCGCCTGTTAAGAATAGCTCGAACCCCAAAAAACCCGAGGATCCCAACCGCAGGATATAAGAGCGGGAAGGGAAGGAAGCCCGCTGTATAATCCCAGCAATACCGCAGTACGACAAACAGACTTCGGGAATAAACTACCTCTACGAATTGGGGATTAAAGCTAAATATCCAGCGCAACACCAGGGTAACGAACCCTAATCCAATCCAGATCAATCGGCGATCCATTTGGGGCAGGGAAATCCGTTTCTCTGAATCGCTTACGTTCACATCATATGAGGATTGGGGAAACGGGATACGGGCTCCTATTTCTCAGTAATATTGCGCATTTCGAGGCTTATCTTATCCGCATTATTTCGCGTAATGGAAACGTAGCCTGTCCGGTCATAAATTTTATAAATCACCCGCGAGCGGTTTTTGATGAATAACAAATTCTCCCACAGTACCTCATCATCTGCGCAGCCTGTCAAGAGTGCTGACATCAGAATAAAGGCTTCTTCTAATTTGGAATCGGGCAAGACAAACTCGACCGACTGCCCCCCTTGATATTTGTGTTTGATCAGCGTGTAGCCGCCATCCAGTTCCTGAACGATTCGAACGTGGTTTTCGCGGCCTTCCTGTGGAGAAACTTTTGAGGTATCAGGCTGGCCCTTAGGCGCAAAATGTGTGGAAACGTAGGTATTGAGTAAGGCGCTATAATCAGCGCGGCAGGAGTCAGGCGCGCGCTCAGCAGGGGCGGGCAAGGTGGATAAATATCCCCGAAAGACGTAGCCCTGCATTTCTTTATATTTCACCTCCACCCAGATATCCTTGATCCAATCTACCAGTAATTCCCGGTCAGTAGAATCGAGAACTTCAACTTCTTCTCCATACGGAATGATTCCAATTGGCCGGGACCGCCGTGTTGCGGGTCGGGACTTTATTTTCAAGCCCGATGGTGCAAATACATTAAACAGATTATTTTTTTGCCCGATCATCGCGAGATGCCGCCCGCCAATCGTACGGGTCGAGACTATGTATTTTTCCTTTGAAAGTTCGTGTATCTGTCCGGTCGGCGCAATCTGATATCGAAACAGGGTGGAGTCGCAATAAAAGGTAGTATCGTCCTTTTCGTAATAGGAATTATAGTTAAAATTAAGTGCATCTCGGCTTTTAAGTTCGCTATGCCAGAGGTAGGCTTCGCCCGCATCTACAAAATTACCGGCGATATTCATCTCGTGCATCAATTGACCAGAAGAGGAATAGTTGAGCAGAATGAGCGTAGGCGAATAATGCCCCCACTTCCCGACCACTATCTGGTAATATTCTCCCGGAGATTCATTATACGCATAATAATACACCCGCTCATCTTCATAGGGATTGATGAGTTTGCTTTGCCCAAACAACATGGGATAATCTTTGATGTCGGACTTGACAAATCCGGTGAATGCAGTCTTGCCCAGCCGTTTGATAATCGGCTGATTAAAGACTGTTGCATTATAGTATTTGAACTGTGGTTTCAGGCGTTCAAAGAGCCTGTTTACTGCAACCTGCTGCTGGCCGAATGAGTTCTGCAATCCAATCGACCCGATACATACTCCCAGCAACATGATGCGCAACAGAAAGATCATAAGCTATCCTCGCTTGCGTATTGGAACATAATAACGAAAAAACATGGGTAAAGATTCACCGACTCTGGGGCAAAAATATCATTATTTGAGGATTAATATTACATCTGAAACGATTTCATCGGCAAAATCATCCATCTTTCGCAAGAAATTACACAGAGAGGCTGCAATTAAGGATTTCCCACTTATATCCCATTGAGGTATTCGAGAGATTTCTGCACATAGCCAGCAGCTCCCCCCTTAATAGCCGCAATTTGCTCGGGAGTTAATGCTTTTATTTTTCGGGCAGGGACACCTGCATACAGATAGCCACTCTCCAATTGCATCCGCTCTTTAATCAAAGCCCCTGCTGCCACGATGGTATGCGTGGGCACAAGCGCCTCGTCCAATACAATCGCGCCCATCCCGATCAGTACTTCATCTTCCAGGGTACACCCATGCAAGATCGCCCGGTGCCCAACCGTAACCCGATTCCCAATTACAGTTGGGCAACGATGAGTGGTACAATGAATAATGGTACCCTCCTGAATATTGGTTTCCTCCCCAATTTGGATCGCATCCACATCGCCCCGCAAGACAGCCTGATACCACACGCTGCTACCCGGTCCGATCGTTACGTCCCCGATGAGTGTCGCATTTTCAGCCAGGAATACCCCATCAGCAATCTTGGGTACAATTCCGTGATAAGGTATCAAAAGAGGCATGCCGGTTTTCTTTGAGTATGAAAGTGCAATCAGGAGGTATCATCTACAACTTCTTACCTTCTACAACCTACAACTGCTCCGTTTTCCGCTCTACTTCGACGTAGAATGGCATATACACATCCCCTCCCACCCGATAAGTCGGGTCGAAATGATACTCTCCGGGCTGGAGTTCCATATTGCGGATATGCAGGATTTGTGCGGTAGAGTCCGGATTCATGAGACTTCGTTGATTTGTTCCCATTTTAACGACCAATTCTCCCCTGGCAGGAATAGGTTTATGAAAACGAAGCGTAAAATCGTATATCCCGGCTTCGGCGACAGTCACGTCCCAATACCCATATATTTTATCCTGTGCCCACATTCCAGGAGGACCTTTGGCATCATTGCGATTCAGAATAGCAGGGTTTTCAGCGTCTGATCCTATAATCAGCCGAGGTGGGGTCAACAGATTGGGACTTTGCAGGATATCGGTATGCCAGGCATCAAAGGCCTGCTTTAATTCTGAAAATCGGTTCGGTTCGACTTCTTTGAGGTCATGTAATTCCCCCCTGTCTTCAGCCAGATTAAATAATTCAAAGTCTTCATTCTCAGGGAGATTCCCTCCTTGTCCCACTAATTTATAATCCCCCATTCGAACTGCAACATTCCGATAGGGTTCCGGGTAGCCCCGCTGCCAGTAAAAGAACAAGGGCCTGCCTGCCCAGGAAACGGAATCTCCTTGTAATAGTGGCAACAGACTTTTGCCATCCTGCTCCAATCCAGCTACTGCCGGGAGCTGGCACAGATCTGCCAGTGTCGGATGCATATCTAAATGTGCCGCTGTCGTTTCGATCTCTTGATTTTCGGGAAGCTTCCCCGGCCAGTAAAAAAAGCAAGGAACATGGATTCCGCCTTCAAATACGGAGCCTTTTCGCCCTCTAAACCCGCCCGTATAGCGCATCTGCTGTGGCCCATTATCAGTAAGAAAGATGAGCAAGGTATTCTCCTCAATATTGAGTTTTTCTAATTCGGCCAGCACTCGCCCAACATTATCATCAATATTTTCCACCATGCCATAGACCTTGCGTGCATCTTCGACATTTCGTTCATTCATCTCAGGAAATGGCCGTTCGTAACGTGGGTATCGAGCTGAGTCTATTTCCAGTTCCGCATATTTGGCTTCATATTCTCCCGGTAATTGCAAAGGGGTGTGCGGCGCATTGAATGAGAGGTACAGAAAGAAAGGAGTCTCCTGATTCGCCTCCATAAAAGACAGCGCTTCATCCGTAAACACATCCGAACAGTAACCCTTTGTTGCTGTCTCCTGGCCATTTTTGATCAAAACCGCATCAAAATACGCACTATCAAATTCGAAGTAAGTGGTTACATCGCCTACCTGCGCCATACCTCCACTCCGATGCATCAGGACCTCATCAAAGCCTTGGTCTTGTGGGCGACTGGGATAGTTATCTCCGAGGTGCCATTTGCCAAACATACCTGTTGCATATCCCGCTGATTTGAATCGCTCAGCAAGGGTAACTTCATCGGTGGACATGGTTGCCCCTCCATTGTAGGTATCATATACCCCTGTCCGAAGCGAATAGCGCCCAGTCATCAGACTGGATCGTGTCGGCGCGCAAACCGGAGAAACATAGAAATTAGTAAAGCGGGTACTCTTCCGGGCGATGCCAT
Source organism: uncultured Bacteroidia bacterium (assembly GCA_964352745.1). Lineage (GTDB taxonomy): Bacteria > Bacteroidota > Bacteroidia > J057 > J057 > CAYGTH01. Next base: position 17,978 of record CAYGTH010000015.1, read on the forward strand.
CCAATACTGGCGTCTGCACATCTGGATTGCCATGAAAACCCAGGTCTCCATATCCCTGATCATCGGTAATGATGAGGATCACATTGGGCTGTTCGCCCTGATTTGTCGATGCCCCTTGCTCTTTTTCACATCCAATAAAAATCAATACAAAGAGACTTAGGAGCATAAAAATCCCCCTGCTCATAGCAGAGGGATTATATGAGTATCTATTCATGATCAGACGTTTTCGGCCAGCCATAAAATGAAGAATATCACAGCAGCCACTGCAGAGGCGCCTGCCAAAATAGCCGTAACCTCAGCAAGTACAGCGATTCCTCCCATCAGGGAAGCTAAAACCGCAAAGACGACAGCTGCCAGGAAAAAAATCAGGGTCAGTCGCAGGTATTCATCCAGCGAATCAAAGATTTGCTTACCGGTTTTCTCTTCTTTCTTTTGGACTTTGTCGATCTTCTTCGTGATCAGGTTCCCCAGCCAATTCGCTTTCTTTTTCAGACGCTCCTGCTTGCGAATTTCCTTTTTAGTCAGGGGTTTCGCCAATTCCGTGTGGCTGAGAGAAGGCAGGGTTTCCGGAGAAGGAGTGTTGGCGTGGGCCATTTGTACGCTTCCAGCGAAGCAGATAAGAAGACCTAGCATTAATAGCGTGATCTGTTTCATAAGTTGCTGAATTATAGGGTTAGTATTGGGGTTGTTAATACCCAAAATAATCTCCATTCCCTACATACGCAAACCTATATTAAGACACGCGGATATAGCGACCAACAATCTCTTCCATTTGAGATTCTGCCGCTTCAATGTGCTGAAGGAGTTGAAACTGTGTGCGTGCCCGATCGAGGTTATGTGAAGGACGATGAATCTTATAGTACACATCTCCCATAAGGTAGTCTGTCAAAAACCGTACACCCATGATCAGCGTGAGGAGTTTTGCACCATAGACGAGCATGCTTCGTTCTGTATCATTAAGAAACTCATTGGCTTCTTCCAGATACCCCCGGGTCAGTGCCTCAAACACTTCCATCCGCATACATATTTTACCGAGGTCCCGTTCGTCTTCTTCAGCAGGGCTGGTAAAGGTTCTGACCATATCCCCGAAATCATAAATCACGGTGCCCGGCATTACCGTATCCAGGTCAATGACACACATTCCCTCTCCCGTATGCTCATCCAGCAGCACATTATTGACTTTGGTATCGTTGTGAATGACCCGAATCGGCAGACTCCCATCTGCAAGGGCAGTCGTAATCCGGTCAGCGAGGAATTTTCGACTCATGACAAAATCGATCTCTTCCTGCACGCTGCTACCCCTGTTATGAATATCAGCTTCCACGGCCTTTTCAAAGGTTTCATATCGCTTGAGCAAATGGTGGAAGTCTGGAATGGTTTCCACAACCCGATCCGGGTCCAGGTCTGCCAGTTGCCCCTGAAATTTTCCAAAAGCGCGGGCTGCCTGATATGCCTGATCCAGGTTTTGCACCGTATCAATGGCGATTGTTTTATCTACAAACCGATAGGAACACCAATATTCTCCTGCTTCATCCCGATACCAGGGAACCGTTCCTGCTGAGACCAGCTTCAGTACACGCCGCGCAGATTCAGCAGGACGCTCCTCCGCAAGCTTCTCCTCTATATGGCGACAAACACATTCTGTATTCTCAATCAATTCCCGCGGCTGGGTGAATACCGTTTGATTGATACGCCTGAGAATATACTGACGCCTTTCTGTCTCCGTTTCATAGGTCAACAGAAAGGTGTCGTTAATATGCCCTGACCCAAAAGGCTTACTCGCCTTCATCACGCCTGGGTAAGAAAAATGACTGGCAATCGTGCTTACGTCCATAGTGATTCCGGGTACTGTCCGTCTGCGATCAATTGTCGAATACTCTCAACCACCAAGGGTCGATCTTCCTTATATGTCACCCCAAACCATTTTTCGCCACTCCGCAAGACTTTGACCTCATACGATCCACTTTCGACTAATTTATTGACCACAAAGGGCATATAAAATTCTGACTTGAGCACCTGCCCATTTGCTGCGATGAATTCTTTGAAATACTTTTCATACCAGGCATAAGCAGCCGGGGTGAATCCCATCATATTCATCGAGACCGTTTCGGCTCCTGTAAGCGGAACTGTCTCTTCTCCATCTTTGAAGATAATGCCATCAGGCGTACGCTCTATGTGAGTTCGCTCTACTACCCCTAATAAATTATCCTGATCATCCACTTCACAAACACCACGCGAAACAGACCCATGATCAGAAAGGGTCTTCTCAATTTCATATCCCACGATACAACAGTTATTTCCCTCATTTTCCAGTCCGGAAAGATAGGTGCTGATCGTCTTGAATGCGTCGGCTCCATAAAAGTCATCGGCATTAATGACTGCAAAAGGGGTATCAACCTTTGGAGCAGAAACCCATACCGCGTGGCCAGTACCCCAGGGTTTGGACCGCTCCGGGTTATAAGAGACTCCAACTGGAACATCTGTTATATCCTGAAATACGTAGTCGATTTCTATTTTATGGGCAAATCGGGAAGCAACTGCTTCTTTAAAGGCTGCTTCAATATCTTTTCGAATTACAAACACAACTTTTCCAAAGCCGGCGCGCAAGGCATCATACACTGAGTAATCTATAATTGTCTCTCCGCTCGGACCAATGGGATCTATCTGTTTTAAGCCTCCATATCGGCTGCCCATTCCAGCAGCAAGAACTAATAACGTTGGTTTCATATATGAATAAAGTAAACACTTGATTTTATGTGCGAACTCAACCAAGATGCAGGGGCTCCCATTAATTCCTGCTCAGTAATTCAGACACTTTGCGAAAGTGTTTAAGCAACCAAAGCGCAGCGGTTGCCAATCTGTCCCAAACCAATTCAGAACCTGGAGCACACCTGCATCTCGGATCAGTTCACGTGGAATGGGCCTAGATAGCAAAAAGTAAGCTACTTTTCAACCCTATGAGTTTCTACGGCTAACTGAAGTGTCTGACCTGTCGGATGGCCTACATTAAGCTAAGCATTCCTTATGCATTTTGCCTTCCGCTTGAAACGAAGGTATAATTATCTGTATCTTCCTTTTTATCTAACTTATTTTTTATACACGAACCTACTATGCCACATTCCTATCAACAATTTGAAGAGCTTGTCAATCCGATTTCCGTAGGGGTTTTTGATGAATTAGGAGAAAAACAACCGACGTATGCACGGGTAGTCAATACAGATCTGGTTGTCATCCGATATGGATTCGAGGTATCGGTCCTGTATGGACGATGTTTGCATAGAGGTGCTTTACTCAGTGATGGGCGAGTCGAAGGCAATAACCTGATCTGTGGACTCCATAACTGGGATTACCGACTGGATACAGGGGTAAGCGAATATGCGCCCACCGAACGCCTCCATAAATTCCCGGCTATCATTCATGAAGGCCAGGTATATGTCTGTGAAGAAGATATCAAACGCTTTGAAGACGAAGAAATACCTTCCCGCTTTCAAACCGATGAATACCTGGGACTCTACGCAGATACCCATCCCGAATCAACAGAGCCTTACACCTTGTATATCAAGCACCTTGCACAGCACGGTCTTACTGAATATGGCCACCATGGTGCAACGGATGCTATGGGAGTGGATCGCAATACCTTACCCAAATGGGAAGATATACAGATTCTACCTGCTCAATTGGCACAAAAACCCCTACTCGATGATGCCCATGTTTCTACCAAAGTAGTCATTGGCCCTAAGGCCAACCGCCCGCTGGAATTTGATATTCCGATTTTCGTTTCGGATATGTCGTATGGTGCGCTGTCGAAAGAAGCAAAAATCGCACTCGCAAAAGGAGCAGAAATGTCCGGTACCGGGATCTGTTCTGGAGAAGGGGGCATGTTGCCGGAGGAGCAGGCAAGTAATTCCCGCTATTTATATGAATTGGCTTCTGCTAAATTCGGATTTAGCTGGGATAAACTAGAGAAAGTACAAGCCTTTCATTTCAAAGCAGGCCAGGGTGCAAAAACGGGTACAGGTGGCCATTTGCCCGGCTATAAAGTAGTTGGAGAAATCGCCAAGGTCCGGGGATTACCCGAAGGACAGGCAGCGATCAGCCCCGCCACCTTTACGGATATGCATAGTGTTGAGGACTTTAGAAATTTTGCAAACAAGGTTCGTGAGGTCACCAATGGAATTCCAATCGGGTTCAAAATGTCTGCCAACCGGCTGGAACAGGATCTGGATTTCGCACTTGATGTGGGTATCGATTATATCATTCTGGATGGAAGAGGTGGGGGAACAGGAGCCGCGCCGATCGTATTGCGTAATCATATTTCTATCCCGACGATTCCTGCCCTTGCGCGTGCGCGCAAGCATTTGGACAAACGTGGTGCTACAGAAGTTTCCCTGATTACGACAGGCGGCCTTCGGGTTCCTTCTGATTTTGCCAAGGCACTTGCCCTCGGCGCAGATGCCGTTGCCGTATCCAATTCTGCCATGCAGGCCATTGGGTGCCTGGGCATGCGGGCCTGCCATACAGACAATTGCCCGGTCGGAATTGCCACTCAAAAAGAAAGCCTGCGGGCCCGGATTGAGATCATGAAGTCCGCCAAGCAGCTCCATAATTTCTTCTCAGCTTCCAAAGAACTCCTCGAAGTGCTCGCACGCGCGTGCGGACACGATGATGTAAACCAATTTTCGCTGTCTGACCTGACGACTTTCAACCACGATATGTATCGCCTGACAGGAATCCCCTATGCGGGAATGGTGCCCGATTGATTCGATCTGTATAAATGAGAATATAAAACTGGCCGATTGAGTACTCAATCGGCCAGTTTTATTAATATATAAGCAAAATGTTAAGCTGTAGCTGTCTTGGACGAATCTCCCGTTTTATTCCGCATCCAGAAATATAGTATGCCGAATAGTATAATAAGGAGTGCGGGAAATAAGGTGAGGGTTTGCAGTGTGGCCTGACCAGTGGCTAATTCCACTGCTTGTCCTTCCAGGCCACTAGCAAGAGCCACTTCGCGATTGGCTTTTATCCAGCCTCCGGTTACAGGTTGTACCAATCCCGACATGAACATTCCCATGGCCCCGACAATTGACATGCCTAAAGCACCACTTTTGGGGATATAATTTGCGACAAAGCCAATCATATTGGGCCAGAAATAAGCTATTCCCAATCCAAAGACAGCTGCTGAAATATATACCATGGCTCCAGTGGTTGTGCTAAGCATAAACAATCCAATGGTTGCCAGGATGGCAGAACCCAGTAGCACACCCGTTGTATTGAATCGGCCAACGGCTTCTCCACCAAAATATCTGGCTATGGCCATCAGGCCAAAAGTTAAGGCTAGTACAACCATTGGAATAGCCCCACTTCCTTCTAAGGTGAGGGATACCCACTTGTTAGGCGCAAATTCAGACATAGCAGTGAAGGCCATACAGGCAAGTATGAAAAGAAAGAGGGGGGTAAGCATAGCCTGGAAGTTTCTGGAAGTGGAAGCAGCTTCCTGGACTTTTGCTTTAGGCCATTCAGCACCCCAAAACAAATAGGCATAAACAATAGTCGGAAGTAAGAGCACCCAGATTTGCGCTTGCCAGGATAGGGCTAACCCGTCAGGACCCATTGCTTGTGAAATTAGCGCGCCCAATACAATACCCCCAGGGAACCACATATGGAAGCGGTTCATCATTTTGCTCATGGTTACTCCTTCATAAGTATCTGCGATCATGGGGTTACATGCGGCCTCAGTACAACCATTACCTAACCCGATCATAAGCGTCGAGAGCAGAAGCACCATATATGTGGCTCCAGTACCAAAGCTAGGGGCAAAGATAGTCAGCAAAATACCGACTGCGTGTGCGATCACGGCAAATTGCATGATTTTTTTACCTCCAACTGTGTGGTAAATCAACCCACCAATGATCATGGATATGGGAAATCCCCAGAACCACATAGAACCGATGAAGCCGGCTTCGACCTCGCCAATGTTTAAATCCTTCATTAGCTGCGGGAGAATACCCGCATGAATACTGAAGGAAAATGCAGTTGTAATCAGGGCAAAACAACTGCCGTAAAATAGTCTTTGTTTGTTAGTCATTGTTTGTGAGATTTTCAATGTGAGTAGAGCGTCTAAATCAGAATTCGGAAATATTTCCGAAGGCGAAGCATGATCTATGCCTGATTCGCCTTAAATGGAATCATGTACCCGAAACCTCACAACATGAAGGAATAACATAGTAGAAGGGCTCATAGTAGAAGGATTTAGGGTAAGTAAAGGCTAACAGCAGTAAAATATACAAGCCGTAGAATCGGGTCATCCCGTTCTATCCGGCCTATAGATGACAAGATAGCCATTTTTTTTAGAGCGAGAAATCGAAGTATCCTTATGCAAAGCTTTCCCCAACTATCTGATTTCTCGTATTGACAAGCTATTTGATTTCAATTTCATCGATGAATAACCAGGCATTCCCCCCTGCCCCGGCATGCCACTCAGGTGCAACCCTGGGATGCTGAATCCGGATTTTGACATAACGGGCTGTTTCATCTTCCAATACCTGGGTGAGTTGCTTGAGTTGGGAACCTTGTTGATTCTGGCTGAGCACAATTTCAAAATCCGCTACACTCCGCCAATCTTTTCCATTCTCAGAGAGCAGGAACCGCACCTGATTTGGAAAAAATATCCAGGCCCCCTGGCTTTGCAAAAACCCAACAGAAAGCTGTGTTACCGGACGTTCTCCCTGCAAATCGATCGTTACTTCAAGGTCAGTCCCTTCAAAGCCCTGCCATTTCCCGTCGTGAAAATTGCGGCTTCCCCGTACGCCATCTACAAGCGCAAGTTCTCCCCCTGCCGGGTAATTTGCATGCCACCGCGCGGAATGACTAAGGGTGAATTCATTAGGAACCCGCACATAGTTGGCAACCGCCATTTCGCTTTTGTACATGCCATCCTTCATTGCAATGGCCTTAATCGTCGCCGATTCAGTCAATTCAATCGGTCCTGTGTATAGAGATGAAGTAGTTGAAGGCCTGCTTCCATCCATCGTATATCGGATCTCGGCACCTTCTGTATCCGTAGCGATTGGCACCTCTAATTTTCCCCTGAAATGCAAGGCTGCTGTTGCCATCATGGGCTTGGAGGCGGTTTTTTTAAAGGCAGGCGCACTCACCTCCTGGTCTTTGAGGCTCTCCCAGGAATAGTCATCTGACTGAGAATACGGCACACTTTCCGGAGCGCTGCCCCATTCGGGATTGGGTTCAGGCCCCATCACAAGTGAAAGTGTTCCGCCCTCTACGATGGCCTTATGGCTGATCCAGTTTTGGTTGTAGGCTTTCCCATTGAGCTGGGCGGATTGGATATATCGATTGGCTTTACTGTTATTTTTGGCTTCGACCACAAAAGTCCTGCCGCTGGATACATTGATCGTGGCTTTAGGAAACAGAGGCGAGCCGATTACATACTGAGGCACGCCGGGCGAAACCGGATAGAACCCGAGCGCAGAAAAGATATACCAGGCCGACATTTGGCCATTGTCTTCGTCTCCACACAAACCGTCAGGTCCGGGGCCGTATAGCTTGTCCATTACTTCCCGTGTCCATTTCTGGGTTTTCCAGGGTTGGCGCGCATAATTATAGAGGTAAATCAGGTGGTGAACTGGCTGGTTGCCGTGTGCATATTGTCCCATTCCCCCTGCTACCATCTCAGACATTTCATGAATCTCCCGCCCGTATGACCCTACCTCAAAATCTGGCCCCATCTCAAAGAGTTCGTCGATTTTGGCAGTAAATGCCTCCTCTCCGCCCATCAGGCCGATCAGGCTTTGGGGATCATGCATCACCGACCAGCTGTAATGCCCGGAACTCCCTTCTGTAAAAGGGCCTCCCCATTCGGTCGGGCTAAAATCAGGACGCCAGGTGCCATCGGCATGCCGCCCCCGCATGAATCCGACTTCCGGATCGAATACATTTCGGAAATTCTGAGCGCTTTTGAAGAAATAGGCAGCGTCTTCTTTTTTCCCAAGTGCTTTTGCCAGTTGGCCGACACAAAAATCGCCATAAGCAAATTCCAGCGTACGCGCAGTAGCTTCATGCACCTTATCGTCAGGCACATATCCAATATCGGTGTAGAATTCATTTCCAGTACGGCCACGCCCCCCACTCATGGGCATGGCAAGGGCATCTTTTACCATTCCCTCATAGGCTTTTTCCGCATCAAAATTCCGAATTCCCTTTGCATAGGCATCCGCAATGACGGAAGCCGTATGGGTACCGATCATGACGTTTCGGTACCCGGGACTGGTCCATTTTGGAAACCAGTCTCCTTCTTTATAGGAATGAATCAATCCACGCACGATCTCGGCATGGGTATTGGGGAATAAAACGGACAACAGGGGGAATTCCGCACGGAAGGTATCCCAAAACCCATTGTCCACATACATGACGCCCGGATGCACCTGACCATCATAAGGACTATAATGGATCGGCTTATTCTCTTTATCCAGTTCATGAAAAATACGGGGATAGATCAGGGTCCGGTAGAATGCTGTATAGAAGGTTACTTCCTGATCCGGTGTTGCGCCTTCTATTTGAATCGTACTCAGCTTATCATTCCATGCGTCTTCCGCAGTCGCGCGTACCTGAGCAAAATTCTTAACTCCAATTTCCCGATCAAGATTTTGCTGGGCTTGCTCCAGACTGATAAAAGAAGTTCCGACTTTTACGGTTACTACCGTGCCTTCTTTTGTTGCAAACTGAATAAACGCGCCTACATTATCTCCTGCTTTCGCTGTTGTATTGGCTGATATTTCTGTATCTCCCCAGGTCCCATATTGCTCAAATGCGTGGTCAAACTGAGCAACGAAGTAGCAGGCAAATCCGTCGGGAACCCCGCCGGAATTAACCCGGGTAAGCCCCCGGATCATTTGTTTTTCGGGAATCAGTTCCACTTCCCCTATTCCCGCACTGGCATCCAGCACGATAAACGCACTGTCTGCCTCAGGAAAGGTGAAACGCAACATCGCAGCACGTACGTCTGGCGTAACTTCCGCCAGGATGTCATATTCTGTTAACCTAACCTGATAGTAATAAGGATGCGCAATTTCTTCCGAATGGTCAAAATCTGCAGCACGTTCTGCATCATCGGTCAATAGTTTCCCCACCATAGGCATCAGGGTAAATTGACCGTAATCCCCCATCCACGGACTCGGCTGATGCGTTGCTCGAAGCCCCTGAATTTCTGTCGCATCATGCGTATAAATCCACCCCCATTCTCCTGTTTGAGGAGTCCAGGCTGTCATCCCCATCGGCATAGCGATAGCCGGATAGGTATTGCCATGTGAAAATTGAGGAGAAGAAGCAGTCCCTACAAGGGGATTAATCAAGCTGGCAGGGCCCGATTCTGGTGGCAAACCCTCCTCACAGGAAAGTCCCAATACAGCAATCATCAAAACACAAACTACCCTTAAACCTGTATATCTCTCTAACATATGCTCAATATAATAATTAGAAAACAACCCACTGATAATTCTACCTCAAATCAAAAAGCATGACTCATTCCCCATCTATTCTCCTATAAAAATCAGGATCAACCCGTCATGGCTAGTAACTTATTTAAAATAATTTTAGATTTGGCTCAAATATACCGACTATGAAAAAGTTTTTCCGCAACCTTATGTTAGGGGCATGTCTGTTGATTGGCGGCACGCTGTATGCGCAACAAGGACTAAAGATTGGGGCATTTATTATGCCACAAAATAGCATGTTGCTCAATGAGGATAATGCTGCTCTCCCAGATGATGCTTTCCAGTATGAACTCCTCGGAGGCGTAGCAGGGGGAATCGTATTGGGCTACAACCCTATCGAGCATCTGGCCATTCGCCTGAATGTCTTGTATTCACAGCAGGGCGGGAAATTTTCTGTCAGAAGCGGGGTAGAAACACGGGATGATTTTGTAACCCGTCTTGAATACCTGAAAATCCCCTTGATGATTGGGGTAAATTCTGGCTTTGATAATAATAAAATTATTTTCTCTTTTAATGCCGGTGTGCAGGCAGGATTCCTTACCCGGGCTTACACCTATAATAACAGTGTAGCATATGAGGCTCCTTTACCCGAAAATTATACCAGTTTCCCCACAGTTCGGGAGCAGTACGAATCCATGGACCTGAGTGCAGTAGCGGATGTAGGGATAGATGTCGCACTTACCTATAACATGGTGCTTAACCTCCATATCAGAGGAGAATATGGTGCCCAGGATGCAGAAGACAAAACTGAGACCTTTAGAATTACAGAAGGGGGAGAAACCCGGAATCAAAAATATTGGGAGTGGGCACGTGGACTTACTCAAAATGCGGAAACCCGCAATTTCACCACTGGATTATTGATTGGGGTAACCTATACTTTCGGACA
>CAYGTH010000015.1:28472-36647 GCA_964352745.1 uncultured Bacteroidia bacterium
AGGCCGGATTATACGTTAATAAAAAGTTAATACGGGGTATCAGGGCAACGTTCCCAAAGTCATTGTTCGTTAATAGCTTGTCAACATGATCGCTTATATAAGAGGTAGTATATCGATGTTGGAACCCACCCATGTAGTGGTGGACTGTGGAGGCGTAGGGTATCTGGCTAGAATATCGCTGAATACCTACTCTCAGATCAAGGACAAGAAAGAGGTTCAGATTTTCACCTATTTCCATGTCAGAGAAGATGCTCAGGTCTTATTTGGCTTTGTGGACAAAAAAGAGCAAAACCTATTTGAGTTGCTCATTTCGATATCGGGTGTAGGAGGAAATACAGCACTGATGATTCTTTCTAGTATCTCAGCGGATGAATTGTTTCAAGTAATTGGAAGTGAAGACGTAAATGCATTGAAACAAGTAAAGGGGATCGGTGCCAAAACAGCGGGAAGAATTATTCTTGAACTGAAAGACAAGCTTAAACTTGACGATATGGCACAGGTTTCAGGTGGGAGAGGAAATACAGGAAATGTGAAGGCAAAGAAACAAGAAGCATTGATCGCACTAACAAACCTCGGGCTCCCCAGAGCAGCCATGGAAAAACGGCTGGACCGGATTTTCAAAGACGCAGGGGCAGAGATTTCTATCGAGGACGTAGTCAAGCTTGCGCTTCGAAATCCATGAAAACCTTTCAGTGGCATAAATAATACCTTACAACAATAGGGTTTAATCGTTACATTTGTAGCCTTGCTCATGAAATTTAATCATCTCTTAATCCCTGTCTTTAGCCTATGGAACATACCTCTACCTGAATTGTACAAATTGGTTCTGCACACTTAAATCATCTAGGTTTTGTCGAATTTCAGCATTGCATTGCTGGTATCGGCGATTGCTTCTGTTTTTTTCACCGATATCGATGAAGGAACACCTCAATATGAAGCGATTGCTGTACAAGAGGTTGTAGAGGATTGTCTGGAAGAAATTCCGTCGGCCATCTATTCCGTAGACGGGGACACCTCCAAAGTAAAGGAGAATCCTAATGATCGTGCCGGTGACGCCACGACACAGGAATATGTACCCCCCATGCTATTGGGAAATCCCTCCAACATCGAAACCACCTTTGAATTAACAGAGGATGGTGCCGGCTATAACATTTACGAGCGTGTCGGCGGGATTGATATCCGGCCCCCTTCTTACATTTCGTTTGAAGACTACCTTGCTTATCGGAAAGAAAAAGGCATCAGCGACTATTTCCGGCAACAGGGCCTTTCTTCGAATGAAGAAAACAAACCCGGCCTCATCCCCTCCTTTGAGCTAGGCAATGTTACCGATATTTTCGGTGGCGGTACGGTTGAAATCCGTCCCACCGGGTACGCCACCCTGGATTTTTCTATTGATCAAAATAAAACGGCGAACCCCAACCTCTCCACCCGCCAGCAAAAGGTTACGACCTTCAACTTTGATCAGCAGATCCAGTTGGGCGTTATCGGGCAAATTGGAGAAAAGATGCGCCTGAACTTCAATTTTGATACCCAGGCCACCTTTGACTTTGAAAATGAGCTCAAACTCGAACACAGTGGTACCGAGGATCAGATTCTCCAAAAAATAGAAGCTGGTAATGTCAGTATGCCTTTGGGCAACTCTCTTATTCAAGGTCGGCAAAACCTGTTTGGATTGAAACTCGGCCTGAAATTCGGGCCGGTTTCCATTACTTCTGTCGCCTCAACTGAGCGCGGACAAGTGGAAACAATCAATGTATCAGGAGGCGGGGCTGTCGAAACCCCTTTTGAAAAAGAAGTTAGCGACTATGATATGAATCGCCACTTCTTCCTCTCGCACTATTTCCGCTCCCGATACGAGACGGCATTGGTCAATCTGCCCATTATCAACTCCCCGGTACAGGTCAACCGGATAGAAGTATGGATCCAACGTACAGGTTCTACCCGCAATAATCGAAACGGAGTAGGGCTTGTGGATTTAGGGGAGAATAACCAGGGAGCTGCACAAGCGCGTGGCGTTATTTTCAATACCGATGTTATTACCCCAGCGGGCGGCACCCTACCAGATAACGATGCAAATAATCTGTTTGGACTTGTTACAGGCTCTCCACAAGCAAGGGAATTGAGTGGTGCCAAAACGTCTCTCGAAGCCCTCGGCTTACGGAATACCCTCGACTTTGAGGTATTGGGAAACATGCGTAAGCTCGAAACCAACGAATATACCTTACATCCACAGTTGGGGTATGTATCTCTCAATTCTCCTATTCCCAATGATCAGGTCCTCTTTGTTTCGTACAACTACACAGCAAATGGACAGATTTTTCAGGTAGGAGAATTCTCCGATGATGTTCCCTCCAATGGTCTGAATTCCAATGTCTTATTCCTCAAGCAATTAAAATCTTCTGTACTGCGGCCGGTATTTGATGGAGAAGCCTACCCTCCATGGGATTTGATGATGAAAAACATCTATAACATTGGATATGGCATTCAGCGGGAAGGGTTTTTTCTGGATATCCAATATGAGTCGGGTACCAATGCAGGTAAAGTCAACTTCCTGCCCGGCGGCGCAGTTAAGAATGTGCCCCTGATGCAGGTAACCAATATTGACCGCCTGACTAACCATACGGGTCCCCTTCCTGATAATATATTTGACTTTGTGGAAGGCCTCACGATAATCTCAGACCGGGGTATGGTGATTTTTCCGGTTCTGGAGCCCTTTGGTTCCCATTTAAACCGACAACTCAATAATAGTCCGGACGACTCTGCGACCTATGTCTTTCAGGCATTGTATGACGACACCCCACAGGGGGCGATTCAAAACTTCCCACAACTCAACAGGTATTCACTTGAGGGGTATTACCGATCCGCAGGGGGCTCCGAAATTCCCCTGAACACCTTCAACCTGGCGGAAGGAAGTGTCATTGTTACTGCGGGAACCCGACAATTAATTGAAGGACAGGATTTTATCGTGGATTATCTGGGAGGGAAAATCCAGATCATTAATGATGCGATTCTGACTTCCGGGCAGGAAATTGCGGTTTCCTTTGAGAGTTCTTCTCTCTATAATATTCAAACCAAAACCCTCCTCGGTTCACGGGTGGAATACAGCACGTCTGACGATTTTGTAGTCGGGGCAACCCTCCTCAACCTCCGCGAGCAGCCTTTTAACCAAAAGACTACCCTGGGAGATGAGCCGGTCAATAATACCTTATGGGGACTGGATCTGAGCTTGAATAAGGAATCTGACTTCCTGACAAAACTGATCGACCGGGTGCCTCTATTGAGTACCAAAGAAACCTCGACGATTACTGCTGCCGGTGAATTTGCGCAGTTTGTACCCGGACAACCTTCCATCGTTAAAAATGATGAAGATCGTGGTATCGTATTTCTCGATGATTTTGAAGCTGCCAAAACAACCTTCACCCTGCAAGGACAACAACAGTGGAAGCTCGCTTCTTTTCCGGAAAATGATACCGACCCCAACCTCTACGATCCCACAGCAGTATATAGCAACCCGCTGGCAACTAACTTCACCCGGGCAAAGATGGCTTGGTATCAGATCGACCAGGGAATCTATCAGGGAAGAGGAGGGATTGAAATTCCGGAATCGGATCTCGCCAATAACTTTACCCGGCGGATAACTCCCAATGAAATATTTCCAACAGCGACCCGTGCATTTGGCTCAAACAATATCCAGCCGACATTTGACATACACTATATTCCAGAGAAGCGGGGACCGTATAATTACCAGACGGATCCTGACAAACTCGATCCGGCCACAGGAGATTTCTCTACCCCTAAAGAAAACTGGGCGGGAATCATGCGGGAAATTGATGTAAACAATGACTTTGAAGCCACGAATGTCGAGTTCGTCGAATTCTGGCTCATGGACCCCTACCTCGACAACCCCAATCATACAGGAGGGCAACTCTACCTGAACCTGGGCCTTGTCAATGAGGATGTCTTACCTGATGGGAGTTTGAGTAAAGAGAACGGGTTGCCGGGAGATCCGACCGTTCTCAGCAATGTCAATGAAACAGCCTGGGGACGAATTCCGATTGGAAACCCGCCTACTGACGCCTTTGACAATGACGGAGACAACCGGGTCAATCAGGATGTGGGTCTGGATGGATTGAGTGATGAAAATGAACGGGCATTCTTTGATAGCATTTTCCTGGACCCACTGCGAAATGTCTTGAATCCAGCCGTTATGGCTGCGGTAGAAGCGGATCCCAGTACGGATAATTTTGTACACTTTCGCGATGGCGTTTATAACGCCCAAACCGCAAGTATCATCGACCGCTATGTCGAATTCAACGGAGTCGATGGCAACTCTCCTCCAGGTGAAAATAACAATACCGGCTTTACGATCCAGGCGACTCAGCAGCCCGACACCGAGGATTTGAATGATAATGGAAGTATCAACTTTGCCGAGCAGTACTGGGAATACCGGATCGACCTGACCAGGGGTGCCCTGGTACCGGGTGTCAATTTCGTAGTGGATGAGTTGGATACTACTATTGTTGTGGATAATCGCGGTACACAAACGGAAGTAAAATGGTATCAATTCCGGGTTCCACTCAATGCAGGAAAATCCATTAACAGCATCCCAAATTTTAAGTCCATCAGCTATATGCGGATGTACATGTCCGGCTTCGAGGAAGAGGCCATTCTCCGGATGACAGAATTCCAACTCGTTTCGACTCAATGGCGGCGCTATCTCGATCCCCTGGTAGATGATCAGCAGATTATCCTACCTCCTGATCCCCCCTTTGCGACTTTCGAGGTGGGAAGTGTGAGTCTGGAGGAGAATTCACAGAAAAGTCCATTCAATTACCAGCTTCCTCCCGGCGTACGTCAGCAACAGATCAACGGTAATACACAGTCCGGATTTTTGGAAAATGAGCGCTCTCTCCTCCTCAATGTATGTAACCTCGACGATGGAGATGCGCGTGCTGTATTTAAGGGAGTTCGCCAGGATTTACGTCAGTATGAACGCCTGAAAATGTGGGTACACGCTGAAGCTGTGAATGATGGAATACAGCCGAGCAACTTCTTCCAACCCGGAGATGCGACGGCATTTATCCGCCTCGGTCTTGACAATGATTTCAATTATTACGAATACGAAATTCCTTTGACCCCCTCTGATGTCAACATGGGGGCGGGTAACATCAACAATACCTGGCTGGAAGAAAATCAATTCGATATTGACCTGGCCTTCCTCGCACTGGCAAAAGAGGATCGGAATATCAATTCCACTACGGGGGTAGCCAATCGCTATTTGTTTGAAGACACAGACTTACTTCCTCCCGGTCATAAGATTTATATAAAAGGTACACCTAAACTCAGCGATGTCCGGAATATCATGATCGGGGTACGAAATCCGGAAGATCCGGATGCCGAAAAAATCTGCCTGGAAGTATGGGTAAATGAGTTACGCCTGACCAACTTTGATCAAAAATCAGGATGGGCTGCTAATGCGAGTATGGATGTTCGACTTGCGGATATCGGAAGTTTCCGGGGATCGGTCAGCCGTAAGACCGCAGGGTTTGGACCACTTGATCAAAAAATCAGTAACCGAACACAGGAAGACGTCCTTCAATACGACCTCGCCAGCAACATGTTTCTGGATAAATTTTTCCCTAAAAAGTGGAACCTCCAGATGCCGGTGTATGCGACTTTTGGAGAGCGATTTGTCAATCCGATCTATGACCCTCAGGAAGCAGATGTTCGCACAGACAAGTTGATCGAAAATATGAATCCGGAGCAGCGAAAAGCAACCCTTACCCGGATTCAGGACTACCGCCAAAAGCGAAGTATTTCCTTTAATAACTGGAAAAAGAATCGATCGATACCAGAAGGACGGCCGGGAGCTTCCCGCGAGACGAAGGCACATTTCTATGACTTCTCCAATCTGGACTTCACCTTCGCCTATAACGAGGAATTTGCCCGGAGTTCGACCATCGAACGCCGGTTTAATACACAGCACCGAGCCGCTGTTAATTACCGACACACCTTTAAACCGGTTTCCATTGAGCCTTTCAAAAAATGGAAAAAGGGAGGTATCCTGAAAGACATCAACTTCTCTCCGATTCCGACTTCGGTATCTTTCAGTATGGATGGAAACCGGATGTTTGAAGAGCGCCTGATGCGGCCTACCAATCAGTTTGGTGGCGG
Organism: uncultured Bacteroidia bacterium; assembly: GCA_964352745.1. Taxonomy (GTDB): domain Bacteria; phylum Bacteroidota; class Bacteroidia; order J057; family J057; genus CAYGTH01. The sequence continues at coordinate 34,647 of CAYGTH010000015.1, forward strand.
GGTCGATCCGACGTTCAATAAAAACTTCATGATCACCCGGAATTATAACCTTGCCTGGAACCTGACTCGTAGTCTTCAGGTGAGTTATTCGGCGATCACACAGGCACGGGTAGATGAGGTTCGGGGCTATTGGGACACAGCGGACGAATTGGAAAGAGATACGATCGGTACACTCTGGGAAAACCTCATCCACTTTGGAAAAGATCCCAGTAAGGGCCATGACAATCTGGTTAACTTTGGTCGAACGACCAACTTCTCACAAAACATAAATGTGGGGTATCAGCTTCCTTTCTCTCAAATCAAGTGGACTGACTGGATTTCGGGTACGGTCAATTATACGGGTTCTTACAACTGGCTACAGGCACCTGAGATCAACCCTGCCCTGGGAAATACAATTGCCAACACGCAAAATATTCAGGGAAATACCCGGGTAGATTTAAAAGGTTTCTATCGAAAATTTGGCTTCCTCAAAAAACTACTGGACAAGCAGAATCAGCAAGGGAAAAACCAAGGAAAAGGCCCACGGAGACCAGAATCTTCAGTTCCTGTAAAACCCGGACAGGTAGAGCCCGAAACAGCTGAAGCAGATTCAGTAGAAAAACCAGACCCCTTCAAGTACCTCAAACTGGTAGGAAATGAAGTCGTCCGGATTATGCTCAGCGTACAGAGTGTAGATGTGAATTACAGCAGAAATGCGAATACGATTCTGCCGGGTTACCTCCCCCGCCCTGACAACTTCGGGCTGGATATGGGTTATATCGATACCTTTGGGACGGGAGCCAGTCCTTTCTTGCCTCCTACGCCCGGATTTGTATTTGGAAGTCAGCGGGATATCCGACAAATCGCCGGAGAAAACAACTGGATTTCACGCGATACTACCTTGTCCAATTATTTTGCACAAAATGTTTCCGAGCAATTTACCGGAAGAACTTCAGTTGAATTATTTAAAGGGTTCCGGATTGATTTATCCGTTAGCCGTAACCTGAGTGAGAATGTCAGTGAATTGTTCCGTTGGCAAGCGGATACCCTCGGCGGAGGCCAGTATATTCAACAAAATCAGTTGATTGCCGGTAACTTTACCATGTCCTACATATTTGCCAATACCGCTTTTGAGCAAAACTCCGAAGATTCTCCTGTATTCCAGGAGTTTTCTCAAAACAGGCAGGCAATCTCAGAACGCCTGGCGGGTAAAAATCCAAATCTGGCCAGCTTATCCCGGCAGGGAGTTGTCGAAGGAGGGTATCAAAATGGATATACCGGAACCTCTCAGGATGTGTTGATTTCCTCCTTACTCTCGTCCTACGGTTTATTAGGCCCCAGCAAGGTGGATCTTTCTTCTTTTCCAAAAATCCCGCTGCCGAATTGGAGCATCAACTACAATGGGCTCTCAAATCTACCTTTCCTGAAAAAGTATTTCAACTCGGTAACGATCAAACACACCTATCGGGGAACTTTCTCGGTAAATACCTTTAACTCCAACCTGAATGCCAATGACCCTGACAATGATGGATTTGCAGAGAATGCCACGGTCGTAGGTCAGGATGCAAATGGGGATGACCTGGAAAACTTCTACTCCGTCCGGAGTATTCCAACTGTTCAGATACAAGAGCAATTTGCGCCCCTACTCGGTTTCCAGATGAACTGGAAAAATGGAGTCACTTCCAGTATCGATTATAAAACAGGGCGCCAATTGCGTTTTTCCGTAGGAAATCTTCAGCTTACCGAAATGCGGAACCAGGATCTGGCGATTATGCTGGGCTATCGGAAGGACAAATTGAACTGGAACTTCCGATTCCTCGGCAAGGATTTCAATCTGGAGAATAGCATGAATGCTCAGTTTCGGATGACCATGCGCGATACGCGGGAGCGTAACCGGACCCTCAGTTCCACCGGACTAAATGCTGACCCAACACTCAGCGCACAATACACCCGGGGAGCCATGAATTTGATTATTTCACCCTCTATTGATTATGTAGTCAGCAGTAGATTGAATGTGAAATT
>CAYGTH010000016.1:0-35301 GCA_964352745.1 uncultured Bacteroidia bacterium
TGTTGGGGGAAAAGGGAATTCGAGAGGTCGGGAAAGATTTTGCTGAGATTTTTTCTATCCCTCCATTTCATCCCAATGTCTCCTATTCCCTTACTTCCGGATTCCCGGACTCCAAATTCTCCCATTCCCGATTTCTCTCACTCCCGATCTCCCTCCTCATGAGCAAACTCTATTTTTTTCGGCATGCGCAAGCCTCTTACCTGGCAAAAGACTATGATCAATTGTCCGAACGAGGCGAACTGCAATCCGCTGAATTGGGGAAATATCTCGCTGCAAAACAAATCCGCTTTGACAAGGTGTTTACAGGTCCGCTCAAACGTCAGCAACAAACCTGCAAAATCGTTTCCGATATCATTCGACCTCATCAACCGACTCCAGACCCGATTATCTTGCCGGAACTGAAAGAACATTCTGGCCCCGAAGCTGTCCAACTTGGGCTCTCACAGCTCCTTAACACATCGCCTCAGGTACAAAAATGGCAAACCGATATGCAGGCCAATCCCGCTTTGTTGAAACGGAATAGCTTGCTCACCTTTCAATATTTTATGGATGAATGGGCAAGTGGTACCATCGAAGTACCGGGAGTTGAATCCTGGAGTGAATTCAGAAAAGAGGTCAGAAAAGGCCTCGATCAGTTGCTGGCTCATACAGGAAAAGGGGAGACAATCGGGATATTTACCTCGGGCGGTACCATAGCATCCATTGTAGCGGAGGCCCTGCATATTCAGGATGAAAAGCGCATAACCGCTATGAATTTCTCCGTGCGCAATACTTCATTCAGCAGCTTTCTCTTCTCACGATCCCAATTCAATCTCCTGAGTTTCAATGAACTGCCACACCTTCAGGACGACCTGATTACCTTTGTCTAGCAATCCTCAAATTTGGCCCAACTCAGAAAATTTCACCCAGGTTAGCGAGTGTATTCACAGCGAATTCCGGGATTTTTTGTACCTTTCCTCAGAAAAGTGTGTGGAATTTGGCCTGAATTCTGCTCTTTTCCGTATAAGCTTTAGATAAGCCCATGCGTTATGGTTATATAACCGGGCTAGAATTAAGAAATATTATGTTTACACCTGAACTGGAAGCACAAGAGAGAAGGCACAAGATGATCAGTGGCGCTATTACAACTACGCTCATGCTGATTTTCCTATTGATCTCTCTGATATGGACTGCTTCTCGCGAGCGAATTGTGCCTCCCGGGGGAGATTACGAGACCATAGGGGCCATCGATTTTGGAAATCTTACCCAGGGAAGCCGTCAGGTTAATAATTTCGAGAAACCTGTCGAAGATCCGGCAGAGGCTCCCCAACCGGAGGCTGCACGTCCGATTGAGACAGAGCAGATTTCGGAGACAACGCCCCAGCCGGTAGAGGAAGTAACCACCGAAGCCCCTTCCCCCGTTACCAAGCCCAAGCCAGTGGAACCCAAGAATGACCCCATTCCCAAGCCGACCACTACGGTTAAGCCTCCTGAAACTAAACCGAAAGAACCCGAAACGCAAAACGATACCGGAACTGCTTCCACTTCCAGTCAATCCAACACAGAGCCGACCCAACCCAGTGATAAACCTTCTGGTTCCAATCACGGAACTGCTACTAGCGGTACAGGCAATGCGGGTACTCCTGATGTGAAGACACTCGATCCAAGCGGGCTCTATACCTTTGGTAGTGGTGGAGATGGCGGCCTGAAAGGACGCAGTGCACTTGCCCTTCCTTATCCGAGCTATACAGTTCAGGAAGAAGGAGAACTCACTTTTGAGTTTTATATCCGGAGAGATGGCAGTGTTGCCCACGTGAAACTCATCGGCCTGACAGATAAGCCAGGACTCAAGCGGGCTGGTATGGATGCTATCAAAAAATGGCGGTTTACTTCCGTTACCTCCTCGCAGGCACCCGATCTTACGCCAGTACGCGTTAAAATCCGATTCAAATTGAAAGGATAAACCTAATAGATGTTCACGAAAAAACCCTTCACAGCTTATGCTGTGAAGGGTTTTTTCGGGTATGAATATCCACTATTCGTCACTTTTGAGGCGGTTAATTTCGTCCCGGAGTTTGGCAGCGGTTTCATAATCTTCTCCTGCCAGGGCTTCATTCAAACGCTTTTCCAATTGCTTATATCGGCTGTTGCTTTCCGGGCCTGCAACATCACTTGCTACCAATTCTTCTTCTCCCTCCTCCTCTTCATCATCATCGTCCTCCAAGGGGTCAGAACGCTCGATCTCTGCAAGGGAAAATTCGCCCTCGTCATCGGCATATTCTTTTCCTTCCTCTTCTTCATCAATCACAATTCCAGCTTCGGAAAGCACACTTTCGTAGGTGTAAATCGGCACTTTAAACCGGACTCCAATGGCTACAGCATCACTCGGGCGGCTATCGATCTCATGGATTTCGCCATTCGCTTCCAGCACCAGTCGTGCATAAAAAATCCCTTCGTGTAGGTCGTTTATCACAACTTCCAGCAAATTGATATCAAAATACCGGGCCATGTTGAAAATCAGGTCATGCGTCATCGGTCGGTTGGTTTTGATATTTTCCAACTCTAAGGCGATCGCTTGTGCTTCCGCTCCCCCAATGATAATCGGCAATCGTCGATTGCCTTCACTCTCTCCCAACACCAAAGCATAATGCCCGATCTGCGAATGGCTGGACGACAACCCAATAATATCTAACCGAATCTTTTTCACCTATCCGCTGTTTTGAAATGGACAGAACCAATCGTTACCTCATATTCCTATAGGAATCTAATTCCTCGAACTGTCCGGATTTTTTACCTGAAAGGACTTTACTGCCTTCTTATCAAAAATACGGGAAAATCACCGATAACACAAAGTCTTCCTGTAGGGACGTGTCCCTGAGCATGAAAGCATTTCACCAAAAACTAACAAAGGATTCCCTTATGCTTTTGCGGCTTTAACGGCCTCAATGAGTTGGGGAACCACATCAAACAAGTCTCCTACGATTCCGTAATCTGCAATTTTGAAGAAAGGAGCCTCCGGATCTTTGTTGATTACAACAATATTTTTGGAAGAACTTACGCCTGCTAAATGCTGAATTGCGCCAGATATTCCAATGGCGAAGTACAAGGTAGGGGCAATCTGAATGCCAGTTTGTCCTACATGCTCATGATGAGGGCGCCATTCCATATCTGCAACGGGCTTGGAGCAGGCAGTGGCAGCTCCCAACAAAGAAGCAAGCTCATCAATCATAGGCCAGTTTTCCGGGCCTTTCATCCCTCTTCCTGCACTTACTACTGAATCAGCTTCTGTCAGGCTAATGCCTTCTGCAGCCCGAATGATCTCTTTTGCAATGGCAGAAAAAGAACTCGAAGCAGCTGGTATAGAATCATTATCAATAGAAATAGCAACCGGATTTTCTTTTACCTGATAACTGTTTGTCATCACGGTAATAACCACTTTCTCCCGATCAGTTTTGAATTGCTGTACGCCTTTCCCGCTGTAGGCCATTCTATCAGCGGCAAATCCATTTGCAGGATCCACCATGCTTTTAACACCAGAAAGCGGAGCTGCATCTAATTTTACAGCAACCCGGGGAGCTGTTGCCCGTCCATTATAAGTCTGTGCCATCACTACCGCACGAGCCTCAATATGTTTTGCGGCCTTGAATACTGCCAGAGCATATGCCTGATTCACAAACGAGTTTGTGCTTTCACTGCTAACAGTATATACTTTGGAAACCCCATAGGTTCCCAGCTTTTCCAATTCCTCATTTGAAACCTGCCCCACAGATACAGCATGTAGTTCAACCCCCATTTTTGCGGCTAAATCGCTCGCATAGGTAGCTGCTTCCAATACTGCCTTCTTAAATACGCCTTGTGAATTTTCAGCGAATAATAATACGGCCATTTTTATCTGTTAATTATAATGTTAAATAGAAAACAGGGAAATACCCCTGCTAAGCCCTACTCAAAGCTTCCCTGTTCGACAGCCTATATCAGGCCTTTGTCGGCTAAGGTATCCACCAATTGAGCTGCGGCATCGGGTTCGTAGTAGGCACATTCCCCTTTGGCAGGCGGATAATCAAACTTGATTGTACTAACATATTCGTCTAGTTCCATAGGACTCACCACTGAAAGCGGCTTTTTACGAGCTGCCATGATTCCTCGCATATTGGGAATCCGCCATTCTGCAATTCCCTTTTGCGTACTGATGACTGCGGGAAAATCAGTTTCGATTACTTCCACTCCCCCATCAACTTCGCGATGTAAGATGGCACGGTTATCTCCATCCATATCCATTTTAGTAGCAAAAGAAATAAAAGGAATATGTAAGTATTCAGCGATCATTCCCGGTACAACTCCTCCGTTAAAGTCGATTGACTCTTTTCCCGTAAAAATAATACTGAAATTTTTCTCCCGGGCGTATTCTGCAATCTGACGGGCTACGTATACGGAATCTTTTGTCTGACCATTGATCCGAACTGCGTCATTTGCTCCAATAGCCAATGCCTTACGCAAGGTTGGCTCTACTTCAGGGCCGCCTACACACAAAGCGGTAATATGTACAGATACCCCTGATTCCTTCAATCCCAATGCCCTCGAAAGGCCAAACTCATCATATGGATTAATCACAAAAGTAACCCCTGCCCTGTTCAAACCACTACCGTCTGCGTCAAATTGAATCTTAGTAGTAGTATCTGGAACATGGCTAATGCACACTAGAATCTTCATATCTTGCGGTAATTAAATTTCGTGCAAAATTACAAACAAATCTCAAAGATCGAAAATGAACAACCTCCGTCTTGATAAGTTGTTTGAATTCCTTCAAAAAGCGCCTACTGATGCGTTTACTCTATATTCGATCGCCTATGAATATATGAATCAGGGTAAAAACGAGTCTGCCGTTACCTTCTTTACTCAACTGCTGGAATCAAATCCCGAATATGTTGGCGCATACTATCATTTGGGTAAAACGCTGGAAAAGCTAAATAATCCCCAAAAAGCGGATACCATTTATCAAACCGGAATCGGAATCGCGCGAAAAAAAACGGACTTCCATGCCCTGGCAGAATTGACCTCTGCGCGGAACTCGCTCCTTGGGCTGGACTATGAAGATGAGGTGTAAGGGAGGAAGAAGAAAGAGAGAAGAAGAAAGAAAAAAGGGTTGGGAATTCAAGCTCAGGTTCAAACCTCAAATTCAACTTTTATCCCATACCCTATCAAACAACTCGAACCTCAAACACTCAAACAAAACAGGGAGATGAGGCTGGTGTACTCTCAAAGATCAAATTCAACTCTCCTAAAAGCTACCAGCTTCCCACTTTCTTTCGTATCTTTGCGGCCCAAAATGATCCTGAAATATGAGTCGAAGTGTAATTATGCATATAGAAGGGGTACCCAATCCTGACGCGATGAAATTCGTGCTGGAAAATGGTATTCTGGTTGACAAGCCTTATGAGTTCCTCACATTTGCGGAGACTGAAAACGCGCCACTCGCCCGTAAGCTCATGCTCTTACGCTATGTGGAACGAGTGATGATCAACCGAAACTATATCACTATACTCAAAACGCCCGGGGAGCCCGAGTGGAACAGTATTCTGAGTGATATCCGAATGCTGATTCATCAGCACCTCGAACAAAACGAACCCATCCTCTATATCGGCGTTGAGGCCATTGCCCATAATCGCTCCGATGATGTGCTCGTAGATATGATTAAGGATTTACTTGAGCAGCATGTCCGCCCTGCAGCTCAGGAAGATGGGGGAGATATCTTGTTTGATTCCTATGCAAACGGGATTGTCAATTTGTCCATGCATGGCTCCTGTCATGGATGTCCTTATGTAAACCAAACGCTTAAGCAAGGCGTAGAAACCATGCTGACCAGTATGATCCCTGAGGTTAAGCAGGTCATTTCTACGGGAAATAATGTATTGTCTTGAATATACCCAACCTTGTCAGATACCACAATGCCGGAATCATCGCCTACCAGGAGGCCTGGGACTGGCAGGAGCGGCTTTTGCGTGCCAATGTGGATACCAAGCTACAAGCGCCCCGCAATACGCCCCCAGCGGAGCTGAATACGGTGCATCACCTCATTTTTTGTGAGCATCCTCACGTCTATACGCTCGGCAAGAGTGGGAAGCCCGAGCATGTCCTGATCGATGAAGCAAAACGTAAGGAATTAGGGATTGCTTATTTTCCCATCAACAGAGGGGGAGATATTACCTATCACGGTCCGGGACAAATTACCGGCTATCCCATTTTTGATCTTGAAAAATTCCGAACTGACATCGGCTGGTACCTCCGCCAACTCGAAGAGGTTATGATCCGGTTTCTGGCCACTTATGATCTGGTTGGAGATCGAATTCCTGGTGCTACCGGCGTATGGTTACATGCTGACACTCATTATCCTAAAAAAATATGTGCATTCGGCGTTCGGTGCAGTCGCTGGATTACGATGCATGGATTTGCGTTCAACATCAATACAGACCTCAGTTTTTTTGAGTATATCGTCCCCTGCGGCATCGAAGATAAAGGCGTAACCTCTCTTCAGGCAGAACTTGGACATCCCCTGGACATTGAAGAAGTCAAACAGCAACTCCTCCAGCATTTTGCAGATGTGTTTGAATACACTTACGCTTAATATCGGCGTTTTTCACTTCCGCAGCCTTCTCTTCCCCTTTCAATTGACTTTCTTTTTCGCGCTATCCAATAAGGACATCGCCTTCATTGGCTGTTACCTGATTTCCATTTGGAAAACAGGAAAGATGAAGAAGTCGAAATATCTCAAATTGAAAGTCATTTTTTCATATTGAGAAATATCCGCTTTGGTACGGATAACCATACCCACTGATAATCAACCACTTACCCAAATTTCATCCAAGAGGCATGTTCCTTGAAACATATGCTGTGTATGACTTTTGAATACTACACAAGCATATAACAACATGAACTATCCAAACTTGAACGCAAGACTCTTTACTCAGCTCAGCTTTATCGCAATGCTTTTTGCTTCAGCGGTACTCTTTACAGCTGCTACTTCGTCTCAGCGAAATAAAACTTCTACAGAAAGTAATTTTGCTCCCTTGGATATGCTCCTAAAAGATATTCAGGACGAAGGCGGAATACAGCTTCAACTGGTAAAAAATATAGATCCTCTGGGAATTGGCGTAAAAAATCCCGCCACAGCCGACAACCCCCAGTATCTGGTCATCAACGCTGATATGACCTTCGCAATGTGGGATCGTTCTCAGCGCAATGAAGGTCGTTGGAATGCAAATGGATACCAGGAAACTATGACCTTCTATTGCTCTGCTGTGAATGGGAGACAGATCGAAAGCAACCCAGCCGTTTACATATTTCAGGTAAAATCGTACTCTTCCCAGGAATTAGTTCTGGTAGGTACCGGCCGTCAGGGAAGAGTAGAAATGGTGTACAGTCCTATTCAGCAATACGAACAACAAGCTGTACAGCTTTCTTTTAATCATTAATTCCCTGTTAGTTTTTTATTGCCTTTACACAACCCCAGCAAGGGAGCCATCAGGCTCCCTTTTATTTTGTAAACACAAGGGTATTGTTAGTTCCGCCCCTCCTTTAGTGTTTGTGAATACAAGCTTTGTTCAGGTGTATGTGGGATAGGGCTTACAGCGAAGCATTCTTTTTTAGAGTCACTAAGGATGAGAAAATGCCAGCTTTATCGTCCGGAAATACTGTCCCGCTTGAATCCGCATCACATAGACCCCTTCACTCAGGTCCATAAATGGAATCTCATACACTAATTCTTCTTCCGGACGAATGGCAACCTGCCGTACAACTCGTCCCCGCATATCATAAATCTGAATTTGTCCGGCGTCTGCCACATCTTCGAGCAGGGTAACAATAATGATAGAGCTATTTGCATCCCGATTAATGGATACCTGAATAGCGCGATAGCCCTCCATAGCGGCCTTGAAATCAGAGAGCTTCATCTCTGTATCATTTCCATTGATCGTACCCCAGGGAGCTGTTACATTGCCTCCTGCCACTTCCAGGTAATGCAGCCCACATATTGATAAGGTATAATCTCCGGCAGCCTCTTTATCCGAAGTATATTCTCCCCAATACTCAGGAAGCGGGTCAGGAATAGCTTCCAGCCGTAAGATATACTGACTCTTATCTTCAAATCCCGTTACATAGGCTCTGCACAAATGTCCGACATCTCCCCAAACGGTGATTTCATCTGCTATTGTTGGTCCTGAAATCTGATTGAGTACTTTAACGACCATCCCATGATCTTGCGTATAGCGTTTTTCTACACATACTACAATTCCCTGATCAGTACCCGGATAGATAAATTGATCAGGGCCTGTACAACTACAAGCATATACTTCCCAACAGGATAAAGTTATCAGAATGCAAGAGAGTAAAAAGGTTTTCATATCTGGTGATTTTCTAAGAAGACGGGAGGATCTGGCCAAACGCTGCAACAAAAAATGCCCCTTCTTGCGAAGGGGCATCTATTAAATCGAATATAAATTGTCAATACTATTCTATTCTTCTTCCGTAGTCGCATCTGCGTCCACTACAGCAGCAGTTTCTTCCACTACCTCATTTACCTCTTCTGCTACTTCAGCTACGGCTTCTGCTACAGAAGCAGCAGCAACAGCTTTACCTTTTCCTCCGCCTCTTCTGCGACGCTTCTTCTTACCTTTTGCATCTCCCAGTTTTCCAGGTGCAAATTCGTTGTAATCAACCAGTTCGATAATTGCCATTTCAGCATTATCTCCCAATCGGTTACCAATTTTCAAAATTCTTGTGTATCCGCCTGGACGATCTGCAATACGGCTGGCGACTTCTCCAAATAATTCCTGAACCGCAAATTTGTTTTGGAGGTAGGAGAATACAACACGACGAGAGTGCGTAGTATCTGTTTTCCCTTTTGTCAGCAAAGGCTCAACGTACTTGCGCAAGGCTTTCGCTTTTGCAACAGTGGTTTTGATCCGCTTGTGCTCAATCAGAGAGATTGCCATATTGGCAAGCATGGCTCTTCTGTGGGCGGCCTTTCTACCCAGGTGGTTGTTTTTCTTTCCGTGTCTCATTGTTAAAGCTAATTGCTTGGCCAAAGGCATTCCGCTCACATAGAGGGGTCATAATCCTTTGGGCAATGATGATTAAGTGAATTATAAAAATAAAAGATGGGAGCTAATGATTAGCTCCCATCTTTTTTTAAGTTATCAGTCTTCTTCCAGTCGGTACTTGACAACATCCATCCCGAAGGTGAGGTTTTTGTCAGCGACTAATTCTTCCAATTCTGTCAGCGACTTCTTTCCAAAGTTCCGGAATTTGAGCAGGTCAGCGATGTTGTAGCTAACCAGATCTCCCAGGGTTTTGATATCAGCTGCTTTCAGACAGTTGTACGCACGTACAGACAGATCCAGTTCTGAAAGAGGTGTTTTGAGGAGTTTCCGCATTTGCAGATAATTCTCATCCACTTCATCTTTCTTGGCAGGCTCTTCTGACTGAAGCGTAATACTTTCATCAGAGAACAGCATCAGGTGGCGAAGCAAAATATTTGCAGCTTCTTTCAATGCTGCTTCCGCATCTATCGTCCCGTCTGTCTGAACTTCAATTTCTAATTGTTCGTAGTCCGTTTTTTGCTCTACCCGGTATGCATCAACATCATACTTAACATTGCGCACCGGTGTAAAGATAGCATCAATCGGAACTTCACCGATTGGTGCATTTTGGGGCTTATTATCTTCTGCAGGAACATAGCCACGCCCTTTTCCAATTGTCAATTCAATATCGAATTGAGTCTTAGGATCCAGATGTGCAATGATGTGGTCAGGGTTGGTAACCTCATATGCAGCAGTATGATCAGAAATATCTCCGGCTGTGAAGACGTCTTTTCCCCGAATGGAAACAAATATCCGGGCATCGCCATCATTAATCTTCTTCAGACGAACTCCTTTGAGGTTCAAAATCACCTCAGTTACGTCTTCAACGACTCCGTTTACAACCGAAAACTCGTGGTCAACACCGGGAATCTTGACAGAAGTAATAGCAAACCCCTCTAAGGAGGAAAGTAGAACTCTACGCAAGGCATTTCCGACAGTGATACCATACCCTCTTTCCAATGGGCGCAAGCGAAAACGACCGTAAAAATCGTTTTCTTTTTCGAGCACCACCTTCTCAGGCATTTGAAAATCTAACAGTGCCATGCTGAATTTATTCTTTCGTTGGTTGGATTCAAATCAGAAAAACAGATACAAAAGGAACTGATTACTTCGAGTACAATTCCACGATCAGATTTTCCTTAATATTCTCGGGAATTTCTTCGCGATTTGGGCTATTCAGGAAAATACCAGTGTGCTGAGCTGCATTAACGTCCAACCAAGAGAAACGTGCAGTTTTCCCCAGGTTTTGGTTAACAACTTCTAAACTTTTGCTCTTTTCCCGAATCGTGATTACATCACCAGGCTTAAGAGAAAAAGAAGGGATATTGGTAAGAACACCATTCACTTCAACGTGCTTGTGTCCAACCAGTTGACGTGCGGCACGACGTGTAGGAGCGAATCCCATCCGAAAAACCGTATTATCAAGGCGAGATTCGAGCATTTCCAAAAATACTTCCCCCGTAATTCCTCTTTTACGAGCAGCTTTTTCAAATGTATTGCGAAACTGCTTTTCGAGTAAACCGTAAGTGTATTTAGCTTTCTGCTTTTCAGATAACTGAATCGCATATTCCGAAACTTTCTTACGACGACCTCTTCCGTGCTGCCCCGGTCCATACTTCTTACGGTCCAGTGCTTTACTAGGGCCAAAAATTGGCTCCTTGAATCTTCTTGCAATCTTAGTTTTGGGGCCTCTGTATCGTGCCATTGAACAGTATTGGTTAATAGTCTTTAATCAACTCACTACGCTGCTACCTGCGCGCATTATACACGTCTCCGCTTAGGAGGACGGCAGCCATTGTGCGGCAGTGGGGTGATATCTTTTATCAAAGTAATTTCGATTCCAACTGCACTCACTGCGCGAATCGCAGCTTCTCTTCCTGAGCCAGTTCCTTTCACAAATACTTCTGCTCTCCGCATTCCCATGTCATATGCTTTTTTAGCACAATCGGAGGCTGCAACCTGAGCAGCATAAGGGGTATTCTTTTTTGATCCGCGGAAACCCATTTTCCCAGCAGAAGCCCAGGAGATCGCATTTCCTGCCTGGTCAGTCATCGTGATGATGATATTGTTGAAGGAAGAAGTAATGTGCACATGCCCAATAGCATCTACCTTTTTTTTCTTCTTCGCTGTATTTCTTTGAATTTTTGCCATGATATACCTAAGCGTTAAAAAATGGTATTGAGAATCCGATACAGGTGATTACTTCTTCACCGCTTTCTTCTTACCCGCAACCGTTTTCTTACGACCCTTACGGGTTCTTGCATTGGTTTGGGTACGCTGACCTCTAAGTGGTAAGCCTTTCCGGTGACGAAGACCTCGGTAGCATCCAATATCCATCAGACGCTTGATGTTCAACTGAATCTCGCTGCGCAATGCACCTTCGACTTTGTAATCATCCCCGATGATTCGGCGAATGTTTACCACCTCGTCATCTGACCAGTCATCGATCTTTTTACTTTGATCAACTCCGGCTTTATCCAGAATTTCGGCTGCTGAGGTTCTGCCGATTCCAAATACGTAAGTGAGACCTATCACTCCGCGTTTTCCTCTTGGTAAATCTACGCCTGCTATACGTGCCATGAATGCGTATCGTTATTCGTTGTTGTTAATTCAATTATCTATTCCAGACAGAAACATTACCCTTGACGTTGCTTACATCTGGGGTTTTTCTTGTTGATCACATATACCTTCCCCTTGCGTCGGATGATCTTACAATCGGAAGTTCTCTTCTTAACAGATGCTCTGACTTTCATTGTTTTACACGTTGTTTTAGATCTAAACTCACTTAGAATCCAAAAGATTACTTATATCGATATACGATTCTTCCTTTACTCAAATCATAAGGAGGAATCTCAAGTGCAACCCGGTCTCCAGGTAGAATCTTGATGTAGTGCATACGCATTTTCCCTGCAATATGCGCCAACAGTTCGTGCCCATTTTCCAATTTCACCCGAAAGGTAGCATTAGGAAGCGCTTCTGTTACCACACCATCAATTTTAATTGGAGCTTGTTTTGCCAAAATAAATCCTATTAGTTTTCTATATAATCAAAGGTAGAGAGAATATCTGCTTTACCATTCTTAATCACAATACTATGCTCAAAATGCGCTGAAGGTTTTCTGTCTTTTGCAAAGATCGTCCAACCATCCTCTGCTGTGTCGATAAACCGCTTTCCCATATTAATCATGGGCTCAATCGCGATTACCAACCCTTCTTGTAACTTCAGCCCGGATCTTCGCTTGCCATAGTTGGGTACCTCTGGTGGCTCATGTAAACTCTTTCCCAATCCATGGCCAACCATTTCCCGAACAATGCTATACCCATAAGTCTCGACGTGTCGTTGAATCGCATTGGAAATATCTCCTACTCGATTTCCAACCACTGCTTTTTCAATGCCTTTGTACAAGGCTTGTTTCGTAACATCGAGTAAGCGCCGCTTTTTGGCTGAAATCTCTCCTACTGAAAACGTGTAGGCTGAGTCTCCATAATACCCATTTTGCAATACTCCACAATCAATCGAAACAATATCTCCTTCCAACAAATCCCTACCCAGGGAAGGCATTCCGTGTACAACTTCCTCATTTACTGAGATGCACAAAGAATACGGAAAAGGATAATCTGCAAACCCTGCGTCGTAGTTTTTAAAGGCCGGAACTGCTCCGTGATCCCTAATAAACGTTTCCGCAATTTCATCAAGCTTGAGTGTATTTACACCAGGTTGGATGTGTTTTTTCAACTCCCCTAATGTTTTCCCAACAAGTAAAGAACTCTCGCGAATCAGTTCGACCTCTTCCGGGGTCTTGTAAATTATTACGCCTTCAGCCATAATTACATTACTGCTCCGCTACGTTGCCGACCTTTTACCCGGCCAGACTTCATCAATCCGTCATAGTGGCGATTGATCAGGTAGCTATTCATCTGGTTGAGCGTGTCAAGGGTTACCCCAATCATGATCAACAAGGTTGTTCCCCCGAAAAACTGCGCGAATGCTCCTGAAGCGCCCATTACTGTGGCGATAGCAGGGAAGATAGACACAAAGGCCAGAAAGATAGATCCTGGTAGTGTGATCCGGTTCAACACATTATCTATATAAGCGGCTGTCTTCTTACCGGGCTTAATTCCGGGGATAAAACCACCTGTTCGCTTCAATTGATCTGCAATCTCATTCGGATTCACCGTAATCGCAGTATAAAAGTAGGTAAAGACAATGATCAGGACAAAGAAGATAATATTATATCCAAGTCCGGTATAGTCTGAGAAGGTAGCTGTGAGCCAGGAAAGCCTCTCGCCACCTAACTGAATCAGCGTTGCCGGCAAAAACATAATCGCCTGTGCAAAGATGATAGGCATTACCCCTGCAGAATTCACTTTGAGTGGAATGTACTGTCTTGCAGCCGTTCCTCGACCCATCTGAGCAATCCGATTTCCCATCATCTGCCGGGCATAATTGATAGGGATTTTTCGCACTGCCAGGGTTAAGGCGACAACTGCCATGGTAACAACCCCGAGTGCGAGCATCTCAATGAAGAATACCATTGGCAGATTCGCACGGGCTTCGTTGACAAGCGCCCCAGGAAAACCTGCGATGATACCAATCATGATCAGCAAAGATACTCCGTTTCCAATTCCGTTATCCGTGATACGTTCCCCCAGCCATACCAGAAACATGGTTCCGGCTGTCAGGATACAAATACTCGTAATCCAAAAGAAGGAAGAGAATCCAGTAGTAGCCTCCGGATATGCAGTATTAAGATACACGACATAACTTGCAGACTGTCCTAAGGTAATTGCAACAGTAAGGTACCGTGTGATCTGGTTCATTTTCCGGATCCCACTCTCTCCTTCCTGTCGCATTTTCTGGAAAGCGGGTACTACGGCTCCCAATAACTGCACAACAATCGAGGCAGATATATAAGGCATAATCCCCAGTGCCAGAATAGATCCCCGGGCAAATGCTCCTCCCAGGAATGTATTAAAGAGATCAAGCAGACCCCCTCCGCCCGCATTAAACTGTGCTTGAAGGGCTACCGAATCAACACCCGGCAGGATGACAAAAGTACCCAGGCGGAACACCGCCAGAAGTAATAATGTGTACAAGATTCGGTTTTTAAGTTCCGTAATCTTGAAAATATTCTGTAATGTCTGAATGAGCTCCCTCATGTGTCTTATACTTCAGTAGCGGTCCCGCCTGCAGCTTCGATTGCTGCTTTAGCGCTATTGCTGAACTTGTTGAGTTTGACATCTACCTTGGCTTTCAATTCGCCTCTTCCCAATACTTTCACCAATTTGGAGGTATTAGAAATCAAGCCATGCTTAAGCAGGTATTCGTGGTTAATTTCTCCGGCTGAGTCTTTTTCTGCCAATGCCTGGAGTGTATCCAGATTAACAACGTTGTACTCAACACGAAAGCGGTTCGTAAATCCGAACTTAGGTACTCTTCTAACCAGTGGCATCTGCCCCCCTTCAAACCACGGACGGTATTTATTTCCACTTCTGGATTTTTGACCTTTATGTCCTTTGGTAGCAGTACCGCCTCGGCCAGAGCCTTGTCCGCGACCAATTCTTTTAGTAGAGTGGGTCGCTCCTTTTGCCGGTTTTAATGTATGTAGCTTCATATTACTCTGTCTCTTCGAGTTTTAGCAAATGACTCACCTTTTTGATCATTCCCAGGATCTGAGGCGTCACTTCTTTTTCAACAGTCCGGTTAATTTTCCCTAACCCCAAGGCGGTAATAGTCGCCTTTTGGTCTTTGGGTCTGTTGATTGTGCTGCGCACCTGAGTGATTTTTACCTTCGGGTACATGCTGTTTATCTTTTTATTGACCTACGGCCATTTTAATTAAATCGTTTCCCCAACCGGGTCCACGTCATTCGACTTATCCCTTGAACACCTGGCTCAAAGTGATGGTACGCTGCTTGGCAACCTGATGAGGAAGTCTCATTTCGAGTAAAGCGCGAATCGTTGCTTTTACCACATTGTGTGGGTTAGAAGATCCTAAGCTTTTCCCAATCACATCCTTTACCCCAGCTCCTTCCAATACTGCGCGCATCGCACCTCCAGCCAATACTCCCGTACCGGGTGCAGCAGGCTTGAGTAATACTTTTGCAGCACCAAACTTGGTAAAACTAGCGTGTGGAATAGTCCCGTGCAGGGTTCCTACTTTAATCAGGTTCTTTTTGGCGTCATCAACTCCCTTGGCAATGGCATCAGTAACCTCATTGGCTTTACCGAGTCCGAACCCGACAATTCCGTCACCATTTCCTACAACGACAATGGCGCTAAAGCTGAAACGACGTCCACCTTTTACCACTTTCGCTACGCGCTTGATCTTAACTACTTTTTCTTGTAGTTCGACGTCGCTGCTCTTTACTCGTAATTCGTTTGGAATATTCATAGGTAACTAGAAACTTAAACCTCCCTCACGTGCACCTTCTGCGAGTGCTTTTACACGACCGTGGTATTTATACCCTCCGCGGTCAAAAACGACTCCTTCAATGCCTTTGTCTTTTGCAATTTCGGCAAGTTTTTTACCGACTGCCAGACTTTGTTCCGTTTTGGAAAGCGGCTGCAAATTTAAATCTTTTATCCGAGAAGAACAACTTGCTAGCGTTACTCCTTCTACGTCATCAATGATCTGCGCGTAGATCTGCTTGTTGCTTCTGTAAACTGCCAGGCGTGGCCGGTCAGCCGTTCCCTGAATTTTGGCCCGGGAACGCCGTCTGATCCGGTTTCTCCGTAGTACTTTCTTATGCGCCTTTGCCATGATCTATAATTGATTTCTTATTATCAAATATGTAGCCCACTCACTTTTCGCTCCGGGCTCAAGCTTACTTACCAGCAGCTTTACCTGCTTTTCTTCTAACTTGCTCTCCCTGGTACCGGATTCCTTTTCCTTTGTAGGGCTCTGGTGGTCTCAGAGAACGAATCTTGGCTGCTACCTGTCCCATCAATTGCTTATCGATTCCGGTAAGCGTAATGAGTGGGGGAGCCCCTCTTTTCGTTTCTGTTTCTACCTTGATTTCAGAAGGCAGAACCAATATGATTGGGTGAGAATAGCCCAGAGACAATTCTAACTGGCTTCCTTGTACGTCGGCCTTGTATCCAACTCCGACTACTTCCAACTTAATCACAAAGCCTTCAGATACCCCAACAACCATGTTGTTGAGTAGAGATCGGTACAATCCATGCATTGCGCGGTGGCGTTTTTGTTCCGTTGGGCGCTTTACATTCAACTCGCCTTCTGAAATATCCACAGTAAGATCCGGGTCCACTGCCTGGGTAAGTTCTCCTTTAGGCCCTTTGACCGTAACGAGATTACTCTTATCCACTGAGATGGACACGCCTGCTGGCATAGAAATGGGTGCTTTACCTATTCTTGACATCGCTGTTTCTTAATAAACGTAACACAATATTTCTCCTCCCACATTCTGAGCCGTAGCTTGCCTCAGGGTCATCACACCACTAGGGGTAGAGATGATACCGATACCGAGTCCGTTGAGAACTCTTGGCATGCTTTTAACTTTCGTGTAGGTTCTCAATCCCGGCTTACTGATACGCTCGAGCTTGGTGATGGCCGCCTTCTTGCTCACTTTGTCGTATTTCAAGGCAATCTTAATTACCCCTTGCGGCCCTTCGTCTACAAACTTGTAGCGTTTCACATAGCCCTGCTCATGCAGTACACGGGTCATCTCCTTTTTCAATCTGGAAGAAGGAATTTCCACTACCTTGTGCCCGGCGCTTGAAGCATTTCTAACCCGGGTAAGGAAATCTGCTATTGGATCTGTATTCATATTACCAACTTGTTTTCTTTACACCCGGAATTTTTCCCTGAAGTGCGAGTTCTCTGAACTTGATTCTGGATATACCAAATCTTCTTATGTACCCTCTGGGTCTTCCGGTCAGTTTACACCGGTTTTTCAGCCGTACGGGAGAAGAGTTGCGGGGTAACAATGCCAGCCCCTGGTAATCTCCATGCTCTTTTAGAAATGCGCGCTTTGCTGCATATTTCTCAACGAGCTTTTCGCGTTTCGCTTGTCTGGCTACGATCGATTTTTTAGACATAACACTCTGTTATACTTGCTGCGTGCTTTGATTTTTCTGGAAGGGCATTCCAAACTCCCGTAAGAGTGCGAGTGCTTCTTCATCTGTTGGAGCGGAAGTAACAAAGGTTACATCAAGTCCAGAAATCTGATTGATCTGATCTACATTGATTTCAGGAAAAATAATCTGCTCCCGAATACCCATTGTGAAGTTTCCTCTTCCATCAAATCCTTTTGTAGGAATTCCGCGAAAGTCCCTTACACGTGGTAAAGCAACATTGATGAATCTATCGAGGAATTCATACATCCGCTCTTTCCTCAGGGTTACTTTCACACCAATCGGCATGCCGTCCCGCAATTTGAAGTTAGAGATACTCTTTTTAGCGACTGTGACAATCGGCTTTTGGCCAGCTATCAGTTCAAATTCCTGAACGGAATTGTCAATCAATTTCTTATCTCCTACTGCTTCTCCTACCCCACGAGAAAGAACAATCTTCTCAAGTTTGGGGATTTGCATCACACTACCGTAGTTGAATTGCTTATGAATCGACGAAGCAATTCTGCTTTTATATTCGGTATACAATCTCGGTTCCCTTGCCATCTTATTTAATCTTTATGTTTGTGTAGAGTATAGAGGTCCTCATTACCGGACGTCCCGACTCCTTTCACTTATACAATCTCTCCGCTCTTCTTTGAATATCTTACCCACCCTTTTCCATTTTCATTTTTCCGTCTGCCAACCCGCGTAGGTTCTTTAGTTTTAGGATCAATGAGCATCAGTTTGGAGGTGTTGATAGCAGCTTCCTGTTCCACGATTCCTCCATCAGGGTTTTCCTGGGTAGGGCGCATGTGCTTGGTAATGATATTCATTCCCTCAACAATTGCTCTTTCGGTAGCAGGGTAAACTACTAATACTTTACCCTCTTTTCCTCTATCGGTACCGCTGAGAATTCTCACGGTATCGCCTTTTCGGATGTGTAATTTATGATTAGCCATGATTTCACTTTCTGAATCTTCGTTAATTTTCAGTAAGCCCAGTCCGCTTACAATACCTCTGGTGCTAGTGAGACAATTTTCATGTATCCTTTGTCTCTTAACTCACGGGCTACCGGTCCAAAAATCCGGGTACCTCTGGGTCCGCCATCAGTTGCCAGCAAGACTGCAGCATTATCATCAAAGCGGATATAAGATCCATCTTTGCGTCTGCGCTCTTTACGGGTCCGGACAACGACAGCTTTTACGACATCACCCTTTTTAACACTTGAGCTGGGGTCTGCAGATTTCACACTGCAAACGATCTGGTCGCCGATTCGTGCGTATCTTCTACCGGTTCCTCCCAATACGCGAATACACAAAATTTCTTTGGCACCGCTGTTATCTGCAACTTTCAGTCTGCTTTCTTGCTGTATCATCTTACGTTCAGGTTTAAGGTTTAAGGTTTCTGGTTTCTGGTGAGCATGAAATTTGCTTTATCCAGCAACCACGATGACCATAGAACCTACTTTGCTTTTTCAATAACTTCGACCAATCTCCAGCGCTTTCTTTTGCTAAGTGGACGGGTCTCCATAATCCGTACAATATCTCCGATTCCGGCTTGGTTTTGCTCATCATGAGCCATAAAGCTGGAAGTCTTTTTCAAAAACTTTCCGTAGACAGGGTGCTTCACTTTACGTTCGACCTCTACAACGATCGACTTATCCATCTTATGGCTGGAGACTTTCCCGATCCGAATTTTTCTCAGATTCCTTGTAACTGTAGTTTCGCTCATGACTAGTTAGTTGAATTACTTTCTTCGGCCTTTCGCTCAGTCAGAATCGTTTTGAGCCGGGCAACAGTTTTGCGTGCTTCCCGAATCTTTGAAGGACTCTCGATGGAAGATACCGCATGATTGAGTTGGAGTCGCAGTAACTGATCTCCTTCGTCTTTAAGCCGGGCAATTATTTCCTCGGTTGTCAAATCTCGGATTTCTTTCGCTTTCATATCGTTATTGACTCACTGATTGTAAATCTCTCCGCGTGACAAACTTCACTTTAATAGGGAGTTTATTTGCGGCCAGTCTCAGGGCTTCCTTGGCAACTACTTCCGGTACACCATCCACTTCAAAAAGTACACGTCCCGGGCGAATTGCTGCTGCCCAATATTCTGGATTACCTTTTCCTTTTCCCATCCGTACCTCTGCAGGCTTCTTTGTAACAGGACGGTCTGGGAAAATCCGGATCCACATACTTCCTTCCCGTTTCATAGCACGAGAAATCACGATCCGGCAAGCTTCTATTTGACGTGCCGTCAAATAAGCATTTTCCATGGCCTTCAGTCCGTATGAGCCAAAGGAAATTTCACTGCCGCGTTGGCTATCTCCTTTTAACCGGCCTTTCTGGCGCTTTCTGTATTTTACCTTTTTAGGTTGTAACATATCTCAAACAGTTATGATTCAGAAGGGGTGATAATGCGGTGGAACCGCAAATCCTCTACTCTGAACTATTCCTAATTTCTTCTTCTCTTACCGCCACTATTGCCACCTCTACCGCCGCCGCCACCACGCTTCCGATCGCGATCTCCCAGGTTTGCATTTGGAGAAAGATCAACTTTCCCGAAAATTTCCTTTTTGAAGATCCATACCTTGACTCCAATCACACCATAGATCGTGTGAGCTTCTACCAATGCATAGTCAATATCAGCGCGAAGTGTTTGCAGCGGAATTCTTCCTTGCTTGTACTGCTCCGTTCTTGCCATTTCAGCACCGCCTAATCGACCAGAACACATGATCTTACATCCTTCAGCACCTGCCCGCATCGTAGAGCTTAGAGAGGATTTCATCGCACGACGAAAGGATACACGACCTTCGAGCTGCTGTGCGACTTGTTGTCCCACAAGCGTAGCATCCAATTCCGGACGCTTGATCTCGAAGATATTGATTTGAACATCCTTGTTAGTGATCTTTTTGATCTCCTCCCGAAGTTTGTCCACTTCTTTTCCTCCTTTACCAATCACGATTCCCGGGCGAGAAGTATGGACAGTGATGGTGATTTTTTTGAGCGTACGCTCAATTACAATTTTTGCAATTCCTCCCCGCGGTATCCTCGCGTTGAGGTAGGCGCGGATTCGCTCATCTTCGATGAGTTTAGCTGAGAAATCCTTACCACCAAACCAGTTGGATTCCCAACCTTTGATGATGCCGAGCCTAAGTCCGATTGGATGAGTCTTCTGTCCCAATGTTCTTGAGTTTATAGTTTATTCCGCGTCTTCGCTTACCGCAATTCTATCAATCATAAGGGTTACATGGCAATAGCGCTTTCTAATCAAGTGCGCTCTTCCCTGTGGAGCTGGCTGCAGGCGTTTCAGCATGCGTGAGCCATCTACGGAGGCAGAACTCACAAAGTGCGTACCGACATCCACCTGCTCCCCTTCGTTTTTCTCTTCATAGCTAGTGATCGCTGACTTGAGCAAACGGGCTACCGCAGGAGCACCCGCTTTCGCGGTAAACTTCAGGCTGCTCAATGCGTCAAAGACTTCCATTCCTCGGATTTGGTCAATGATCAGTCGCATTTTTCGGGCAGAAGAGCGATAGTTTTGAAGGGAGACCTTAGTCTGATCTTCGCGCTCTTCCTGCAATCGCTGAGCAAGAGCAGTCTTGCGCTTGGGCGGCTTAGGCAGCCCTGCAGCGATCTTTTCTTTACGGGTCATTTTTACTTGTTCCGACATCGTTCTACCTCCTTTTATCCTTTTTACCGCCACCATGGCCTCTGAAATTTCGCGTAGGTGCGAATTCTCCTAGTTTGTGTCCTACCATGTTTTCTGTTACAAAAACCGGGATGAACTTGTTGCCATTATGAACTGCAATGGTATGTCCTACAAAATCCGGAGAGATCATTGAGCGTCGAGCCCAGGTCTTAATCAGACGCTTGCCTCCGCCCTCGTTCATTCTGCTGACCTTCATCTCCAGCTTGGGATCTACAAAAGGTCCTTTTTTAAGCGATCTAGCCATAACTTAATTATCTTTTGCGCTTTTTACGACTGACAATCAGACGATTGGAAGCTTTTTTCTTATGACGGGTCTTAAAACCCTTAGCTGGTACTCCGTTCTTATTTCTGGGGTGTCCACCTGAGGAGCGACCTTCACCCCCACCCATTGGGTGATCAACCGGGTTCATTGCGACTCCACGAGTACGAGGTCTTCTCCCCAACCAACGCTTCCGCCCGGCTTTTCCAAGGATAATATTGTTATGCTCGGAATTTCCTACTGAGCCTACGGTTGCCATACAGGTAACCAGTACCATTCTCGTTTCACCTGAAGGCAGTCTCAACGTTGCATATTTCCCTTCACGGGCAGTCAACTGAACCTGAGTTCCTGCGCTGCGGGCCATTATCCCTCCCTTTCCGGGATAGAGCTCAACATTA
Organism: uncultured Bacteroidia bacterium; assembly: GCA_964352745.1. Classification (GTDB taxonomy): domain Bacteria; phylum Bacteroidota; class Bacteroidia; order J057; family J057; genus CAYGTH01. The sequence goes on from CAYGTH010000016.1 coordinate 21,550, forward strand.
TGAACAAATGTACCGAGCGGGATGTGCTTGAGCAGCATAGCGTTTCCTACTACTGGCTCAACTTTTTCACCGGAAACTATGGTTTGTCCCACCAACAGTTTATCCGGAGCCAGTATATAGCGTTTTTCTCCATCTGCGTAGAAGAGTAGCGCAAGCCTGGCAGAACGGTTGGGATCATACTCGATCGCTTTTACCGTTGCTGGGATATTAAACTTTTCCCGCTTAAAATCTACAATACGGTATTTCCGCTTATGTCCTCCCCCCCTGTGTGCGGCAGTTGTGCGACCTTTATTGTTTCTTCCACCTGACCGCTTAACGGACGAGGTAAGGGACTTTTCCGGAGTCGACTTGGTAATCTTATCGAAATCCGAAACGGATCTGCGCCGTTGTCCTGGGGTTATCGGTTTTAATTTTCTAATTCCCATCTCTCTGGCTTATAGCGTATTAGATGTGTTTGTAGAAATCTATATCGTGTCCATCTTTCAGGGTCACAATAGCTTTCTTATAGTTTGAGGATTTGCCTGTAATAACACCACTTTTGGTAAAGCGGCTCCGGCGTTTGCCTCTAACAACCATAGTTCGTACCTGATCAACCTTGACTTCATAAACCCGTTCTACTTCGTTTTTGATCTGGCCTTTATCAGCCTGCAGATCTACTTCGAAGCCGTACTGATTCAGTCCGCGCTCTTGCAGGTCATTGGTTTTCTCCGTCAGTATGGGTCGCTTCAGTATGCTCATCATCTTAGTTGGCTAATCGTTGATTGATCATTTCCACTGCATCCTCTGTAACGATCATCGTATCGGCATTAAGGATGTCATATGTATTAAGGCTGTCTGCAGTCAGGATTTCTGTTTTAGGCAAATTCCTTCCAGACAAGTAGATGTTCTTATCTCCTTCTCCCAATACCAGGAGAACCTTTGCTTGCTCGAGTTCCAGTTTTGCCAGAATTCCAAGGAGTTGGCTAGTCTTGGGAGCTTCAAAAGCGAAGCTTTCCACTACCAACACTTTTTCTTCGCGAGCTTTATAAGTCAGTGCACTGCAGCGGGCGATACTACGAGTCTTTTTGTTGAGCTTAAACCCATAGTCTCTGGGTTTTGGGCCGAAAACTCTACCGCCATGCCGCCATAGTGGGGACCGCTTATGTCCTGAGCGAGCATTACCTGTACCTTTTTGACGGTACGGCTTTTTATTACTTCCGCTGACTTCGGAACGCTCTTTGGATTTGTGTGTACCCTGGCGGCGATTCGCCAAGATCAAACGTACATCCTGATAGATTGCGTGGTCGTTGGGAGTTTCCAGCCCAAATACTGCGTCGTCAAGCTCTACCGTCCGACGAGTTTTATTTCCCTCGATATTATAAACCGTAAGTTCCATATTACTTCTCGATAATGACGTACGCCCCTTTATGTCCTGGAATTGATCCAGAAACGACCAACAAATGTTTTTCGGGTATTACTTTCAATACCTGTAGATTTTGCACCTTTATGCGGTCTGTTCCCATTCTGCCGGCCATTTTCATACCTTTGAAAACGCGTGAGGTAGTAGAACCTGGTCCGAGTGATCCTGGAGCACGCTCCCGGTTATGCTGACCGTGTGTCCGGCCTCCAACTCCATGGAATCCGTGGCGTTTTACAACCCCCTGGAATCCTTTTCCTTTGGAAATGCCTGCAATATCCACAAACTCGCCTTCTTCAAAGATGTCGACTCCAATTTCGTCTCCAATGTTCAATTCAACATCGTTAAATTGAAATTCTTTTACTTTACGTTTGGGAGTTGTCTTGGATTTGGCAAAATGTCCCCTCATTGGTTGGGAGGTATTTTTTTCCTTTGCCTCGTCAAATCCCAGCTGTACGGCAGCATACCCATCACTCTCAATCGTCTTTACCTGAGTTACGACATTGGGTTCTGCATATATGAGCGTGCAGGCGATGTTTCTCCGATTTTCATCGAAGAGGCTAGTCATGCCTACTTTCTTGCCGATTATTCCTGCCATTTTTTTACTCGTTAATTAAACTTTGATCTCCACATCTACCCCACTGGGCAATTCAAGCTTCATGAGTACATCGACAGTCTTAGAGCTTGAGCTAAAGATATCGATGAGCCGCTTATAAGAGCTGATCTCGAACTGCTCCCGCGACTTTTTATTCACGTGCGGGGAACGGTTAACAGTGATCACAGAACGCTCTGTCGGCAGGGGAATCGGCCCACTCACGATGGCGCCCGTGTTTTTCACGGTACGTACAATCTTCTCGGCGGACTTATCGACGAGATTGTGATCGTACGATTTCAGTTTGATTCTGATCTTCTGTGTCATAATACACCTATACTTTAGTCAGCCCTTTTACTTTCGCAACTACATCTTCCTGAATCGCTGCAGGTGCCTGCTGATAGTGCGAGAATTGCATGGTTGAAGCTGCACGTCCGGAAGAAATCGTACGTAAAGCTGTAACATATCCAAAGAGCTCCGAAAGGGGCACTTTCGCTTTTACTACCTGGGAATTTCCTCTGCTGTCCATACCTTCGATCTGACCACGACGACGATTCAAATCGCCAACTACAGATCCCATGTACTCCTCTGGAGTAACTACCTCAACTGCCATAATGGGCTCCTTCAAGATAGGGGAACATTTAGGAAGTGCTGAACGATAGGCGGTACGAGCAGCGAGTTCAAATGACAATTGATCTGAATCTACTGCGTGGAATCCTCCATCATAGAGACGAATCTTAAGACCTTCCAGTGGGAAGCCAGCCAATACGCCTTCTGTCATAGAATCTTTAAATCCTTTCTCTACAGAAGGAATAAATTCTCTTGGAATCGAACCTCCTTTAATTTCATTTTCAAACTCAAAGCCTTCTCCGGATTCCGTAGATGAAATCTCCACCTGAATATCGGCGAATTTACCACGGCCCCCCGTTTGCTTTTTATATGTCTCACGGTGCAGAAGTGTTCCATTGATTGCCTCACGATAAGACACCTGAGGTTGTCCCTGGTTGACTTCTACTTTGAATTCACGTCTCAGACGGTCTACGATAATTTCCAGGTGCAATTCCCCCATACCTGCGATGATGGTCTGGCCTGACTCTTCATCGGTATGCACCTTGAAAGTTGGATCTTCTTCAGAGAGTTTGGAAAGCCCTGTTGTCAGTTTTTCCTCATCTTTCTGGGTCTTGGGCTCAACCGCAAGTTGAATAACCGGTTCTGGGAAAGTCATCGACTCTAATATGAGTGGATGCTTGATATCAGTAAGGGTATCTCCCGTACGGATATCTTTAAATCCAACCCCTGCCGCAATATCTCCAGCTTCTACCTGATCGATTTGATTTTGCTTATTAGCGTGCATCTGTAAGATTCGGCTAATTCGCTCTTTACGACCAGTACGGTTATTCAGAATGTATGATCCTCCTGGCAATACCCCGGCATATACCCGGAAGAAAGCCAAACGTCCTACATAAGGATCCGTCATGATTTTGAAAGCCAGTGCAGTGAAAGGCTCATCAACAGAAGCTTTACGTGCCTCAACTTTATCAGTATCAGGATTTACTCCTTCAATAGGAGGTACATCCATAGGAGAAGGCAGGAGTGAACAAACTGCATCCAGTACAGCTTGAACGCCTTTGTTTTTAAAGGCTGATCCACACATCATAGGAGTGATCGCCATATCAAGCGTAGCCGCTCTCAATGCACCAATCAGTTCTTCACGTGTGATGGAATCAGGATCTTCAAAATATTTTTCGAGAACAGCCTCATCATATTCGGCGATTGCCTCAATCATGTGGGTTCTCCACTCTGCAACGGTACCAACCAGGTTTTCAGGAATTGGAATTTCCTTAAAGGTCATCCCCATATCATCCTCATTCCAGACGATGGCTTTGTTGTCGAGCAAATCAACAACTCCTTTGAAATCGACTTCTGCACCAATCGGCACCTGAATCGGCACAGGATTAGCGCCCAGCATGTTTTTCACTTGCTTGACAACTTCAAAAAAGTCAGCACCGGAGCGGTCCATTTTATTAACGAATCCGATTCGGGGCACATTATACTTATCAGCCTGACGCCATACTGTCTCACTTTGGGGCTCAACGCCTCCAACAGAGCAGAAAACAGCAACAGCACCATCCAATACCCTGAGTGAACGCTCTACTTCAACTGTAAAGTCAACGTGTCCGGGGGTATCAATTATATTAATGCGATGTTCGATATCATTGTAGGGCCAGAAGGTAGTGGTTGCAGCGGAAGTAATGGTAATACCTCTCTCCTGCTCCTGCTCCATCCAGTCCATTGTTGCGGCACCATCGTGTACCTCACCAATCTTATGGGAAATCCCTGTGTAATAAAGAACACGTTCCGTAGTAGTAGTTTTACCAGCATCAATGTGAGCCATGATGCCAATATTGCGGGTGTCTTTTAACGGAATCTTTTTCATCAGTTTATGAATTCTCTTTTGGAGATGATTAATTATACTCTAAAATGTGAGAATGCTTTGTTGGCATCAGCCATGCGATGCGTATCTTCTTTCTTCTTCACAGCTGCGCCTTCACCTTTTGCTGCTGCCATAAATTCTGAGGCGAGTTTATCACGCATAGATTTTCCATTTCTGGATTTTGCGTATTTGATCAGCCAGCGAATTCCCAATCCCAAACGTCTTTTGGGCTTCACTTCAATCGGCACCTGGAAAGTGGCTCCTCCTACTCTGCGGCTTTTCACCTCTACAGCAGGCATTGCATTATTAAGAGCTGCCTTGAAGACTTCGAGTCCTCCTTCTTCTACTTTGCCATCAATAATTTCGAGGGCACCGTAGAATGCGCTAAAGGCAACGCTTTTTTTCCCATCAACCATCAAGTTGTTTACAAACTTGGTTACCAATTCGTCTTTGTACTTGGGATCTGGAACTGGCTTTCTATTTTTAGCTCTGGTTTTTCTCATGGTTCTTTAGCTTTTAGGCCGTTTGGTACCATATTTAGATCTTCCCTGATTTCTGTCTTCTACGCCAGCAGTATCAAGCGCACCGCGCACTACGTGGTATCGAACACCAGGTAAATCCTTTACACGACCTCCTCTTACAAGAACAATTGAGTGCTCCTGAAGGTTGTGCCCCTCTCCTCCAATGTATGCGTTCACTTCTTTCCCATTGGTAAGACGAACCCTAGCCACTTTCCGCAATGCAGAATTAGGCTTTTTTGGAGTAGTGGTGTACACTCTCAGACACACGCCGCGCCTTTGCGGGCAGGAATCCAATGCGGGAGATTTGCTATTCTCGGATTTGCTTTTTCTCCCTTTTCGTACGAGTTGCTGTATCGTAGGCATAAATAAACAGTTCTGTTAAATGCGGGCACAAAGGTAGACATAATACTGCCGATTCCCAAACCCGATTTACTTTTCTACCAAAACAAAACCCGGGCAGTTGAGATCAACTGTCCGGGCGTAAGAGGTTAGCTTCTTGTGGAAGAATAGTTTAGAAAAATGGCGGTTGAAACGTAGTAGAAATGGTTACCCAAATCTACCGTCAATACAAAAGCTATTTTTGTTAACCTTCCGGGATACTTCGGGATTTTACCGATGCATTGCCATGAAGCAGGTGCCTTACACCCTAACAGCCAAACCAGGTTTTACATCCAAATTGATGTGCCACAAACGGCCCTTCCGACTTTGGCCCTGCAAAGGTAATTATTTCCGGAGGTAAATTCCAAATCTTTGGAAAAAGTATTTTCAGTTTTTGGGATTAGTGCTCGTGCATTTCATAGTGCTTGCGGAGGAGGTCCTCTCCAAAATCATTCAATGGGTCGCGCCAGACCGCATGAACGTGATTGGCATCATTCTGAATATTGTCATATTCGATGATGAGATTAGGCGCATGAATTCGATAATAATGTGCGTCGCCGGGTTCCAGTCCCCCTGCCCAGGCAAAATATAGCTGTGAGACTTCTATATTTTCCAGCCGCTTTGTACGCTCTGTTGCAACGGAAGCTTCCATATTCCCAAGATATACCCCTATTAATTGCCAAAGGACTTCCCGTTGCTCTGCTGAGAGTTGATCTACGGAGATCCCTTCAAAAGCTGCCAGTCGGGCCTCTCGCTCTATTCCTGTAATAATTTCCTGAGGCGCCTCATCTGCAATTATCGCCTTGCTTCTTTGTGTATCGTCAAGTAAGGTTACCAGTTTACGACCCAAATCCTGTTCCAGCTTGAGCACTTCTGTTCCTGCTGCTGCGCCTTCTCGTACAATTGCAGGATTGGTCCCCATAAAAGAGGGAGTAACTGAAACTTCGCCGGTTACAGCAGAAAAACTCATAGATAAATGGTGACCTTCAAATCGCCAGGCCCAGGGTTCTTCCAGGGAAGGCTCTCCAAATACGCACACAAAATATTTTTCAGGATCCCTGCGATCATCATCATCGCCGCGTTTCTCCAAAATTTTCAGTACCCCTTCCAGTTGCATGATTTCTGTCGCTTTTCGATATCCCTCTTCACTTAAAATGGTTTGGAGCAATTCTACCACTAATTTTCGCTGAGCAGGATTCATGTCTCGCAAGTCTGCTCCTTTGCGCGGAACAGGTGTAAACTGAAAATGATATCGCTCGTCATCCTCAAAGGCAAATCTCGCAGCTGCATTCAGCGAATCATCAAATGAAGCTAATAAGGCCTGGGCCGCGACTGTCATTCGAGCTGATACTTCGGAGGTGGGCGTCACGATCGGCGCTTCTGCAACTGCCGGAGCCGTGCTTTGGCTGCCTGTACAGTACACAAATAAAAACAAACAGGGAATCAGGAGGTATTTCATATTGGCAAGTTTAAGTAATAAGCTACTTTAAGGAAGATGATAGATTGTAAGTACAAAGATTGAAAGAGAATATCTATTTGATAGTCATTTATTACCATCTCAATACTCCCTACTTAACTCTATTCCTACTCCTTACCAATATATAGAAATTCCCAGGAATGAATACCCATGCAGTAATTGCAAGGTATTGGGCAAAGCCTTGCATGGACGTCCCCCTACCTAAAGCTATCTACTTTGGTACCATTTACCCGAAGTTCTGCGTCCGGCATTTGGTTGAATGTGGCTTCATTAATGAATTGTTTTCCAATCGTGCACAGGCTGTAGTTGTTGAAGACTCCCTGATTCACGATAGAATTACTCACTGTAAACAGCGCAGAACGGGCATTATGTGTAAATCCACCATCCAGACATTGAAAGCTTCCTATGTCTATCGTAGCGGAGAGGTTATTTTGAATCAATCCCTGATTTTCAATCGATGCAACCATGATCTCTCCATTGTTAATCAATTCCCCCCCTGCAAGCACGAGTATCTTTCCATTAGGGGAAAAAATACTTGAACCTATGCTGATATGAACGGCCCCTGCAACCTGTAAGTCAAAACCGGTAAAGCAGGCTTCTCCCTCAATCATCACATGTTGGTTTCGTGCAATAGGGAGTCCAGGGAAATCAGGATACCAATTAGCGGGATTCTCTAATAAATGGTCCTCAATCGGTGAGAAAAGATAGTGGATCGAATTTAAAGGAAGGGGAACAATTGGGTCAGCCTTTCTATTGTACACCCAGAAAACAACAATAAGTAAAAAGCCCCCCACTATTACCGGTAACCGGAGAAGAGAATGCCGAACCGAGAGGATTTGCCGATTTTTATTCTGAAAAGAGGTCATACAAGAGTAGTGATCAGCCCCTAACATAAACCAAAATTGGGAATTTACATACGATGTAGTTTAATCAAACAAGTTAGCTAATCAGTATAAGGTGATCTGTTTATCTATTTTCCCTATCTTAATGCCATGACGCGTATTTCTCTTATTACTATTGGAAACGAGCTTCTCAAAGGGCGAATTATTAATACGAATGCAGCCGAAACAGGCATCCTGCTCAGCCAGCATGGGTACGCCCTCAGTCGCGTAATTGTGATTTCTGACGAAGCTGAAGCGATCCGTTCTGCTATATCTGCAGAACTCGCAAGTCATGACATTGTCTTAATGTGTGGCGGCCTTGGGCCTACTACAGATGATATTACCAAGCAAACACTTGCAGCCTTATTTAATACAGAACTTGTTTTGCACAGCCCAAGCCTTGCGGCATTGGAAGTACGATATCAGCAACGGAATCGCAGCATATCGGCCCTCAATCGGCTTCAAGCCTATGTTCCGGCCAATTGCGAAGTGATCCCTAATCCGCTGGGGACCGCGCCCGGTATGCATTTTGAACAGGAGGGGCACCACCTATTTGCAATGCCTGGGGTGCCTTTTGAAATGTTGCACATGGTCCAACACGAAGTCATCCCTCGGATTCAAACCCGCTTTGCAGGCCAGTCCTTTCAGCAACTGATCCTACGCTTGCAAGGTATTCCGGAGTCAAACCTCGCTAAGCGTATGGAAGAAATCGAAATTCCCGAATTAATCGCACTTTCTTATTTACCCAGGCTAGATGGGATCTGGTTAGAGCTATCCATTAAGGGGGATACTGAGCAATCGTCCGTATTTAAAGAGATGTTGGATCAAACCGCAAATCGGATTGAAACACAGCTAAAATCCTATATTTATGCACGTGGTGACCAGTCCCTATCCGGGTTATTGGCAGATAAACTCCGCGAAAAAGGACTTACGCTTGCTGTAGCAGAAAGTCTGACAGGCGGCACGCTGTCAGCTGCTATTGTTTCCCTTTCCGGGGCCTCCACCTTTTATAAAGGCTCAGTTACAGCCTATGCTACTGAGATCAAGATTTCCGTTTTAGGGGTCGATCCTTCAGCAATAGCCGTGCATTCTGTGGTATCTGGGGAAGTTGCAGAACAAATGGCAGAGGGGGTTCGCAAGCTACTGGGCACGGATATCGGCCTCGCCACAACTGGACTGGCAGAGCCTGACGGAGATCAGCCAGCACAAGTATATCTGGGCTATTCAGATCAACAGGGAAATACTTCACAACATCTCTATGGACACGGCACCCGGGAATTCAACATAGCACGCAGTGCGCAGTCAGCCTTACACCTTTGTTTGAAAAAAGTACGTACGCGCTTTGTGTGAGGATGCAATTTGAGTAATTTTACATGATAAAAAACATAAATCTACTCGTATGGCAAAATTTGAGCTTGTCATGCCCAAAATGGGCGAAAGTATCATAGAAGCTACTATTTTGAAGTGGTTGAAGCAAGTTGGAGAAGAGATTGAGCAGGAAGAGTCTGTACTTGAAATTGCTACTGACAAGGTAGATTCAGAAGTACCGGCACCTGTTGATGGAAAGCTTCTCGAAATGCGCTTCAGCGAAGGGGATGTTGTGCCTGTCGGGGAGGTGATTGCAATCATTGAGACCGAGTCCGAAGAAAATACAAACGGGCAATACGATCCTGTTGTAACAGAAGCACTGGTCGCAGAAACTGTACCGTATATTCCTGCCAGCCAACCTGTTGAAGAAAAAGTCGCGCTCGGGCTTACTCAGGTATCCGATCGTTTTTATTCTCCATTAGTCATGAATATTGCCCGCAAAGAAGGCATCAGCATGGCTGAATTGGAAAATCTCCCAGGATCCGGAAGAGGAGGCCGGGTAACCAAAAAAGACATTCTCTCATTTGTGAACACACGTACGGTGTCTGCACCGGTTGCTCCCGTAGCAGCGCCTGTTGCTCCTGAATCCGAGCCTGTTGTACCTGCCTCCCCTCCTGTTGAGCAACAACAGCAACCGGTGGACCCTGCTCCGGTTCCTCAGACAGAAGTTGTCGCTCAGCCTCAATCCGTTCCTGAAATCAAATTCGGGCACAGCGGAGCGTATGAGATCATGGAAATGGATCGCATGCGCAAGTTGATTGCGAAAAACATGGTCAATTCCAAGAATGTCTCAGCCCATGTAACCTCATTTGTAGAGGCGGATGTAACGCACATTGTTCATTGGCGAAATCGCGTAAAGGCGGAATTCTTCCAACAATACGGCGAGAAACTGACCTTTACTCCCATCTTCGTACAAGCAGTTGTCAAGGCTCTCCGGGAACATCCGATGGTCAATATCTCAGTCGATGGGGATAATATCCTGATCAAAAAGGATATCCATATCGGAATTGCGGTGGCTTTGCCTAACGACAATCTGATCGTGCCAGTGATCCGCCATGCAGACCGACTCAACCTAGCCGGAATTTCTGCTACGGTAAATGATCTGGCTCGTCGTGCCCGGGAAAACAAACTGAAGCCCAGCGAACTGGAAGGCGGAACGTACACGATCTCAAATGTAGGTACATTTGGCAACGTTATGGGGACGCCCATCATCATGCAGCCGCAAGTGGCGATTCTCGCTACGGGCGCTATTCGCAAATTGCCCGCTGTCGTAGAAACCCCAACCGGCGATGTGATCGCCATTCGCAATAAAATGTTCCTCTCTCACTCTTATGACCACCGGGTTGTAGATGGTGCCTTAGGCGGACGATTTGTGAGACGAGTAGGTGATATCCTGGAAGGCTGGAACCTGGATCAGGAAATATGAACAAGAAGTAAGATATGAGTATCGAGACAAAAGACTGTATCTGGTTGATAAGTACTCTCTCTGTTTCTCATCATTAATTCATAAACAGGCGAACAATGAAAGGTTTCATTGTTCGCCTGTTTTTTCAGCACCTCGATTCGCTGGCATATTTGTCCCAGGGAATCGTTCTCAAGCGCGTATCGCTTTCTTTATTTCCCTTCCCCCTTAAAGCCATCTTCCGGATGGCGAAAGAGTACATTAAAGGAGGTAAGGCTCCCATATATCCGGGTGATGTATTGCTGCATGTGTACTTTTTCCTCATCGCTGAGGTTTTTGCTCTTATTGAGATTTTGTTCCAATACCCGCATCCGGTCTCGGATCATAACGATCTTATGAAAAAATGCCTCAATGGGCATTTCTTTTCCTTTCAAGGCAGGGTCTGCTGGCTTCAGAACCAGGGTTCCTCCTTTCCATTTGCTTCCTAAGGGGACAACTTCACTGACCTCCGCCCATTTTTCCAGGACATCCCCCAAAACTGCCTTCAAATCCCCCAAACTCAAGCGCTGGTCGGGTAAAGGGGCCAATTCGATCACTTCCAGGCCTTCGTAATTTTTGCCCACCGCCTTCTCACCAGAGTTTTTGAATACGACGTTGTAGGCTGAATCCATAGCATTATCCAAAATGATTCCGTCTCCATATTGCGGGTGTCGAATACGGGTACCGATTGAGAGCGACATAATCAGTGTGTTGTTATAAGGTTGAATATCCAATTGAAAATAAGAAGGGATTTTGGGTTTGGCAAGGAGAGGGGAGATTTCGGGAGCAGGCGAGTCAGGGAATGCGAGAATTGAGATTGTCTGCCACCTGACAGGGAGCTGGAAGATTTTTTGTAACTATGCAGTCGAAATATGGAGCGTACAGCAGCAGATATGGGTGTATCAGGGGTTCGGGTAATTATTCCAGCATTTAATGAGGCGGACTCAATTGGTAAAGTGGTTCGGGATATCCCAACGGAAGTAGTATCCGAGGTCATTGTAGTAAGCAATGGCTCGACAGATGCAACCGAAGTTAAGGCAGCAAAGGCGGGTGCCACTGTGTTACAAGAACCTCGTAAAGGGTATGGATTCGCCTGTTTGAAAGGCATGGCTTATGTGGCCGCCTTACCCAAAGCCGATCAGCCTGATATTATTGTTTTCCTGGATGGAGATTATTCTGATTATCCAGAAGAGATTCCGATGCTGATCCAGCCTATCATAGAACAAGGAGCTGATATGGTCATCGGCTCCCGCGCATTGGGGGATCGGGAGCAAGGCTCCATGCAACCTCAGCAATTGTTTGGGAACTGGCTGGCAACCACCTTAATTCGCTGGTTTTACCGGGTATCATTTTCCGATTTAGGCCCCTTCCGGGCGATTCGGTATGATCGGTTATTAGAACTCAACATGGCAGATCAGACCTTTGGCTGGACTGTTGAGATGCAGGTAAAAGCTGCCAAACAAGGGTTTGTCTGTACAGAAATCCCTGTTCGTTATCGCCGCCGGATCGGGGTATCGAAGGTAACCGGCACCCTCAAAGGGACTATTATGGCGGGCTATAAAATATTGTGGACTATTTTTAAACTTCTATAACACATACCGAAACCTTACCGTTCGGGCTTGCATACAATCGTGATTGAACTCCTACTCGAATACCTCGTTCTGTTCCTCTATGTATTTGGCATGACCTTCATTGTCCTATACAGCATAGGCCAGCTTCATCTTGTATTCACTTTTTTGCGCAAGCGCCAGCGATTTAGTGCAGAACCTCCAATCGTGGGGGATGAGGCCCTTCCTTTTGTTACCATCCAGTTGCCGATTTTTAATGAACTCTATGTAGTCGAACGTTTGCTGGAATCCATCGCTGCAACTGATTATCCCCTGGACAGATTCGAGATTCAACTACTGGATGATTCTAATGATGAGACAGTAGCAGTCGCAGCCCAAAAAGTTGCCGAACTCAAGGCGCGCGGCATACAAATCGAGCATATTCGAAGACCCAATCGGGAAGGATTTAAAGCCGGGGCGCTCGCCTATGGCCTGGAAATCGCAAAAGGCGAATTCATTGCTATTTTTGATGCGGATTTCCTTCCGCTTCCAGAGCACTTGCGAACTGCCCTCGCCAATTTTACAGATCCCCGAATCGGCGTGGTACAAGCTCGTTGGGAACATATCAACCGTAATTATTCGGTCTTTACTGAAGCGCTCGCTTTCCACCTGGATGCCCATTTCACAATCGAGCAATTTAGCAGAGACCAGGGCGGTTATTTCATGAATTTTAATGGAACAGCGGGCGTTTGGCGCAAAGCAACCATCTACGATGCCGGCGGCTGGGAGGCGGATACGCTTACCGAAGATCTTGACCTTAGTTACCGTGCGCAATTACGTGGCTGGAAATTCCGGTACCTCGATGACCTCGGCGCGCCATCTGAATTACCCGCAGAGATGGGCGCCATCAAATCCCAGCAATATCGCTGGATGAAAGGCGGCGCAGAAGTAGCGCGAAAAATGCTGGGCAATGTCTGGAAATCCAAAGATTCTCTGTTACGCAAGCTCCACGGAACCTTGCACTTGCTGAGTAGTTCAATTTTTGTAATTGTGCTGATTCTGGGCGCTACCAGTGTGCCGCTACTTTATTTGAAACACGTCCGCTACGCTGGAAATGTCGATTTCCTTGCCGTTCCGGTTACAGCTCTGGCCTTCAGTTTTATCACGCTGGGGCTCATGTATTTTATCACCTTTTGCCAGCGGGAAAAAAACCTCTGGGAAGCCATAAAACGGTTTGGCTTGTATTATATCCCCTTCCTTTCTCTATCGATGGGCCTATCGGTACACAATACGATTGCAGTAGCTCAAGGCTGGTGGGGAAAGCAAACGCCATTTGTCCGCACGCCAAAATTCAATATTCGCAGTAAGAAAGACCAGTGGAAAGGGCAGAAATACATCAATCGTAAAATCAAACCCTCAGCTTATCTGGAACTCTTAATGACCCTGTATTTCTCTTATGGGATATACCTCTGTTTTCAATTCCGTGACTTCGGCATCTTGCCCTTCTTTCTCATGCAGGTAGCAGGCTTTGCCCTTGTTGCGTATAGCAGTGTGCGAAATGCATTGGGTTGGTGAGCCTATTCCCATCTCACTCCTGACACCTCCTTCCCTTCGAGAAAAGCACTGTTTTGTTTGACCGTTTGAGGTTCGAGGGTTTGAGAGTGGGTGTAGGCCAGTTTTCCTGCAAGCGAAGAATAACCGCAAGGTTCGCAAAGGA
>CAYGTH010000017.1:0-401 GCA_964352745.1 uncultured Bacteroidia bacterium
CAGATTCCCAATCCATGATGCGGGGGCGCTCCGGGTTACGACTTGGTAAAAGGAAGAGAATAGCTGCTCCAATCAGGGCAATGATCGTATCATCAATCGCAGGAAGCCACTGCTTGAGTAAAAATGATCGCGAAATCCAGGCCAGCCCTGTCAATACAAATACGAGCAATACCCACTTTTCTTCATAGGTCAATCGCCCCAGTGTTTTGAGTTGGCGGGCGATCTCTGCTCGTCCTCCCGGTATTTGATGCCCTTGCATCGGGTAGGCAAATCGTACCAGGTATTGCCAGCAGATAAACAACAAGACTACCGAAATGGGGAGACCGAATTTGATCCACTGGGCAAATGTGATTTCAATGCCGTATAAATCCTTGACAACTCCCGCCAGAACGAGATTGGGG
>CAYGTH010000017.1:411-13419 GCA_964352745.1 uncultured Bacteroidia bacterium
TCACCGCCGTAGCTGTATTGGAAATCCACATCGAAAGAAAAGCCGTCGCTACCATGAAGCCCAGCACCAGCAGACTCATATTGCTGCCGATCAGGTTAATGATGTTTAAGGCGATTCGACGATGGAGGTTCCAGCGTTCGATGGCAATCGCAATGATAAAGCCTCCAATGTACAAATACACATATTTATGGCCGTAGGCTTGTGCTGTAGTTTCAATATCCATGCCTCCTGTCAGCGGAAACAATATAATGGGCAACAGGGAGGTTATCGGAATCGGAACTGCTTCTGTAATCCACCAGGCTGCGACCCATAAGGTAGTTGCCAGTACTGCATTCGCCTCCAAACCGAGCCCTTCGGGATGAAAAAACCGATACGTCAGTACAAATAAAAGCGGGCCCAGGATCAGTCCCAATCGGCGGGTTGAAAAAGGCTTGAGGCTGCTAAGTTGGTCGGAGGGTGATGCCACAGTAATAGGTTCCTTTAAGATGATTTTTTAAAAAGGCAAAAATCATACTGCTGGTTTATCGTATAATTCCAGTCCTTATCCATGCTTCTTCCAACTTTTTCTCTCAAAAAGTTGGGCAAAAAGTCGGAACGAATTAACCAAGGCCTACCCTCAATCCATCCGCGCGCATTCGTTCCATCTCCAACTCGCCGCCTTGCTACAACCGAACCGAAGCTCGGGTTCCTTTTATGCGAATGAATCCGAATATAGGAGAATTTTTCGCATTTTGGGTATGCCATCAGCCGAATCTCCCTCAGCGATCCTCCTGTATGCAATTTACCTTCACATAGCAGACGCCCGTTTCCTGCATACAGGCACTCCCCAGAGCGTCCAGTACCGGTTCAAAGCCGAACAGCACTTGTTGAGATTCGACCAACTGAAAATTGCCAGGATAAGTCTCTGTATAGATCAGTTCTCCATTTTTGACACGAAGGTACAGCTCTCCACAAGTCGCCAGCATGACCCGTGCAGTGCTTATGCAGGCTTGATTCTCAGGGATCTGCCCTGGGATAGAATCCGGAGCAGGCTGCACGTAAGGAAAGGGAGGCCCATCATTTGTCGAGCAGGAAAGTAAGGCCACACTGAGCAGGAAAAACAGGAAATATCGCATAGGACAGGCATGAGTTATATGAGAAAAAAGGGGAGCATATGCCCCCCTTGATTCGCAATGAAAAACCAGTTTACTTAGTTCACATCCCACCAAACGGGGGTATTAATATCGTCTGTTCCCTGACGGCTGACGGCTTGGTTGTAGCTGTCGAGATTCAGGACTTGTTGCTCAATCGGGTAAATGTAGCGTACGGGTACGCGATCTTCATTTTGATTCGCTTTACCAGGCTTGATCGTAGCGGGGAAGCCTGTCCTCCGGTATTCGATCCATCCCTGCATATCGGTAAAAAATAACGCGATATACTTCTGGTTGCCAATCTTTTCCAGTTTATCGGCAGTTGTTCCGGTATAGGCAACATCTGCTTGAGTCAGGTATTCAGTCGTAGCCCCTACTGTCGTGAGATCAATGCCAAAATTACCGGGAACGCGGGATTCGTGATACGCAAAAGAAGCCTCAATACCTGTGAGGTAAAACCCTTCTGCATCACCGCTAATCCAGCCTTTTTCCGCTGCTTCTGCGAGGATAAACTGCAACTCTGCATAGGACATCAAAATAGCCTGAGCAGCAGTAGGAGAAGCTTTGGGGTCACAAGCAGAACAGGTCCACAACAGACCGATTCGCGAGATGAAATTAGAACCTCCTTTTGCAGGATCTCCAGTGGGCGCATAGCTCAATGCTTCTGCATCATCCAGGCCATTGGGTACCCCTTCAAAGTTATCCATATCAGCTGCTACTGTCGTATAATCCAATCCAGAATTGTCGCGAGCATCGCTGGTAGGCTGTGCAAAGAGGAAAATACGGGAATCATTCAGATCCTTTAGCATATCTTCAAAATGCTCGCTGAGGCGATACTCGTCAAATGAACCAGAGCGTGTGGTGTACAGGTCTTGCTGGTTAGGCAGGTCAGGCAGGAACGTTAGAGTCGCCTGATCGGCATTGCTTTCAAATACCGGATAGGTTGCCGGATCGCTGAGGATCTTATTCATAACAGCGGAAGGATCGCGACGCAAAGAAATCCGCAATGCCAGTCTCAGTACCATTGAGTTGGCAAACTTCCGCCAGCGCATTTTGTCGCCTTCAAACAAGATATCTCCCCCGATAGCACCTCCATTGGGGTCGGCCAGCAGTTGGTTTGCCGTTTCCAGGTCAGCAAAGATGCCATCATATACAGCCTCCTGGGTATCGTAGCCTGGGAAGTAGTCGCCATTTTTTCCGTTAATCGCTTCAGAATAGGGCAGATCTCCATAGAGATCAGTCATTAAGGCATACATCCAGGATTTCATCACTAATGCCACGCCGCGGTAAGCACTTTGATTGGGCTGATCAGCGATTTCCACAATATTCGACACATCCCGCATCGCTGAGTAGAAAGAATTCCACGGGCTTCCGCTCGGGCTCCAGTCATAGCGATCATAGGTGGTAAATTGAATTTTGGCAGCATACTGCCCTACTACATTGCCCTGCCCCCATGCCATGCCCATCGCTGTGTAGATAGGTCCGCGCATGATGGTGGGTAATAATAAATCCGGATTCACCGTTTCCGGCGCGTTGGGGTTGAGATTGATTTCTTCAAAGTCCTGCGTACAGCTGACAAACAGCATCATACCAGTCAGGATCAGGAAGAAAGGTTTTATTATCGAGTTCATGATTTTCAATTGAATAGATGAGGAAAGTGAATTAAAGGCTCAGACGGAGGTTGACACCGATGCTGCGCGCAGAAGGATAGGCCATACTCTCAATACCTGGACGAAGTGTTCCGCCGCCCATTGCCATCGTTTCCGGGTCAAAGTGTGGGTTTTCAGTCCAGAGGAACAGGTTACGCCCCACAACTGCGATAGAAGCTCCGCGAAACGGAGTTCTGTTCATCAAACTGGCTGGCAGGCGGTAATCAAGGCGCAATTCCCGAAGTTTGACATAAGAAGCGTCATACTTAGCAGCCTCTACATTGTCCCGACGATAGTAGGTATTGTGCCATACGCGAGAAGATACCTGCACATCATTTGGACGGTAGGTGCCATCGCCATTGTCGATTACGCCTTCTCCAATGATTCCATTTCCTGCCACGCTCAGATCATACCCGTTTTCCCGTCCATAGAGGGTTTCTTCCAATTGGCCGGAAGTACTCCCGATTGTTTTGGTGCGACTCACTACGGTTCCGCCCTGACGAATATCAAACAGGAAGGAAAGGTTGAATCCTTTGTAACTCAGGTTATTCTGAATGCCCAACATCCAGTCTGGATTGTAGTTTCCTTGTAATACGGGTCCGGGGGTTCTTTCGGGCGTACCGTTAGAGGCATAAATGATCTGACCAGCATACGGTCCATCCGCCACACGCTGGAATCCACGTCCATAAATTGCCCCCATTCGCTCGCCTACTGCGGCTGTGATAAAGGCATCATGCTGAGAGGTGAGCACTACCTGATTGATCCCTTCTGCTAATTCTACGACTTCAGAGCGATTCGCGGTGAAATTGAAGTTCACGTCCCACTGGAAACCACTTTTCAGTTTCACCGGCACAACACTCAAGAGTGCTTCCACTCCATAATTACGAATCTCACCTGCATTAATTACCCGAAAATCGTATCCACTCGTTCTATCGATGGGTACATTGATAATCTGGTCCCGGCTTCGGATATCAAAGTAGGTTACATCCAGTCCGATACGGTTTTTGAATAAGCGCACATCTGCCCCCAACTCAAAGGTAGCAACCGACTCTGGCTTGAGGTTTTCATTCCGAAGGGTATTGGATTCAGAAACGGATTGATTACTGCCCCAGGGCGTACCGTAAGCAAAGGTATTACGGAGGTTGTAGGGATCAGTATCATTTCCTACCTGTGCCCAACCCAGGCGAAGTTTTGCATAACTCAAGGCACTGGAAGTTGGCACCTTCAGGATATCAGACAGCACAAAGCTCATAGATGCAGATGGATAGAAATATGAATTATTTCCATCTGGCAGGGTGCTGGACCAGTCGTTCCGACCCGTTACATCCACAAAGATCATGTTCCGGTATGCTACCTGTCCCAATCCGTACAAGCTGTTGATCCGCTTTTCCTGGTTGAATTGAGAAACGGTCAAATCCACAGCCGAGTTTCCGAAATTGTAAATGCCGGGAATAGAAAGCTGAGGCGCGATCAATTCAAGGTATTTTTGCGTCTGCTCCATCCGGTTACCACCAGCAGAAACACTCACAAACCAGTCCGTATTGACTTGTTTATTATAGGAAAGGAGGAAATCTGTATTCATCTCCTCAAATTCGATATTGTCTTCCCGGTACTGTCCTTTGGGGAAACGCTGGGTGCTGTACGCGCGTATCCGGGGACGCAGGTCATTGAAATAGTCTATTCCGGAACGCACCTGCAACTTCAACTCAGGGGTGAAGTCATAGTTGAATTGGAGGTTACCAAACAGCCGGTTCTTGGTCTGCGCATTGGTGTTTTCATAGACCGTGAAATAAGGATTGTCGTGGTAGTTGTAATTGTAATTGTATTGCTGAACGCCTTCATACCCCGGTTGCCAATAGTCGCGCAGGTTGAGGGTATTGAGCTGGCGACCATACCAGATCCAGAGGTACATGAGGCTCTCGGTTCCGTATCCGATAGAAACGCGGTTATCACTTTCCTGGTTTACGTAGTTGACATTCGCCCGAATAGACGCCTTGTCGGTGATTTTGTAGCTGGAAACCAGGTTGAAGGTATTCCGCTTGAGGTTGGTGTTCGGTACCAATCCTTCCTGATCCAGGTTGGTGTAAGACAGGCGAAAATCTCCCTTGTCATTTGCACCTGAAATCGCAAAATTGTTGGTAAGGGTTACCCCGGTTTCGTAAAATTCATCGATATTTCCAGCACGCGCTACCCAGGGAGTTGGCGTAATAGTATAGGGCAATGAGCGAATGTCTCCCCCGCGAATTCCGTCTTTGTTGGTAGGAGAATCAAATTGTGGGATCAACTGCCCATTAAATGCAGGGCCCCAGCTTTCGTCCACTCCATCAGCGATTCCGGATCCGTTTCCATCTACAAATTCAAACAGGCCATTGTTTCCCTGGCCATATTGGTCTTGCCAATCCGGAAGCAGGAGTACCGATTCGAAAGTAGCAGAGGAATTGATATCTACCCCGATTCCACGTGTTCCTTTACCGGATTTGGTTTTGATCAAAATCACTCCATTTGCCGCGCGTGATCCATACAAAGCCGAAGCATTCGGGCCTTTCAATACAGAGATAGACTCAATATCATCAGGATTGATCTCACCCGCTGCATTTCCATAGTCCACGGTCATGTTGCCACTCCCGGAAGAACCGAAGACATCATTACTGATCGGCACCCCATCTACTACAAAGAGTGGCTGATTTTTGTTAATGTTAAGGGAAGATTCTCCCCGAATGGTAATACGAGCAGATCCCCCTACGCCAGATGCGCTGTTGGTTACCTGGACCCCAGCCACTTTACCTGCCAGTGAGTTTACCACGTTGGTCTCACGCGCCTTCAGCAATTCGGAGCCATCAATTTCAGTAATGGCATATCCCAATGCTTTTTTATCCCGCTCGATTCCCAAAGCCGTAATGACCACCTCATCCATGAGTTTATCTTCGGGCATCAGGGAAATGTTGATCTCAGTACGCCCTTGAATCGCTATTACCTGCCGTAAAAACCCTAAAAAGGAAACACTCAGGCTATCTGCGCCTTCGGGTAACTCAATGCTGTATGCCCCATTTGCTCCGGCAATCACACCGGCCTGGGTACCTTTGATCAGAATCGTAGCACCTTCTAAGGCGATCCCCTGATCATCCATAATAGTTCCCCGCAAAGTTTGTGCATTCACCCAACCGGCCGTCAGGCCCAGCAAGCAAATGACAATAGAGGTGCGTAGGAAGGCTCGTAATCGTACAATTTTTTTCATAGAATTACCTGAATTGGTGTTTTGTTTAAGACAATAAAGTGGTGGCCCGCGCAGTACGCGGGGAATAATAGCATCTTTCAATGTCTGTTTGACAGAGCTTTCAGAACTTCCGGGATCGTGGCCGAGATTCCGATTCTCCAGGCCCTATCGTTTGAATCAGCGCCTAATTCAGTTGCAAAGGTTGCAAGACAAAAACAAAGAAGGGTGACAGGAAGGAAATGAAATTGTTAAATATGTTCCGATTTCCTGGCAATCTGGAAATATTGGGGAAACATCAGATTGGAAGAGAAGAGAGTCGGAAGATAGAAGACGGAAGACAGGAGATGAGCTTTTCGGGGAAGGGGCATACAACAAAAATACTCGCCGGAAAGAATCTTTCCGGCGAGTATGCACAATATATTATCGAAATCAGGCTTATCCTTCGAGGTATTGTCTGATTTGCTGCTGGTACTTGGCTTTGTTAATTTCCAAACGACGCTCCTTAGAAGGCTTCACAAAGTGGCTTCTACGACGTACTTCAGATAAGAGGCCTACCTGCTTGATTTTCTTTTTATAACGACGCAGTGCGCGGTCAATATTTTCGTTCTCTTTTACGCGAATAATCAGCATAATAATAATCTTTCAATAATGATTCCCGTCAACGGGATGCAAATATAAGAATTATCTTCAGAATCCTAAGACATTCCGATACAAAAATCTATAACTATTTAATTTCTTTCATGGAGTCGAATGGCTCCAGCCAATAAACTTACTGTCAATAGCATCAGCGCAATCCAGTAGGGCGGTTTTTGGTACCAGGGCCTTTCCCACTCCAGGGGCATTTCCTGGCCAAGGTACACAAATGCAGACCAATAATAGGGATGTACCCGAACTGAGGTATCCAGAAAATCTAATTTTGCCTGACGGAGGGCCACGGCGGTCGTTTTTCCTTCCCGGAGGTAGCGATACAAATCACTCATAATATCATGGGTGGCCGCATCATCAACCTGCCACTGACTCATCACGATACTCGGGCACCCTGCATATTTGAAGGCCCAGGCCAGGCTCAGCACGCCTGTCCCCGGCCTCAGGGTTCCTTTTGCGGTATTACAGGCACTCAGGACTGCTAATTGGGCTGGGATTTCCATTTGACAAATCTCAAATGCATGTAAAAAACCGTCCTCTTCCCCCTCCTCTGTCGCAAATACCAATCCCGACAACCAGGGATTTTCGTCATTCGTGAGCGCATGCGTTGCGAGGTGGAGTATCTGAAAATCAGGCGCATCTTTCCGAAAAATACTTTCGGTGGCTGCAGTGCCCAGGTACATACTTCCGCCAGCCATGCTCGCAATGCGTTGGATTTCTTTTTGGTTGTACCGCAAGTCTGCCATAGAAATTCCACTTCCTGTACCCAGGGGTTCTGCCATTGCCAGATCGGTTGAAAATGCCGGGGCAAACCCTCCCAAAGGGCCATTTCTTCGCCTCCGAACAGCGGAAGCCCCCTTGGCGTGCAGCGTAGCAGAATAATCATATCCTATCACAAAATCCCGCAGGAGATAGGGCAGTTGTTGATAGTTAAGCGCCATCGCCGGTACAGCTTCCCGAAGCAATACCTCGAAGGGTAAAAATGACAATACGCCATCCGGCACAATCGTCAGATGCTGGATATTTGAGTCAATTACTGCACCGACCAAATCCTGATAGAGCAGATGCCCCATGGCTGTCCAACTCGCAAATCGGGTTGGGTCATAAGCATACGCTGGCTGGCTCATTCCGGCCACAAAATCGAGGACTTGCTGATCATCCCGCCCAACCCGGTGGAGCTTAACCTCATTTGCCGAAATCCCAAATACATAGCGATAGGCTTTCCCCTCAAAGTACTGCAACCAGGCGCCGGATGGGGGTAATTTTTGCTGCACATAATCCACTGAAACGACCCGGGTATCGTGCTTGATTCGATGATATTCCGGAGAAATAACCTTCACAGAGTCCATCAAACGGCCATAGGTCTCTTTCAGGTGAAAGATTGTCTGCCCCCAGTTATCCACCAGGAGTTCGGACGGATCGGATTTACTGTTTTCTTCAAAGAGTTGTTCTTCGTAATACAGAATTTCGAGCCGGAGCGTTTTTTCCCTTTGCAGCAGTTTGCTGGGGATATTCCCAAATTCAATCGCCTCTTCCAGTCGAAATTGCCTCAGTAAGAGAACCGCCTTACTCTTTTCCGAGATTTCAAAAGCTGTTGCCAAATAGGTCTCATCCGGATTCTCCTGATACAGTCGCCATGCCAGGTCAATTCCCCCTTCATAGACTTCCATAGATTGCTCCATCAGTTTCTGCCGGGAATTATCTTCTTGCAAATCCTGCCGCATGCTATCGAGGAGGACTACACTTAATTGAGAAACAGCAAATGCATTTTCCAATAAGTCCCGTCTGGGATCCTCGGCATGCATCATAAGCAATGCCTTGCGCTTCACCTCAAAAGCCTGCAAGAGGAACTTACGGGCCATCGTAACCGGATAGGCAGGGTTTTGAGAAATATCAGTGCTGGAAAAGGAGTCTACCAATTGAGAGATTGCTGCCTGGGCATATCGGATCGCAGTATCCGGTTCTTGCTGGAGTAAGGCGAGTTCGCCGAGATGGTTGCGGGCGAGGGCGATTTGGGGGTGGGAAGGAGAATGTTTTTCTTCTATTAGTTTGCTTGATTTTTTATAGGCGATAACGGCAGAATCCAATTCTCCAAGTCCTTGTTTGATCTGCCCTTTCAAAAAATAAGTATATGCTATTCGGTATTCGGTATCCTCATTCTCGTGAAGCGTTTCCGCCTTTAAGATCGCTTCCTCAGCCAAGTTAAATTGTTTTTGTACATAGAATAGTATTGCCAGATTCTGATAACTTGTGATTTGAATCTCATTAGCCCTAGATAGGTTTGGGAGTTGAGTATTTATATTTTTAAGGTAAAGAGTTCGGGCTTGCTTAAATTCATTGTTTTCTACTAAAATACCAGCCCGGGCGTTCCTATTCATAGCATTCCGAATTAGATTTAAAAACGATAAATCTTCTAACATTCGTTGTGCCTCTTGAAAATAGATAAGAGCTTGCTTATTATCCCCTAAACTCCTTAAAAGAACTCCAATGTTCTCAAGTCTTGTCGCAATAAACATAGAATCCTGCGCTGTCAATTGAGATCGGTTAGTACGAAGTGCTAAGGATTTTTTACCAACACTAATTGCTTTTCTTACATCCCCAATTTCAGCAAACAGAACTGTGAGCAATTGAAGTACTGAAGATTCTAATTGATAGGAATCTTCTACAACTCCTAAAGCCAATATTTTCTCTGCTTCTACAAGACTGCTTTCCATTACTTGGAAATCCTGATTATAGTATGCATCTACCGATTCCAATGTTAACGTCCAAACATAGTTCTCCCAATCCTGATGAGAAATGAATAGAGTTCTTGCCTGATCTAAATACTGACACACACTATCTCGTTTATTCAGCCCGATTAACGCTCCTGCTTTTTGCTGATAAAGGAGCCCAATGATAAGTTCATTCCCACTTAAGTACTGATCAGCTTTAAAAAGCCCTTCTTCAATTGTCGTTAATTGATTCAAATAGGACGCCTCGTAGTCATATAAACGCGCTATTTTATCATAGCATTTTATATATTTACTCCAAGTCTTATGATGTTTGTATATTACTTTCGCAGAATCAATCTTCTCCCTAGCTAACCTAAAGCTCCCATTATCTCCTAGCGAATCAGCAATCAGCATTAGCCTATCTGCTGACTCATTTGATCCGATATAGAATTGAGCATAAACAGGGTGTATGAAATAGCAAGCCAGACCTATTAAGGCAATAATAATTCGCGTCATAACTTACGAAGCTTAGGAAACCAGTTAACATATCCGGAATATTCAACCAGCCATCATAATTACGTTAATCCAATTGGTTAAAAAGAGTCAAAATCAATTAAATCATGACAGCCATCATGAATAGCTAATGAATCCTAGCCAAGAAAAAAAGTTTCCACCTGAAGGTTTTCAGGTGGAAACAAGCCTATCTTTTTGATAAAATGCTATTTATTCGGAAAGTAAAAAAGATATTTTCCCCTGAAAACTTTGCGTTTCTATTTCAGACCCATCTTCAGACAAAATAACCGTAAACGTATATTCCTCTACTCCAGTAGGAATCTCTACTGTTAAAGGAATACTAGCCATAACTCCATAGTCAAAGGGAGAAGGTTCTGAGCCACTCCCTTCGATTGTTGTATCAAAATCAGAGTTTTCCGAACAAGAAATATTTACAGAAAGGCTATTTCCTTCTATCCCGCCTATATCGGAAAGGTGAACTTCAATTTCACACGAGTACTCATCATCAGAGCCATCCACAGCTTTCGCTGCTATACCAAGGTTAATTACGCTTGGTGGATTCTCTTTCACTGAATTAATAGCGTGTACTTGAGCGCCTTCCTGAATGTCTGCCTGGTCCTTTACAAAAGTCTTCATAGTAGTTGTTTTGGTTAGAAAATTACTTGTCTGCATAAATACTTGCACGTAACCGACCCCACAGATTGTCAACAGAAATGCCAGCCAGCGATTCACGAGGAATCCCGGGTCTCCGCGCCAAATGCGGGTGGAAAAAATGTTCACAGATTGGTTAGGGGGGGCGGAAAGGTAATTGGAATTTTGCACAGATTCTTGAAACAAAATTGCGCAGTATGCCCAAATGAACAAAAGCGAATTTTCGTATTTTACTACATATGTAATATCTAATATTTCCACACAAGCAAAAAAAGACCAGAACAGATGTTCTGGCCTCGGAGAACCCTAGCGTACAGGGAATTGAGTTTTTGTGTGTGAACGGTAAACAGGGAAATATAACGCTTTATTCCACTTTCCTGTGTTCAAATTCATACAAAGAAAGGGCATAGTAACTTACTCGTAACTTGACGCAACCCGCCTTGGCACAGACTATCGGTTCTTCTCCGTTTGCCTGAATATTTACCACATCAGGTTCGGAAACACTGACTTTCCAATCAGACAGGGGAGCTTCCTGGTACTGAAGTGCTACATGAGGAAACCCTCCTTCTCCAATCTGTAAGGGCTTTTCCGGGCAAAGAATCCGACCGGCCTTTACATGAAACAAAAAATTTCCCTGGTCATCGAGCACGTGAATGTCATAGAGGCTGGTATTCTGAACAGCGTTGATCTTAATCATGACTTTTCTCGAATTGGTATAAAGATGAAATACACTCAATCACATGAGTTGGGCTGTGTTTTTGTTTGCTTTACCCCCTTAGACGGAGAGACAATTGGAGAGGTGAACTATTTTGTACTATTTTTTTTTCAACCGAATAAATTGATTTTGGAATCGAAATAGTTAACCCAAGTGTTCAATTTAAGTAAGTTCCTGACTACCAACCTATAACACTGTTTTTACACCATTCAATCCAGAGAGAAACGAACTGTTTTTCATTCCATATTTTTTGTACCTTTGGCTCAATCCACTTGCCAAGCCTGTCGTATTTCAGATAAAGAGACCCAAACGGTTTCCGCTTTTCCAACCTGTGCACCATGGCGAAATCAACGATTCGGGGTTTTGGGCCCTTTTCAGGTGAAGAATCTCTTCTCAACGGCCTACTCAGCAACGAGTCGTCCGACCGTGCGCGTGCAGAAAAAGCGCTGTTCAATTCCTGTGTTCACTATATTCACAAAGCCCGGCAAAAATATTCCTTCAGTGAAGAAGAAGCCCTCAGCGCCTATGCCGATGCGGTTTTATCTCTTATCAAGCACGTTCGCGCAGGTACCTTTCGGGGAGAAAGCAAGTTGTCCACCTATCTCTTTCAAATTTTTCAGCATAAATGTGTTGACCTTTTTCGAAAACATACGTCTCAGAAAAATAAAGCCGACTGGGTCTATGAATTGCCCCATGTCAGTGATCCGATCCGAGATGCGCTAGGCAAACTGATCGAAGAAGAACAGGTAAGCAAGCTCATGCGCTTGTTACACACGTTGGGAGAAAAATGTAAACGGTTGTTATTGTACTGGGGCGAAGGATATTCTATGGAAGAGATCGCAGATCTCCTGCAATTCAGGGATGCAGGAAGCGCAAAAAGCAGAAAATATAAATGCTTACAAGGACTTAAAAAGCGCTACCAGGAATCAGCTCCATAAACCTGTGCTATGGAAGAGACGCATACTATTATCGAAGGGTATCTCGACAATACCCTCCCTCAAACAGAGCGGCAGGCATTTGAAACAAAATGCCTGAACGATGCCGAATTGATGCAGGAACTGGCTTTCTATTTATCGAGTCAGGAAGCTGCGACCCGCCTTGCACATGCTCAAAAGAAAAAAGCATGGATAGATGATTATCAAGGTCGCCGTCCCCCAGGCCGCCGGACAATTCCTTTATTTAGCCTGCTTGCAGCTGCCTTGTTTCTGATCCTGGCTCTGGGATATGGCGGATATCAGTATTTAGAAAATCAGGCAAGCCTTTCAGGTATATATGATTCAACCTACAAATCTCCAGATGCTCCTACAACCAGAGGTGGGGGAAATGCACAATTTCTTACAGCAGCAGATCAATACTTCGATCAGGAATATGATCTGGCAATAGACGCCTTTCAGGAATTCATCACAACTGCTGATAAAGCCGACTCCGCCTTAGTTGACATGAGTTTTTATTACCGTGGACATAGTTTTTTGAATATCAGCAAGGCAGATTCAGCAATCACCAATTTCGCAGCAGTAAATCCGACTCATGAATACGGGCCTGATGCGGATTGGTACACCGCACTCGCTTATCTTAAGTTAGCGGATGGAAAAGCTGCCATAGATCAATTAGAAAAGATCATCCGCGACCCCAAAAGTCCATTCAACGAGCGAGCCGTTAAGCTTTTGCCTAAAGTCCGTAAAATTGCTCAGCAAGAATAAGTAATGCTCGCTTATGCTCACCGGAATTTGTAATCCCGGTTCCTGCTTAGCTACAGGGCAAGGGAATACATCGGAATTGC
>CAYGTH010000017.1:13519-34374 GCA_964352745.1 uncultured Bacteroidia bacterium
AAGTCCGAATCCTTATGGCGGGATTACAATTCCCGCTAAGCTTTTTCCGTATTCGCTCGCTTGTGCTCACCGGGATTTGTAATCCCGGTTCCTGCTTAGCTACAGGGCAAGGGAATACATCGGAATTGCAAATGAGGTTCCTCGGCTCCACAAGGTTCCGCTCGGAATGACCCTTCAGGCTAGATCGATGGGGTTTGGAGCGAAGTCCGAATCCTTATGGCGGGATTACAATTCCCGCTAAGCTTTTTCCGTATTCGTTTAAACAAAAGACTGTATCTACCTGATGTTATTCATCAAACAGATACAGTCTTTTGGCTGTATATTAAATGGCTTTTCCGCCTATTAATCAGGTATTGTCTTTGATGTAGAAATACGCGCTGAGGATGAGATAGAGCACTAATGCGCCCAACCCAATCACCAGGATATTTTTCATCATTGAGTACAAAAAGGAGAGTACAAGAATACCTCCTACTGGTACTGCAATCTTTCCCCAGAGCGGAAGCGAGCTATACCCTTTAAACAGCATATTTTTTTTCCATTTCTCAATCATAGCAATAGGCTTTTGTAGTTGTTCGCAAAAAGGGGTGACAAAGTTTCACTTTTATAAGGCTTCCTCGTAAAGTGCTTTGAAATCCGCACGACTGACCGGTTTCGGATTATTGGGGTGTGCGAAGTCAGCAAAGGCCAAATCAGACAGGGCTTCTATGTGCGAAGCCTCCACTCCACAGTCCCGTAATTGTGTCGGCAGGCCGAGTCGTCTGTTTAGGTCAAACAAGGCTTCGATCAGGTCCTCACCTTTGGTCGTGGGCAATCCCATCGTCTGGGCCATGATCCGAAATTTGTCTTCAAATCCGGAGAGATTGAAGCGCATTCCATAAGGCAAATTGACGGCATTCGCGAGGCCGTGGTGCATGTCCAACAAGGTAGAAAGCGGATGTGCCAGCGAATGTACGACGCCCAGGCCCTTTTGAAAGGCAACTGCCCCCATCAGCGATCCCAACATCATCTTACTTCTCGATTCGGCATCAGGTCGCAGGGTCGCCGTTTCCAAGGCATCCCAGATCAGCCGAATGCCTTCCAGGGCTATGCCATCTGCCATAGGATGATAATTCTTTGCCAGGAAGGCTTCCATATTATGTGTCAGGGCATCCATACCTGTAGCCGCTGTGATCCGCGCTGGCAATTCAAAGGTCAGCGCAGGATCTGCGAACACCTGCTTTGCCAGCAATTTAGGAGCAAAAAGGATACGTTTTTTCTTGCTTTCGTCTTCTGAAATAATCGCGCTACGCCCTACTTCACTCCCCGTTCCAGAGGTGGTCGGCACTGTTACAAAATGCGGTACTGCCTCGGTTACGTATTTGTCGCCGCCGATCAGGTCGTCGTAGTCAAATAAATCCCGGCGATGATTGATCCGCAAAACAATTGACCGGGCCACATCCATCGCAGCGCCTCCTCCGATTCCTACAATGCTATCACAATCCGCTTCGTCATATAGCTCTCCTCCCATTAGCACATCTGACTTTACCGGATTTGCATGAATATCAGAGAATACAGTTACGGACAGTCCACTCTGTTGCAGATCAGCCACGATCTGCTTAAAAAATCCTAATTCAGCGACATTCGGATCCGTTGCCAACAGGGGATGTTTCAAGCCCTGGGCCTTGAGGTAGGCAGGCAATTCGGAGATAACCCCTACCCCAAAACGGATATGGGTTGGAAAGCTATAAGAAGTGGCTTGTGTTACGCTAGACATTAATGGGAATATTGGTGATTGATTTCGTCAAATATATGGGAAATTGAGAGGAGAGAAAAGCGGAAAAAAATAAGAAGAAAGGAATCCGACGATAGAAGATCAAAAGAGCCTGGAACATGGAAAAAAAGTATCTCCACCTTCTAACACATTCTCGCAAGGTTTGATATGAAAACTTTGTGTCCATCTCGATTTTTCGGATCTTTATTCCTGCTGGGGACATCTCCTGCAATCGTCCTTTTCTTAGGGCTATATTCAGAACCACAATACCAGCGTCATGAAATTTGAGTTGATTCCCGTTCTGTCCATCATGGAAGAATTGTACAAACAACCCCTTTCCGCTGATCGGTTTCAAGCCTATCTTAGCCTATTACAGGGCGAAATAAAGGGGGAATTAGCCCTACCCATTGGAGGGTTTAACCCCATGGCCAAGGCCACCGTTCTCGGCAAACTATATGAATTAAAGGCCTTACAGGCAGAGGAATTAATTCAGGAGGTAGCAGAAGAATTGAATACAAGGCTTGATGGCGAAGAGGAGCCCATTATCAAAATTGCGCTGAATCTGGCAGACGACCTGAAAGGAGGCTGGACCCATCGATTTGCCACAGATTTTGATAGCAAATTCAAGATCAATGCCCTGGTAGAACGAAATTTCTGTACGCCATTTTTTTGGTCAAGCGAATCTTATTCAGAAGACCTTATCAAAAGCCGAACATTAGCATATGCATACCGCACCCTGTATTGGAAACAGCATTCCCGCCTGACAAGTCTGGAAGATCATGTCAATCAAGAGGTCTATGTGTGTAGCCATGTAGGCGCGACCTCAGATTTACAGAAAGATGCAAATCTCGAAACCCTCCAAGCCTTTTACGCCGATAACAAAGAGGAGGAGGAATACTGTGTATTGTTTAACTTCTTTTATGGGGACGCTGTATCAGCCTCTTTGAATTATCCTACCTATGGGATAAGCGAAATCAATGGATTGGAATATGCTGAACTGCTGGCACAAGAGAGGATCGAAGCCGAATAACGAATCGTTGATGAGCTTACAGGTTCAGGAGTTAGCCCCTGTCCAAACCGTTAATTTCCTTAGAAAACCAGCGTTTTGAACAGGGGCTATGATTTAGAAAATAGCTATTATGCCTGGAGATGTGCTTCCAATCGATCAAATACGGAGCCCCAACCCTTCATGAATCCCCTATCGAATTGTTGCTTGCAATAAGCTTCCGTTGGGTGGACTACGTTAAAGGTAAAATCAGTGTGCTCTCCATTCGCCTGAAATAAGGCTTGTATTTCCACGCCTTCGGTCATGGGCTTGAAGTTAGCCGAGGAAATAATCTTTGCCAGTTCGACAATTTCGGAATAGATGCCTTCTGAAATAAAGTCACTCCCATCGGGCATCGTCATTACGTATTCCCATTCGCCACCGACTTTAAATTCGTGCTTGACCACACGAGTATTCATGCCTTTGGGGCCCCACCAGTTAGCAATGTGCTCAGCCTGGGTCCAGGCTTCCCACACCAGGGAAATGGGAGCCTTAAAGGTTCGTGTTAAGGATAGAGTTCGCGCATCCAAATCAGTTGAATTACTCATTTTCGTTATTTTTTGATTGTAAGTTGCCTAAGTATTCTTCGAAGGAATCCAGCTTTTCGTCCCACATTTTTCGATAGGGTTCTATCCATGCGGCTATTGGCATCAGTTTGTCAGGCTGAATTTCACAGTATCGTTCCCTTCCTTCTTGATGAATGGAAATGACCCCACATTCCTGCAAAATCTTGATGTGCTTGGAAATTGCAGGACGACTAATTGAAAATTGTGCAGCAACTGCATTTACCGTGAGTTTCTCACGTGCCAGATGCCCGATGATATCCCTTCTGACGGGGTCGGCGATTGCCTGAAAAACGTCCCTTCTCCTTTCCATAAAATATGTAACTATCTGATTACAAACATAAATGTAACTAAGTGATTACGCAAATTATTTTTTAAGAAATATTAGAGTGTGGGGCTCTTTACAGAACTAAGTTCATGAAAAATCTACGCTTGCACATATTACATTTCCCCCCTACTCCTGCACCAATAAGCAAAATAAGCCAAATGAAGGAAGAGAGAAAACTAGCCATTGCCACCGCTTTTTCATCCCCTTTTGAGGAGTCTCCTATCGACATCCCCATATCTCTGCAGCAGTTTACACAACTGAAACAAGGAATATATGCTACCAGCATGGAAGAAAAGTGGAATCTATTCATACTGGACTCTTTTCTCTATTGCTCCCGGAGCTGGACGGACTTTTGTATTTACAAAGTCGGATTCTCGAAGAACGAACACCAAGTGTTCCTGCACACCCTACAGGTGACACGAGATACAGAACGCTATACCGGAACTAATCTTGAGTCCGATATTCAAATCTTCAAGCGGTTGATGCGGGTGCGCTTAGGTGTCGAATGAATCCAGAGAGGCATCCCGGGCAAGAAAAATAAATAGCTTAGTTCTACTGTGTCAAGTTGGCTGAAAAGGGCCGTAATCACTTGAGTACATAGGGTGCGCGTATGTTTGAGCTACCCATTACAACAATGAATAGCGGTCAGTCGATTGGGATTCGCCTGACCGCTCTCTGTCGGAAAACCTCCCAGTAATCAAAAAGTTACCAGAAACTGGATATCTCATTGATTTTTCAGATATTGACACCAGCCTATTTACTTCTCGGGTTATTCACTTAAGTCCATAAATCTATTTGTATTCATGCGAGGGTTCTAAAACCAACTATGTAGAAAGTGATCCAGATATCGATCATATAGCAAAATACACTTTACGCTCCTTGCGGTTTCTCTTTACGGATTTTTGGTCTACTGCCCTTTATCCTGAGATATAGTAGAATTGAGGAGTCTTCCTTAAATTGGTGAAACCATGAACCTCTCCCCCGAACAACAAGTCCATCGGCTGGATCAACTCACTGCACAAGCAGAACAGTATCGCAGCTTATCGCCCGATGTCCTCAGCCGATCGCCGGGACCGGGCAAATGGAGCCTTATCCAAATTTATGTCCACCTGAACCTGGCCTACGAGGCCTATTCGGACAAAATAGATCAGCTACTGGCCCGGCTTCCCGATACAGATACAGTATCCCCAATAGCCCTGAAAGGTCTTTCCGGTTTTTTTATCAGGTCGATCAGTCCCCGGGATGGTAAGCGAAAGTGGAAGGTCAAAACCTTGCCCTGGTTCCGACCTAAGGCAATAATGCCTCAACCCGAATCGCAGGAGAAAGTATTTGCCACCTTCTTGCACAACCAGGCACATCTCAAAGCTGCCATTTTGGCGAGTACCCATAAGGACTGTCGCAAGGGGCGCTTGGTTTCAGCCATTGGCCCCCTTATCCGGTTTCGACTTCCGGATTGTTTTGAGTTTATCCTTTCTCATGCCGAGCGGCATATGATTCAGGCAGAAAAGGTGATCAATAGTCAATCTGCTAGGCCTCCTGATTGATCAATGAACTGGAAAGTCTGCCGTACATTTCCAGGGCAAAGCGTCTGATTTTAGCTCTTCGGACTACTCTGCGGGCTTTTTTATCGAGCTTCCGGGCTTCTGGTTGATCCAGGTTCAGGCTTGCACGTACTGCCTGAAAAGACTCAATCGCATGGTCAAAATCCCGGACCTTGAGGTAGGAAAGGCCCATTTGCCACAAGGCATGCTGTTGCATAAAGGGGCTTGCGGTGGATTGATATACCGAAGAAAAATAATCGAGGGCCGCTTCTGTTTCTCCGATTTCCAGGTAGCAGAATCCTGCCAGATATCGAATCCCTGTTTGAGAGGGGTCTTCTTCCAACAGCTGGTTAAATCCTGCGAGTGCGGGGCCGTATTCGTGGGCAGCACACAGGCTCAGTAAATCAGTCAGGGCTGAAAAATCCTGCTCTGGTAAAGCTGAGGCAATCAGGTTATCCTGAATGGGTTCGATCTGGTATTTGGAATAGAGTTTCTCGGCTGAGTTTTGTGGAAAATTTCCTATATACCAGCACATCCCCAGAATCAGCGAGGCGTAGGCCAGGAGGTGTAGTCGTTTTTTGACTTTTCGCCTGCGCACATGCTGCTGCACCAACTGATTGGCTTCTGATTTCCGGTCAGCTAACCACTCCTGATGGGCCAGTCTGTCGGTAAATCCGTGATGTTCTCGCACTGATTCGATCCCGTCTACCAGCAAACTCAGGCGCTCGTCTTCCTGAATCTGCTCCCGGATCACCTCAGAGCGGTGGGCATCCATATCGCCATACACGTAGGCGATAAGGGTATCAAAAGTGGGAACCTGCACTAAATGGCTACTCATGATGAAATACTTTTTACGTGAATAGAACTTCCCGGGCTTTTTTGCGCGCATTGTACAAGGCGCTACTTACATTCCGGGGGGTAGTGATCTGGAGAAGCGTACAAATCTCTTCATGCGTATATCCCTGCGCATGGAGGTCAAAAATATCGCGTTCTTTTCCGACCAACCGATCGAGAATCCGCTCCATTAACTGACCTGCTTCAAATTCCCCCAGTTTGTCAAAAGGGGAACTGGAATTCGTAACAGCTGCGTCTGCGGGCAACTGCCGGGAATCTTCCAAATCAATAGATACTTTCCGAACCTGGTTGCTTTTCTTACGGTTGTAGTCAATCGATCTGCGAATGACAGTTGTCCGTAAAAATCCACGGGTATTAGAAGTAATGTTATACTTCTTTTTCCGCTTCCGTCGCGGCGTTTTCAAGTATTCCTCCAGCACCTGTGAAATAATTTCGTCTGCGTACACCTTGTCGATTAGCACCGACCAGGCCAGGTGGAATAACTCATTGTAATGCCGCTGAAATAATATCCCAATAGCCTCTTCATTTCCCGAATGATACTGCGCCAACAATTTCATGTCTGCCATCTCCACTAACTCGGCCCTGCTTGTTTGCTTCAGGAATCCTAACATATGAGACGTGATTTAGGGTGAAACACATGGTCATAGCGAAAAGAACGTGAGCAGCCCATCGCAATACACGATAGCCCTGCGTCAGGTAGACGTTACTTCCTAAATCGATATCAAGTGCGTATGAAAAAAACTTTGCTACAGAAGGGAAATCAGCAAAGTATCAAACCAAAGTGCGCCAGCGTTGATTCTTACGGTAAAGCCCTACTCAGGTTACAATCTCCCCAATGCCAGCAAATCCCATCCAGAGAAATTTTCGTATCTTCCGAAACCAAACAATCAAAACACTATGGAACTCGAAACGCAGTTTAACGCAGCCGTGGGGCGGGTGATGAGTCTCCCCGAAAAACCTGACAACCAGACGCTGTTGCGCCTTTATGCGCTAAAAAAGCAAGCCACTATCGGAGACATTAACATTGAAAATCCCGGCATGTTTGATTTTGTTGCCCAGGCAAAATACAATGCATGGAAAGACTTCCTCGGAACCGAAAAGGCCGATGCCATGCAGCAGTACATTGACCTCGTGGAGCAGTTGTTTCAAGGGGATTGAGGGCCTTGGTATTTGGCAAAATTTATTGAACACAGAGACACGGAGGCACAGAGTAGGTTTCAATCTTGGCGGCTGACAAGTTCAAATTCAAAGTGCAATCTCAAATTCAAAATTTCATCTAAAGTCCTTCTTCCTTTGCGGATCTGCGGCTTTGCGTGAAATAAAAAAGGGGGTCTCGAAATACGAATCAGATCACCTCAAAATACCTGCGCACCTCCCAATCGGTAACAGATTTTGCGAATTGCCTCCACTCCCACTCGCGGGTACGCACAAAGTGATCGACAAAGGCTTCTCCCAAAATCTCACGTGCGATTTCAGATTGTTTCATCGCCTGGGTGGCCTCATCCAGGTTGCGCGGTAGCACTCCATACTCAAAGGCTTCATACCCATTGCCAATCACCTGGGGCTGTTCCAGTTTGAGACCATGGCGAATGCCATACAGGCCACTGGCCAGGCAAGCTGCCATCGCCAGATAAGGATTAGTATCCGATCCACATACACGCGTTTCGAGACGGGAAGATTTTTCTCCTCCTGTCAGCACCCGCAATGCGGTAGTCCGGTTATCACGTCCCCAGGTAACCGTGGTGGGAGCCCAGGCCCCTTCTACGAGGCGCTTATAGCTATTGATCGTCGGGGCGTACATCGGCAGTATGTGAGGCAGGCATTTCAACTGACCCGCTACATAGCTTTGCATTAATTCGCTCATGCCGTGTTCATTCTCCGGGCCGTGAAACAAATTCTGCTTTCGATCGACATCCCACAAACTCTGATGCACATGCCCACTGCAACCGGGCAGGTCTTCCCGCCATTTTGCCATAAAACTTGCCATCAGGCCATGCATATAGGCGATTTCTTTTACGCCGGTTTTAAAGAGAACTGCCCGGTCAGCAGCTATCATAATATCATCATACAAAATCGCAGCCTCATATACGCCTGGTCCTGTTTCCGTATGAATCCCCTCTATTGGTATATCAAACTTCCCCAATAAATCAAAGAGGTCATTAAAAAAGTCGCTTTTATAGGAACTGCGAAGCAGCGAATAGCCAAACATCCCCGGTGTCATGGGCTGTGGATTCACGCCCCCTTTGGCATCCAGGCTTTCAGGGGTTTCCTGAAAATTAAACCACTCAAACTCTTGTGAAAAGACAGGGGCAAACCCCGCATCCAAGCATTGCTGACGAATCCCACGCAGGAGATTACGGGGGCAAACCGGAAGAACCTGCTCTTCCCGATCGCAAAAATCAGCCAGAAAAAAGGGAATATCGTGATCCCAGGGCACCTTCCTAAAGGTATCGAGGTCAATACGTGCAAGGGCATCCGGATACCCGGTATGCCAGCCTGTCACCTGTGCATTGTCGTAAGCTTCATCAGCAGCATCCCAGCCAAAGATCACATCACAGAACCCAAACCGATCGGAGACAATGGAGGCAAATTTATCGCGATGAATAACTTTACCTCGTAAAATGCCATCGATATCAACAATGGCCAGCTTTACTTTCGCACCCGGATATTGGGAAACTTGTTGGAGGATTTCTTCGTGAGTCATATTAGGGTATTTCGGGGAGTCAAGTTAAGAAGCTTTCCGCTCCTATTGAAATGTCCCCCAGCCCCTGCTTACTCACTTATTTACTCTTGTTCTTGCTGAAACTGATCCCGGAGGATTTGCTCCATAGGTGCTACGCCTGCCCCCTCTTCATAGACCATTTTACCTCCCAAATGAGCAGAGTAGCCCATCAGGCCCAGCAATGCCCAGAAAACGCCAACAAACAGGATTTTCTCGATCTGACTTTCTGCCGATTGCCGCAAATATCGCCACACCAGCAGCATCCCAAACAGCCAAACAGCGGCATAGCCTAACAATTCATGGTTTCGGGCGAGTTGGTGAATCGCTTGTGTGTGAACAATTTCAGCCTCAGCCTGCATCCCTGTCAAAATTGCCAACACCAACGTTACGACTCCTGCAATATGAAGGAGAAATCCCCCCCGTTCATACAGGGGATCTCGTTTCCAAAAAGGCAATATGTATAGAACACCTGCCACAAGCAGCAAGGCAATCGGGAAATGGACTGTCTGGGGATGAAGCGACATAATCGTCCGGGTCCTGTACCGGCCTGCTATTTTTTGTCTGCCTTGGCAGCTTTTTTAGCCGGCTTCTTTTTTTCTTTCTTTTCCACTACTTCAACAGCTTCCACCGCTTCAGCTACGACCTCTTCTGCCTCTCCTTCCGCTTCGCCTTCTTCTGTTGGGAGTTCAAAGGCAATATTGTAGCTACTCATGATTTTGTACCAGCTAATCAGCTTCTTAACATTAGAAGGATATACCCGCTCCTTATCAAAGGCAGGCAGCAATTCTTCCAGGAACCCCATCAGTTCAGCATTTGAGCTTTTCTTGGTAACCGGTAGCCCATCAGCAAATTTTTCAGAAATGGCTTTCAGGATGGCTACCAAAGGCTCACTGTCCGAATCGGTATAGATACTGATATCAGATAGTTTAGAGACCATCATGCTTCCCTTGATCAATTGGCGGCGCTTCCGCTCATCCATTGATTCTACCACAATCGCCTTATCATCAGATTTTACAATCCGGTGAAGTCCCGGCGTTCCAGTCAACGCTACAACATCTTTAAATTCTATTTCCATAACTTGTGCCATATTTTGCGACGTAAAATTCTTACCTTTATCTGAGAAAACCATAAATATCTTCCGGGAAATTTTTTCTGTGCGAAAAGAAAGTGAGAAAATCCCGGTAAAAGGGCTCGTCTTCCCCGTTAAATTTCGCCTGATCAAGCCCCTTTGTCAGGTAATTGGGTTTGGGCATATCCTTTGTACTTATAGCTGTACTAACGAACATTAGCGATTCCGGCGTTGTCATTATGGCAATTTGTCAGCCCGAATCATAGCATGCCGACAATATGACATTTTTTCAATTTGGTAGTGAAGGGTTTATGGACACGGATTTCCCCTTAATTTCAGATCCGGAAGGAGACGAGCAGTTTGAGGATGTAATCCCGGATCAAATCGGAATTTTACCGCTTAAAAATACTGTACTTTTCCCGGGCGTGGTCATTCCAATCACCGTGGGACGCGATAAATCGATTCATTTGGTTAAAGATGCCTTTAACTCTCCGGAACGAAGAATCGGAGTGGTGGCACAGCGGAATATCAGTATTGAAAACCCCGCTCCGGGTGATTTATACGAAGAGGGAACGATTGCAAAGATTCTCAAAATGATCAAAATGCCCGATGGCAGTGTCACCATTGTCATTCAGGGTAGAAATAGGTTTCAGGTGCGCAGTTACGTACGGGAAGACCCCTATTTCTGGGCAGAAATTGGCGGAACCGAGGAGATTATTCCGGGTATTGACGAAGGACGGGCATTGATGTACAACCTCAAAGAGGAAGCCTCCAAAATCATCGACCTTTCGCCTAATATTCCGAGTGAAGCAAAAATTGCGCTCGAAAACATTGAAAGCCTCAGCTTCCTCACCCACTTCATCGCATCAAATCTGAGCCTTGATGTAGAAGAGAAGCAAGCACTCCTTGTGATGGATTCCCTCACAGAAAAGGGCGAACTCGTGCTCCAATACCTGCACAGCGAGTTAAAAGTCCTCGAACTCAGTGAAGAAATTCAAATCAAAGTAAAGACTGACCTCGACCAACAGCAGCGGGAATATATCCTCCGGCAGCAAATCCGGGCCATCCAGGATGAACTGGGAGAGGATACCTACGAGTCGGAAATAGAAGAATTGCGCGCACGGTCAGAAGAAAAAGTCTGGCCGGAAGAAGTGCAAAAAGCCTTCAACAAAGAGCTGACCCGTCTTGGACGACTGACTCCGGCAATGCCTGATTATTCCATCGTAATGAATTACGTGGAGTGGTTACTGGATCTGCCCTGGGAAAATTACTCCGAAGACAGTTTTGATTTCCAGAACGTCCAAAAGGTACTCGATGAGGACCACTATGGCCTGGAGAAAGTAAAAGAACGGATTCTCGAATACCTCGCGGTGTTGCGGTTAAAGGCAGATAAAAAAGCACCTATCCTGTGCTTTTACGGCCCTCCCGGTGTTGGGAAGACTTCTCTCGGTAAATCCATTGCACGAGCGATGGATAAAGAATTTCTGAGAATTTCGCTGGGCGGCGCGCGCGATGAAGCGGAAATCAGAGGGCATCGCCGGACCTATATCGGTGCACTTCCGGGCCGGATTGTCCAAGGTCTGAAAAAGACAAGTACCAGCAATCCTGTATTTATGCTGGATGAAATTGACAAGGTTGGCAATGACTTCCGTGGAGACCCTTCTTCGGCTTTGCTGGAAGTGCTGGACCCTGAACAAAACAACACCTTCCGCGACAATTTTCTGGAAGTAGAATATGACCTTTCCCGGGTTATGTTCATTGCGACTGCAAACACCCTCTCAACAATTCATCCTGCCCTTCGTGACCGGATGGAAATCATTGAGATCAATGGGTATTCGCAAGAAGAAAAAACGGAGATAGCCAAACGGCACCTCATGCCCAAAGCCCGCAAGGATCATGGATTGAAAGCTTCCAATCTGAAGCTAAGCCCAAAAGCCATGCAGCGCATTATTCAAAATTATACACGGGAATCTGGTGTCCGGGGGCTCAGTCAAAAGCTGGCAGCCATTTGCCGGGGCGCAGCAAAAGAGATTGTGATGAATGACCAGACTTCTGTTTCTGTTTCGGATAAGAACCTTGAACAGTTTTTGGGGGTTCCTCGCTATGAAAACGAACAATACAAAAAGCTGGATGTTCCCGGCGTAGCAGTTGGCCTTGCATGGACCTCCGTTGGTGGGCAGATTCTCTTTATTGAATCTATTCTCACTCCTGGAAATGGGAGCCTCAGCATGACCGGGCAACTGGGAAATGTGATGAAGGAATCCGCGACATTGGCCTTTACGTGGCTGAAGTCCAATTGTGAAAGATTTGGGATTCCGTATGAGGTATTCAAGAAATGGAATGTCCACCTCCACATTCCTGCGGGAGCTATTCCTAAGGACGGCCCTTCTGCGGGTATTACGATGTTGACTTCTTTGGCCTCGCTTTTCTCCCAACGATTGGTAAAACCCTCGCTGGCAATGACGGGCGAAATCACCCTCCGGGGAAAAGTACTTCCTGTAGGTGGAATCAAGGAAAAAGTGCTGGCAGCCGGACGCGCAGGGATCAAGACCCTGATCATGTGCAAAGCCAATGAGAAAGACGTAGGGGAAATCAAAGAATCTTATTTGACAGGGCTGGATATCCACTTTGTTGAGACGATGGACGAAGTCCTGGAGCTGGCACTGGAAGAAAAGATGATCAAAAAGCCGAAGCAGCTGTTACCGAAGCCTAAACAAGAAAAAAAGGTGACTGAAGAGCCCAAGGCATAGGCTATTTTCAGTGAGCGAAAGTTAACGGCTACCCTGATATTTTTCTTTCCAGCCAATATTGCATATCAAAATAGGCAAGGGTATTTCGGGTATAATGGTCCTGAAGCAGATCCGATAGTTGTGCCTTACATCTGCGAAAGTGATCGTATTGCTGCTCTTTCGTCTTGGATTTCAACAGGGAGCGAAACAATTCGATAAAGCAATTTTCAACGGGATACAAGTAGTCATTCTTCTTTAAATAGCGCAAAGTTGCGTCGGTGTTATAGCGGAGCAATCGATCATTTCCCAATTCAAAATGCACGATCAAATTGAGCATCCGGGAAAAAGTCTGGATCTCCATCCCTACCTGATCAAATTTATCATTTAATACCGGGTTGAGGTGAGGCAAAGCTTTTGCATACTCTCCAATGCCAACAAACATATAGGCATGCAGATAATGAAAATGTGCCAATCGTTTGCCGGGTATCAGGCGTCGGTAGCGTTGCAAAACAGCAGTAGAATCAGAAAAGATACGTACTGCCATACCAAATTTTCGATTTTCCAGCATCCTCCTCATCTCTATTAAAACAGATAGGGAGTCGACTTCCGCCTCCAGCTTTCGCCGGGAACGCTTGAGCTGGTTAGGGAAGTCGCGAAACGTTTTCAATTCGCCTTCAAACTCTTCATCCGAACGATTCCGTTTCAAGTTGAGAATTCGGCTGTGTACCGTAATATATTCTGAAGGATATTCCTGTACATAGGCAGGATCTTCTTCCATCAGGTTGAGGAGGCGTTCATTGGCCGCCAGTTCTTCAGTTGGCTCATCCACCACATAATTATAACGGGCATGGCAACGCCAAAAATAGATCCGGGCCATATGAGTGAGTGCAATGGACTCGTCTTCTAAAAACGGATGAATAATAAACTCATCATAAATGGCCCTGTCTTCCAAAGAGCGTACTTTGTCCTTTCTGGCCTGCAATCGGCTAATCTGAAAATACAGCTTCATATAAGCATTCAGGTTATCCAATAAAGCCATGTGGTTCATCGAATCATTGAGTGATTCCATTACCCTCTCAAGGTCCCCTTCCCTGCGTAAAATTTTCCGCTGCCAGGAAGCAATTTCCAGCGTCATCGGATACAGGTCATATTTTTCCGATTTCTTCATTGCCTTCTTCAAAATGGGCAAGCAATGATCGTAGAAACCCCTTAGGTAGAGAATCTCAATCTGATGCAAAAGCTCTTTTACTTCCAGGCTCACCGTCTTACCGGTATGGTAAGCACTTAGCCCACGTAAAATGAGGTGATAGAGATAGTTTTTGTCTGAGGAAATGTGCCGGGTGCTTACTTTTCGTTTTTTCAGGAGCGCTAATAGCTCAGCGGAAGAATAAATCAACATCTCCTCCATCACATCGAACAATGTGGTGTAGTTGTTTTTCTCCCCAATCGTATGGCGGCTGGCATATAATTTAAAATACCGTTTCTCCGACATGGACATGGACTGGATGAGTTCGTACAGCTTGTCCGGTTTTTTCATTTCACTCAAAGAAAACACCGAATCCTGAAAAATACAAGAGTCCGATTGAATCGATTATTTGCGCTTCTGCCCGTATTAGGTATGTTATCAACGGCAAATTACTCGCGCCTGTCAGCACCTTTGAGGGCCTTCGCATTCTGCCGGATTATAGCTATACCTCACTACAGGTTCCCCTCCCCTTACTTGCATTATTATCAGAAGCATTTACCTTTACGCGCTCATCCAGCAATTATCTTTTCATGACACAAACTCAGGTTTTAGCCGCCTATCAGGAACATTTTACAGGGAATCCCCTCCTCGTTCGGGCACCCGGTCGGATCAACCTAATCGGGGAGCACACCGACTATAATGACGGATTTGTATTACCTGCAGCCATCGATAAAGAAATCCATCTGGCAATCGCTCCAAATCAAACCCCTTATACTGTACGGCTGTTTGCGACAGATATGGAGGCTTCCTTTGAATTTGATTTGCGAAACTTTTCCAAGACAGATCGAGGTTGGCCAAATTTCATCATGGGCGTCGTGCAGGTCTTGCAACAAAATGGGGCAGAGATCCCTGGGTTTGATTGTGCATTTGGGGGTAACATTCCCATTGGAGCGGGACTTTCTTCCTCTGCTGCGCTGGAATGCGGGCTTGCTTTTGGCTTAAACGAAATGCTCGACCTTGGGCTGGACACGGCTACTATCGCACAATACGGACAAGCAGCAGAGCATCAGTTTGTGGGAGTAAAATGTGGCATCATGGATCAGTTTGCCAATATGCACGGCAAGAAAAATCATGTGATCCGACTCGACTGTCGTTCCCTTGAGTTCAGTCATTTCCCACTTAACTTGAGCAATTACCTCGTCATGCTCTGCAATACCCGGGTCAGTCATTCCCTGGCAGATTCGGCTTATAATACCCGTCGGCAGCAATGTGAAGCCGGAGTAGCTATTCTCAGTCAGCATACGCCTTTCATCAAAAGCCTTCGGGATGCAGATATTGCCCTACTGGAAGGATGCCGCAGTGAAATGGATCCGATCACCTTCCAGCGATGCCATTATGTGATCGAAGAAAATCAGCGGGTCCTGGATGCCTGCGCTGCGCTGGAAACAGGTGATCTCTCAACTTTCGGTTCTCTTATGTATGCCTCTCATGCTGGCCTGCAACATGAATATGAAGTGAGTTGTCCCGAGCTGGATTTCCTGGTAGATCAGACACGCGACAATCCCCATATTCTGGGTTCTCGCATGATGGGCGGCGGATTTGGCGGCTGTACGATTAACCTCATAGAAAGAGATGCTGCTGAATCCTTTAGCCAATCCATATCCGCAGCCTATTTATTGGCATTTGGAAAGGAGCCGGAAATTTATTTGGCAAATATCGTAGCGGGTACTTCCCGAGTTCGATAGCTTTTTTCATGCCATTTGGAAATATGCTTGTCTGATTGAGTGACCTTTCAACCTTGGGGCCATCTTAATAGCAAAAGAGATAAGACAAATTCCGAATTATGAAAAACATATTACTGATACTTGCCCTCCTATTTACAACTTCTTCTTTCGTAGTCGCTCAGGAAGCCGTACAAGGTCGCTATGCACTTACCAAAAAAGTAGCAGAACAAGCTCCGGGAATGGCCATTTTAATCGATGGAAGTGAGGAATATGTAACAGCAGCATTGACAGAAAAATTTGTAGCAGCTGACTCCAAAGCTAAAGCAAAAAACATGGGCAAAGGCCTGTATATGTATGAGGCGATTGTACTCCCAGAAGTTTCTGACGCGACACTCAATTACTATTACCGGATAGAAGAAGGCGGAAACCCAGGTGCCGCCATGACAAAGGTTACCTTCTTTATCTCACCCGGACATGACAACTTCTACACTGCCGACAAATACAGCACAGAACTTAATGCTGCCGAGAGAATGCTGGTCAGCCTCGATAAAGGTGCCAAGCGCATGGAAATGCAAGCTGCGGTAGAAGTCCAGACTGCTTTGATTGCTACTGAAGAAAAGGAACAGGCTGATTTGGAAAAAACGGCCAGGCAATTGGAAAAGGAGCGGACGGATATGGAAAAGGAAATCGAAAAACTACAAAAGAAGCTTATTGAGAATCAGTCCGACATAGAAAAAAATACAGGAAATCAAGAAAGTCAGATTACAAAAATTGCGAAGGAGGTAGAAAAACTACAGGAACTCCGCAAACAACTGACTGACTTTTAATCGCAATAAGTAGTAGTAAATTTTTAGAGGTTTTTAGGGTTGAAATTTGCATCTATGAGCCCGAGGGTAAGTCCTCGGGTTTTTCTTTTTGGGGATGCAGCAGACAGGCTTTCCTGGCCGTCTATTGGATAGCGCTACGCAATTTATATCCTACTCACGCTCCAAATTCACCGCTATGAAATGGATACTTCTCCTGTTTGCTTGTTTGTCAATCGCCAGCGCCCAGGTCCCGGATGGGAAATTATATCTCTACACCTTACCAACAACCGGCAATTCAATTGGTGATTTGGGGTATATTGACTATGCTGATCAAAGCTACAAGCAGATTGATTCTGCTAACCTGACAGATATGACCTCTTTTGAGGGCGTCCTCTATACGGCAGCTATCTACCACCCTACAGACAGTACTCATATTCGTCGCTATGATTTGAATTCTGATGAATTCCTGGACAGTATCCCCAAAGTGTCTCCCAATAAACTTTCCCATTGGCAAAACAAGCTGGTATTTACGTCCTATCGGAAGCCCTACTTTCGCGTTTGGGATATCACAGGGGATAGCCTGTATTTTTCACTGGATTCAGCGCGGGTCCCTCCTTCAACTGATGTATGGGTCCTGGGGGATAGTGCCTATGTCAGTCATGGTA
Source organism: uncultured Bacteroidia bacterium (assembly GCA_964352745.1). Classification (GTDB taxonomy): domain Bacteria; phylum Bacteroidota; class Bacteroidia; order J057; family J057; genus CAYGTH01. The sequence goes on from CAYGTH010000017.1 coordinate 30,503, forward strand.
ATCAGATTACCGTAATCGATATGAATCTCCGGGATACTGTTCGACGGGTTACTGCTACCCACCCCTGGTTCGACGGTTGGATTCAATGGGGAACAGTGGTCCAAGGCAATTCCTACTTCATCCTGGATTATGCGACTGGCGCCGTTCGTTTCAGCTTGTTCCGCCTTTCACGCCAAAGCTTGACATTAGATTCGGTTCGTTATGTTGAGTTTTATCCCAACCCTTTTCCACTAGTTCCTGCCGGAGATCGTATCTATTTACTCTATCACAAAAGCCACTACCATATTCCGACCGACAGCCTCTATATCGATCCCTCTGTAGAATCCGTTTCTCTGGCGTATGACGAGCAGGAAGAAGTCCTCATGACGTATGATCAATTGGGAGGGCAAGCCGTGGAGTCCTGGTTCAATGACACCATTACCAGTGTAGTTCCCGTACCCCAAACTGTGAGCGTAGCCCATTTTGTGCCAACAGATGAGTTGACCCATATCCGTAATCTCAATCGTTCTTCAAACTCTGTCAGCTTATACCCCAATCCTGCCCAAAACAGGATTTACCTGAACTTCGGGCAGCCGACTTCCTGGAATCATATCCGGATCATTGATAGTTGGGGTCGCCAGGTCCTTGCGCCCCTCAAAGCCGGGTTTGGTACGGAGGCCCAGATTGAACTGGGCGGTATCACAAAAGGCATCTACTGGGTACAAGTCAGTGGAGAATGGGGCCAGCATAGTGCTGCCTTTGTGAAGTTGTAAGCGGGGAAGTAGATAAGAGAAAAAAGATGGAAGAAAAAAGACAGGAGACAGAAATTCTCTTTTCGCTCCCCTCTTTCTTCTTCGATCTTCCTTCTTTCCTCTTTTTTCTTTCCTCTTTCTTCTTCCCTCTTTCTTCTTCCCTCTCCCCTGACTCCTGACCCCTGACTCCTCTCCTAATATTCCACTTTATCCTCCTTACCTGTCCACAGGTCGAATGCGGTTTTGGCTTCTTCAGGGAGTAATTGGATCATGGGGATGTTGCGCTCAGCGATAGGGCGACCTATTTCCTGGTAAATGAATTCATCATCAAAACCGATAGTAGCCGCATCTTCCCGCGCATTTCCATAATAGACCTGAAGGGGTCGGGCCCAGTAAATGGCTCCTAAACACATGGGGCAGGGTTCACAACTGGTGTAAATCACGCAATCTTCCAATTGAAAATCGCCGATTGCTTCGCAGGCTTTCCGAATGGCCATCACTTCTGCATGCGCAGTCGGATCCAGCCGGGAAGTAACTTCGTTGGACGCTCGGGCAAGAATCTCGCCCTTACGTACCACAACTGCCCCAAAAGGACCTCCTTTTCCCAAACGCACATTTTCTTCTGCAATTCGGAATGCTTCCCGCATGAATCCTTCGTGATCCGTTGACATGTTGATGATGGGATTATCTGAGAATAAGCGGGACAAAAAATGGATCGGCGACCAATTGACCATCCCACAGGTATTGTTTCTCGGTATTCGTATACATCTCACAGCAGGTTCCCTCTTCCAATTCTCCTCCAACCTTAATGTCAGAAATAATATGGAAAACAGCTGGATCATCATTCTCGATGATGTAATCGAAATCTGTCCAGGTATCGGGCTCAAAAAAAGTACTGGGACCGATTACCAGACTGGCTACACGGGTTACTCCCGCTGGAGGTACGATTGTATCCAGATATTCGACAGGGCTCGTTCTGGTAGTTTTAATGATCCTGATTTCACTCAATTCTCCTACAAAAAACCCATCGCCGGAAACCGTATCTTCGCTAACCGCAATGCCAATGGCATCTGCATTTCGGGGAGTTTCATCTGGACAAGTGAAATTTTTACAGGTGCAGGCCTGCATAAAAAGGGTTGAAATCAATAAGCCGACGGCTACCAGGATGTAACAAATAGATTGAGTATTGGATTTCATCGATCAGAATTTTTATGTAAAGTTATCAAATATTTTTAAGGGAATGAGAGTATTTATCTCAAGTAATCAAACGATAGAAATAATAAATATGTACCGAGTGAAGGGATTGATTAGCATTTTTATTTGGATCATGTGTACGCCAGTATTTCTATCTGCTCAGGACTTATTCTATGTCTATTTAACAGATAAGCCGAATACGAACTTTGATCCGGCTATTTATTTTGAAGAATCTGCACTTGAAAGAAGGAGAATTCACCAGCTACCGACTTATGATTTTCAGGATTTACCCCTCAGTCAGGACTATGTAAATCAGGTTTCCAAGGCTGTCGATTCGATCAGGTACCAACTCCGCTGGCTCAATGCCATTACGGTCTCAGCTTTTCCTGAACAGATCAGGCAAGTAGCCCAATTCCCTTTTGTCAAAGATATCGAGCCTTTTGATGCGGAAAAACACATCAGCCGGATGCCCGATATCACAACGAGGACGCAAGGAAAATTTGATACGCTGCTTTCTATGCAGCGCGCACGAATGAATTTCGACAGCCTTGAAGCACATCAGCTAACGGGCAAAGGCGTCCGGATTGCCATATTTGATACGGGCTTCAAAGAGGCAGACACCCATCCTGCCCTCAAGCAGGTATTCGCCCAAAATCAGATCGATGCCACCCGAGACTTTTATGGCGGTGGCGAAATGGTCTATCGGCATTCCCGACACGGCATGCAGGTAATGAGTTGTATTGCGGGGGAATATCAGGGCCGACAACTCGGCGCGGGAAAAGATGCGACCTTTCTCCTGGCCCGAATCGAGCATGAACGAAAAGAAAAAGCCGTAGAAGAAGACCATTGGATTGCCGCCGCCGAATGGGCAGACCAAAAAGGTGCGCAGATCATTACCTCCTCCGTTACCTATACCTTCAAGCGATATACCTACAGAGATATGAATGGCCGGACAGCTCCGGTGAGTCAGGCCGCCGCTATCGCTGCAAAAAAAGGAATTCTCGTCGTGTGTGCGATGGGGAATGAGGGCGAATCGGACTGGCGATACATGGGAGCGCCTGCTGATGTGCCCAGCGTCCTATCCGTAGGCGGGTCGATGCCTATGCTGCCCATGCATATTAAGTTTGCTTCTGTCGGTCCCAATGCGGAAAAACGCAGAAAACCCGATGTTGCAGCTCCGGCCTATGTGCTTGCAGCCTTAAAAAAAGATGAATTCGATATCAGCGCAGGGACTTCCTTTTCAGCTCCGCTGATCGCCGGGCTTGCAGCCTGCATGTTTCAGCGCACACCGGAAGTAAAAAGTCAGGAGGTATTTGATCAAATTTGTCGGCTAGGCCATTATTATCCTTATTATGATTATTACCTGGGATATGGCGTGCCGGATGCTGCCCGAATATTTCATCCGCAGGTAGAAAACGTAGCTCCCAATTTTGATGTCATCCACCGGGGAGACTCCATTATCGTAGCCTTTGATCCGACCTTTATGCTGACCGATTCGATCCTCCACCCCGATGGTCGACTCTTGTATTATCATTTTGAAACGCCCAATGGCTACCTGGATACCTATTATTTCACCCTCCTTCCCAACCGCACCCAATATTATTATTTCCTCCGCAGGCCTACCGTAACGGGCATTGTCAGAATCTGGTTTGAGGGCTATTTGTACGAAGAGGAAAATGGAATTCCGATGAAGCGGAAGATTGAATAAGAAGATTTGAAGGGAATCCTTATTCCGTTTTATTCGAACTTTCGTATCTTGAGGCATCATGCAGCTTTTTCTGCCTATACTCTTTTTTCTCCTTTCATTTTCCCCGAAAGCTGAGCGCTCCAATCATTCAGAGATCCTCGGACAATGGATTCGGGTGGATGACCAATATCAGGGAATGAAAATTGAGGTGGTTCGCACAGAAGGCGAACTCATCGGGCGAATTATTTCTCTGCCAGGTC
>CAYGTH010000018.1:0-33873 GCA_964352745.1 uncultured Bacteroidia bacterium
TATTTCCCCAGACAACGTATCTTTACATGAGATTCTAAAATTCCATCACGAAGCTTCCTGATTATATGGCACGAATTGGTATTATCATGGGCAGTAAGTCTGACCTCCCGGTCATGAATCAAGCTGCTGAAATCCTGAATACATTCGGTATTCCCTACGAAATGACTGTTGTATCAGCACACCGGACTCCGCAAAGAATGGTTGAATATGCTGAGTCCGCACGTGAACGGGGGCTGCAAGTGATTATCGCAGGCGCAGGCGGTGCCGCTCACTTGCCGGGAATGGTTGCCTCTGTTACTACCTTGCCGGTTATTGGCGTACCTGTTAAATCTTCTAATTCTATCGATGGGTGGGATTCTATTCTATCGATTTTGCAGATGCCTTCCGGGGTACCCGTAGCAACGGTTGCGCTAAATGGTGCAAAAAATGCGGGAATTCTCGCCGTGCAGATGCTCGGGATACAAGATCGGGAGATCGCATCACGCCTTCAGGCCTATAAAGAAAGCCTGAAAGAGAAAGTAATGGAAATGGTCGAAGAGGTCGAAAACACTTAATAAGCACGGATTCACCTGCTCCCTTATCGATTCATCAACTCCCAGTATCTGCGTTGGTTGATCCCAATTGCCACAATTCGAACCGAGTCAGTATTATGCAAATGGGAGCGCCAACCGAGGTATTGGTTTCCCTGATCAATTTTATTGGCTAGCGATTCTTCACAGTTGACGAGATATCGTGCAAATAGGTGATCGCCTTGTATCAGGTGATAGTATTTTTTGAGGTAAAATTGATTACTCCCTCCACGTTTCTGAACCATTTTATGCACTTCCTGCTCCAGAGAATCCAAATCAGCATTCCACGGAAGACGATTGGCACTTACCATAAAGAAACCTGAATATCGGTAGGGTTCTACGTCTTCATACCAATACACCTCATCGGCGCGATCAAGTTTGGAAACAGCATCTTTCAGTCGGCCCAGGTCTGCAAAACTGATCCGAGACCAGCCTACAGGGGCGGAACGGGTACGAAACCGTTCAAACTCAGCAGGATTAAACTCATAGGCAAGTCCATCACTTGACAAGTATCCACAATGAAGATTGAGGTTGAGGGTTTTCATCAACAGGCCATCCTTATAAAACTTCAAGGCGTAGTGGTAGTCGCATTTATCTTCAAACGTTACCGGCAAATCCCATTTGGCCTGAATTTCCAGCATCAATGCACGATCCTTGGACAGAAATGTTTTCAGTTCATTCTGTATGGGCAACATTTGATAGTTGTGTACTGGCACACCAATAATCGCCCAATCTCCCTTCAGAAAATTCAGGTCAGATATTACTTTATCTGCAAGCGTTACTTGAGTAACCAACAAAAGCAGACATAAAAAGCTAAATCCTTTACGCATAATGAGAGAAGCTAAGAGGGAGGAGGTTGACATTTCCAAAAGTCGAATAATGAAACTGCAAATTACATACCAAATCCCCGATTATGAGTTTGGGAATTTCATCAGAGACACTTATAAATCAGCAAGGTCTAGGATTCGTCCAATTCTTCTGCTTCCTGGACGAGCACGCGTTTTTCAATTTCACGAGCAGTAGGGGTATCCGCAATTCCGCCGAGGGCCGTTTCCTTGTATTTATCTTCCATGGAGGAGCCTACTTCTCCCATGGCATCGATGACCTCATCCACAGGAATAATAGCCGAATCTCCTGCCAGGGCAATTTGGGCTGCAGAAAAAGCAATCACACTTCCGGAAGCATTTCGTTTCACACAGGGCACCTCTACCAGACCGGCGACCGGATCGCAAATCAAGCCCAACATATTCATGATGGTAATCGCTACCGATTCGAATATTTCTGCTAAGGATCCCCCCAGGCAATGCACGATGGCCCCGGCTCCCATAGCTGCAGCTGTACCTGTTTCAGCCTGACACCCCCCCACTGAACCGGCAATCGAAGCTCGTTTTTCAATGATCAAGGCGATTCCAGCCGCTACAAGCATCCCTTCCAGCATCTTCTGGTGAGGAATATTGTGCAGCGAATCAAGGGTCACCAAAATACCCGGCATGATTCCAGATGCACCCGCAGTCGGCGCGGCCACTACTCTTCCCATACAGGAATTCAATTCTTTGGCGGCCAGCGTATTGGCAACTAATAATTTAAATTCTTCTCCTAATACGGCAATTTCACAATCCCGCACTTTTTTTCCGCCATTATTAATCATACCGGAAATGGAGGTCATATCTTTTTCCAACCCAGTTGCAACGGCGTCTTTCATGACAGCATAGGCCTGATCCAGTTTCGCCCAGATCAGGGCTTCGGTACGGCCTTTTTGTTCTTGTTCATAGATCAATACAGGCTCCCATGCGGCTAACTGGTGCTTCTCACAATACAAACGCCATTCATCAAAACTATCAAATAGTATAGGCATAGGTCGAGGCTTAAGCGTACTCGTAAAAAGGATTTAATTCTCTCCTTGAATTAACACTTTTTCCTGGTATAACCGACGCTTTTCCTCTTTATCAATTACCTGAAGGAAATATAAGCCATCTGGCAAGTGGGTTTCGAGCAGCAGTTGATTGCCTCCTTCTCCCGGGCCAAATTCCCGTCCCAGGACACGGCGTCCGGCAATGTCAAACAATTCTACCCGCACGGCATGTTCTATATTTCGACCTGCCAGGGCAACCTGGAACGATCCTTCATTGGGATTGGGATATACAATCCCTGATACTCCATCTGCGAGTTGTACTTCCTGCAATAAGCCTAAGGCAGTCGGGCCATCGGGTATCCCGTAGCCGTACAAATGGTCTGGAGCTTCATATCGGTCTGCCGATCTGATCAATGCCTGATAAACGTCGTGGGCAGTAGCATTGGGGTTTGCCTGGATCAGGCAAGCGGCTAGTCCGGCTACAATCGGCGCACTGTAAGAGGTGCCATTACCGCGGGTTACGTTTCCCGCAGAATTGGAATAAAAGGTGGCTTCTCCCATCGCGGCGAGGTCAGGTTTTACCTGTCCATCAGCGGAAGGGCCATGGCTGCTAAACAAGCTGTACTCTTCACATTGATTTACAGACCCAATCGCCAATACTGAATCGCCATCTGCGGGCGGGCTAATCCCCCGTTCTCCGGCATTTCCGGCACTATTGACGACCAGTATCCCGCGTGATGCTGCCATATCAGCAGCGCGGGTGATGATGGCCGTATTTCCATCTAAATCATCCTGTGTATAGTTCCCTTCTCCTGAGTCAAAGAGAAAATACCCCAAAGAGGTCGTGAATACTTGTGCTCCCAGGCTATCTGCATATTCAGCCGCAGCCAGCCAGTTGTCCTCTTCCTGATGGGTCTCAGAATTATCGTTTTCGGTACGAAGGAGAATAAAACTCGCTCCTGGAGCAGACCCTCTTAATTTCCCGGTAATATCTCCTGCTAAAATGGACCACACATTCGTTCCATGACGGCAGCTCCCATTACAATCCGCAAACACATCATGTCCGGGTTCTACATAATCCCGGGTAGCGATCAGTCGATTCTCATCAAAAATATGAGAAAATGCTTCCAATGAACTCCCATTTCTAAATCCATTATCAAAAACAGCAATCCGTACGCCCTCCCCATCATATCCCTGTTCATGCAAGGCATCCAGGCCCACCATTGTCAATTGTCGGGTAAACGTATCAATCGGCGCGACCTCCTCACAATCCAGCTCCACCTCACTCACTCGCGCATACCCGCCAACTCGTCGTATGGAGCGGATATAAGATTCCGAAGCGAGTTCCTGGATTTGATTTTCGGTTAAATAAGCTGAGATCGCATTGAACCATCGGGAAGTTCGAACTCCAGTGATCCCTTTTGCCTGTAAGGCATTCAAATAGGCTTGCGAGACCGGATAATCATAAGTATCCAGTTCAATGCCCTGCCGCAGTCGGTTTTCAAGCGCTTGTTGCGACAAAATCATTTCAGCCGTGTAGCTGGAAATGTCGCCCTTATCGGTAAACATAATCCAGTATTTCTGTTGTGCCACTCCCAGGAGGTTAGCAACGCATAGCCCAAAGGTCAGTAAGCATATCTTCCAGTCTATTCGCAACATATCGATTCTATTGAGCTGAATAAATTCTAAGGTACGGTTACTAGGCAACCTCAACAAGCAAAGAATTGTTAGGGGATTACACAAAAAAGGGAACCCGAAGGCTCCCTTTCACATATTCAATTTCACAATTTTCGTTAGCTGGACAGCGCATCTGGCAAGGTTTCTGGCTCAACTCCTTCGAGCTGAACAGGCAATACCTCTACCGATTCTTTTTCTATTGCGCTTGTCTCATCCACCTGAACCGGTGCTACCCCATCCTCATAGACGGGAATACCAGTCGCAGTTTCCTGCGCAGCCTCACCTGGCAAAACGATTTCGATCGGGGCTTTCTCTTCATTTGATCCCAAGAGGCCGTTAGGACCGATGGTTGCCAATGTCGGTGCGATGACCAATGCTACTACTGACATCAATTTCAGGAGAATATTCAAGGAAGGACCGGAAGTATCTTTGAATGGATCTCCTACTGTATCTCCTACTACTGCAGCCTTGTGTGGCTCAGAACCTTTGAGGTATTTCGTTCCATTGATATCTACGCCTTCTTCAAACATCTTCTTGGCATTATCCCATGCACCACCCGCATTTGACTGAAATATCGCCATGAGTACACCCGCTGAGGTTACCCCTGCGAGTAGTCCACCGAGCATTTCTGCGCCTCCAAGGAACCCAACCAGAACAGGCGCGACAATCGCAAGAACACCTGGCACTACCATTTCTTTAATAGAAGCAGTAGTTGAAATCTCCACACATTTGTCATATTCGGCTTTTCCATCAGCAGCGTCAAAAATCGCCTGATCTTCTGGTGTCGCCTTACTCATGTCAGCGTCATACTTTTTCATCACAGCGAGGGCTGCTTTGAGTTCCGGGATATTGGCAAACTGGCGACGTACTTCCTCGATCATAGCCATAGCAGCACGCCCTACTGCATTCATCGCAAGTGCAGAGAATACAAATGGGAGCATCGCACCTACCAACAGGCCTGACATGACTTTAGGATTGGCAATATTAATGGTATCAATACCTGCCTGCTGCATGAAGGCAGCAAAAAGTGCCAGGGCAGTCAGTGCTGCAGAGGCAATTGCAAACCCTTTTCCGATAGCCGCAGTCGTGTTTCCTACTGCATCCAGTTTGTCTGTACGCTTCCGTACTTCTTTGGGAAGTTCTGCCATTTCAGCAATACCACCTGCATTATCCGAGATCGGTCCGTAAGCATCTACTGCCAACTGGATTCCGGTATTCGCAAGCATTCCTACTGCAGCAATCGCAATACCGTATAAGCCTGCAAAGTGATGTGAAATCATAATCGCAGCTGCAATCAGCAAAATCGGAATCGCAGTAGACATCATGCCTACGCCCAATCCTGCAATGATATTCGTAGCAGAACCCGTAAGTGACTGACGAACGATACTTGTAACAGGCTTCGTACCCGTACCCGTATAATATTCCGTTACCTTACCCACTCCCAAGCCAGCAACCAATCCTGTAATTACAGCGATAAATACGCCGAGGGAAGTATATGCATCACCTTTGAAGGTCCATGTCTCAGGCAACATTATCGTAATAATGAAGTAGGAGAGAATCAGCATCAGGCCTGCAGATCCAAATTCACCCAAATTGAGTGCTCTGTGGGGATCACCACCTTCTTTCACTTTGACAAAGAAAGTACCGATGATTGATACAACGATCCCAACTGCTGCGAGTGTTAAAGGTAAGAGCACTGCGCTCAAGCCTCCAAATTGATCTCCAGACAAGAAGTCGGGACTTGCAACAAATGCTGCGCCCAATACCATTGTACCGATGATCGATCCTACATAGGATTCAAAGAGGTCAGCTCCCATACCGGCGACATCCCCTACGTTATCTCCCACATTATCAGCAATGGTAGCTGGGTTCAAGGGGTGGTCTTCCGGAATACCGGCTTCCACTTTTCCAACCAGGTCAGCGCCTACATCCGCAGCTTTGGTATAAATCCCTCCTCCTACACGTGCAAATAATGCAATAGAAGAAGCTCCGAGGGAAAACCCTGAAATAATATTCAGTACCATCTCCAATTCTGCACGACCATCTCCAGTTGCGCTAAAGTCTGTACTATTGCCAAACTCCATGTTGCGATACATGATCAGCAATAAACCAAGACCCAGCACGCCGAGTCCTACAACGCCCATTCCCATAACCGATCCGCCTGCGAATGCCACTTCGAGGGCCTTACCGAGAGAAGTACGAGCAGCCTGAGTCGTTCTTACGTTTGCTTTGGTCGCAACACGCATGCCGATAAATCCAGCCAAAGCCGAACAAATAGCCCCTACTATAAAGGAGAAAGCGACCCAAAAATTGGAGGTAGCTTCAGTGGAGCCTTTAATTGCCAGTAATACTGCAACTGCAACGACAAAAATCGAGAGGACCCGATATTCTGCTTTCAAAAATGCCATTGCGCCAGTAGCGATGTGCTCCGCAATTTTGGCCATTTTTGCGTCACCGACTTCCTGCTTGTTTACCCAGGAAGATTTCCAGAAGGTGTAAAGTAGACCAAGGACGCCCGCAAGGGGCAAGATGTACATTAATTCCATGTAGCGAGTCTTTTCGTGATATTAAGTAGGCTGCAAAGTTAGGTCTTAGTGCCTAAATTCCAAAGGATTAGAACTTTATTCGCCTCCGCTCTCTGCGAAAAATCGCTAGCGGCTGTTCAAATTTGTGGAAAATCCGCTGATTTGATCGATCAGCTTAAAAAGGATTTCCGAAAAATTGGAATTTTGCTGAATTTCGCACGATAATTGGCAAACTTGCAGCCAACCCCTGATACAGTATCTATATATGAAGTTATCACGTGCATACCCCCTGAAAGAAATCGCCCAGCTCCTGCAATGTGAATTCGCCGGACCAGCAGACCATCTCATTACCGGACTCAATGAGATTCACATTGTGGAAGCGGGAGATATCACCTTTGTAGATATTGAGAAATATTATAAAAAAGCCCTTTCAAGTGCTGCAACTACCGTCATCATTAATAAGAAAGTTGATCCTCCGGCAGGAAAAGGGCTGCTGATCAGCGACGATCCATTCCGGGATTATAACCGACTTACTGAACATTTTCAGCCACGAATACCCCTTGATACAGTTGGCACGCCTCAAATGGGTAAAGAGGTCCGGATCGGGCAAAACGTAGTGTTTGGAGAGGGGGTCGTATTAGAGGACGGGGTTGAAATCGGCCACAACACCGTGATTGGGTCTTTTGTACGAATTGGAGCCAACAGCCTGATTCACGCCAATGTAACGATCTATGACCATTGTATCCTGGGCAAAGAAGTTTGTATCAATTCCGGCACTGTACTCGGTGGCGAGGCCTTTTATTTCAAAGGACGCTCCTATGGCCGCGACAAAATGCTTTCCAAAGGTCGGGTGGTGATCGGTGACCATGTAGATATAGGTACCAACTGCACCATCGATCGAGGCGTGAGCGGGGATACCACCATAGGCGACTGGACCAAACTCGATAATCTGGTGATGATTGGGCATGATACCGTTGTGGGTAAAAAATGCCTGATCGCAGCTCAGGTAGGTATCGCAGGTGTCGTAACGATTGAAGACGAAGTTATTCTATGGGGGCAAGTCGGTGTAACCAAAGATCTCACCATCGGCAAAGGGGCAGAATTATTGGGGAAAACCGGCGTTATGTCTTCGCTGGAAGGGGGAAAAACCTACCTGGGAATGGTAGCAGTGGAAGCACGGCAGAAATTACGGGAAATTGCAGCTTTGAGAAAGCTACCGGATCTATTGCGGAAATTAAAGTAAAAAGCCAGATTCTGATCCCATTTCTGAGAACTGATTTTTACATTTTTTCAGATAACACAGCTTCTCACACTTACAGCGGGCGTACACAGGAATCACTATTTTGTTGGAGAGTTTCACAACTCTGGCAGCGGAAGCAATCGATGATGTAGCAGAAATCAGTTCCTATCAAGCCGCAATAACACATATTTATTTATTTCGAGTACCGAATAATTTAGCTTAAGTAAGGAAAATTGACCATTCACGCAGAACTTTTTACCCTAATCAACAGTATAGTTTACATTGATTTTTATAGCTGATTGAGAATCAGTAATTTTGTCGGTGAATTTCAAAATAAGATTATATATCCATGGCAGAAGTAAAAACAAATTTCCTTCCATACAAAGTGAAGGACATCTCCCTTGCCGAATGGGGAAGAAAAGAAATCGAGCTGGCCGAAGCAGAAATGCCGGGCCTTATGTCTCTCAGAGAAGAATACAAAGGACAGTCCCCACTCAAAGGAGCTAGGATTGCTGGCTGTCTTCACATGACGATCCAAACCGCTGTATTGATCGAGACATTGGTGGACTTAGGAGCTGAGGTTACCTGGTCTTCTTGTAACATTTTTTCCACGCAGGATCATGCTGCTGCTGCAATTGCGGCCTCAGGTGTATCTGTATATGCGTGGAAAGGAATGACAGAGGAAGAGTTTGACTGGTGTATTGAGCAAACATTGTTCTTCGGCGAAGGTCGTCAGCCATTAAATATGATCCTGGATGACGGAGGAGACCTGACCAACATGGTACTGGATCGCTACCCACAACTCATTGATTCAATCAAAGGGCTGAGCGAAGAAACAACTACCGGGGTTCACCGCCTGTACGAGCGTGTGAAAAACGGAACCCTTCCGATGCCTGCCATTAATATTAATGACTCTGTAACCAAGTCTAAATTTGATAATAAGTACGGATGTAAAGAATCTCTCGTAGATGCCATCCGTCGCGCAACTGATGTCATGCTTGCGGGTAAAGTCGCTGTCGTTGCCGGATACGGAGATGTTGGAAAAGGATCTGCTGCCTCTTTGAGTGGTGCAGGTGCGCGGGTAATCGTAACTGAGATTGATCCCATTTGTGCCCTCCAGGCTGCCATGGACGGATATGAAGTAAAGCCCATGTGGAAAGCCGCTCCAGAGGCTGATATCATCGTTACAGCTACCGGTAACAAAGACATCATCCAGGAAGCTCACTTCCGTTCAGTAAGGGACAAAACGATTATTTGTAACATCGGGCACTTCGATAATGAGATCGACATGGCCTGGTTGAACGGCGCGTATGGCGATACTAAAATTGAAATCAAACCACAGGTTGATAAGTACACCATTGACGGGATTGATGTAATCATCCTGGCTGAAGGTCGATTGGTTAACCTCGGTTGTGCTACCGGACACCCTTCATTTGTGATGTCCAACTCTTTCACCAACCAGACACTGGCGCAGTTAGAGTTATGGCACAACTCTGAAAACTACGAAAACGATGTGTACATGCTACCAAAGCATCTGGACGAAAAAGTAGCTCGCCTCCACCTCGCCAAAATAGGCGTGGAATTGGAAGAGTTGCGGCCTGACCAGGCGGAGTATATCGGGGTAAAACCTGAAGGTCCTTTCAAGCCTGAGCACTACCGTTACTAAGAAACAGGTTGAAGATTCAGATTGCTTGTTGTATAAGAACAACCACTGAAGTCTCTTTCCTTATAACAAATCGGCTGTCCTCAAACAGGGCAGCCGATTTCTATTTACAATACTTTTTCCAGCCATATCCGGCTCTCTCCTGGGTCAGGCAGAGGCTCATAGCCACAAATCCGGAATCCACGTCCGATGGCAAAAAGCAGCATTTTCTGATGGCGATTTCGGGTTTTGAATCGAATCAGGCGATATCCTTTTGATTGCGCCCAGACCTCCTGCGCTTCAGCCAGTTGCCGGGCAAGGCCTAATCTGCGGTATTCCGGATGAACGCCCCCCATCCAACTATAAAAAGATCCATCTACCTCGCGCTGATAGCCGACTTTACAGGCAACAGGCTTGTCCTCTATGCAGGCTATCAATATCAAATGCGGGATTCCTCCCACAAATCGCTTTTTATATTCAGAAGCGGGATGTGGCTGGTCAAATTCAGGGAATTGATCAATCAGGTTCACGACCTCTTCAATCGTGCCTTGTCGGATGAGGGGTATGACACTCAATACAAACGGAGATTAGTTTGCATCAAGCAGAGCAATCATATGCGGCTACATCCACTGCTACCATGTACCAGACTCCCTCTATTTCCCCGAAATAGAAAGCCGCAGGTATGGTGGTATCCACCAATTGCATTTTGACTGTATTTTCCAGTGTCCGTGCTTTTTCGATGTCTGCCGGGGAGAATTCTGCCAGCTCATACTCATTCAACGTCGTCATTAAAAAGCTGAGCCTTTGGTAGGTTTCAGCTGGCTCTCCGAGAAAACAGCCTTGCTTGGAAAACTTATCGCAGTCAAATTCGGGTAGGGACGCTCGCTTGGGGCTGCATCGCATGTTCAGGAACTTCTCTTTCATATAAGCTCCCTGAGGATCGGTGAGCATATCATTGATATTCATGCAATGCACCATATAGTCCATCGCCCCGGGTCGGTTGATGTAGTAAAATCCCATATCCGGATGAACAAATGCCTGCGCTGCCGCAATATTTCCTGCTCCCATCGCTTGTGTAAATCCCGCAACTGTAGCATCTACGGTATTTTGTGCCGTTTTTTGTGTACTACTGGCATTTGCCTGCGCACCCAGCGATTCATACCGAATAATTTCAAATTGCTCGTTAAAGGTCACCTGATTACTAAAACGCTCATTTACCGAGGAATTATCTGATGCCTTAGTGTACTTTTGTTGGCCGGAGAATTCGGCAATATAAACCGAGCCTTCTTTCCGAATAGCCATCGAGGAAGCGTCAATGTTAATGGATCGATCAGATATCGCATCGAATCCCCCCCGAACACTATTCCCAACTGCTTTCCTATCCAACTGCTGGCTTCCAAAAAACTGCTCCACTACAGGGGCATAATATTTCGTTTCGTCTAATTGCTCAGCTGAAAGGTCTTCATAATACGCGATCAGTTTTCCCTGAATCGTCTGAGTCGCTATTGCCATTTCATCCACTTGCTCAGGGGCTGTGGGGGTTTCTTGTGCGGCGGGGGTGTTGACACTTTTTCCGCTGTCATCTCCACAATTCCACATCGTGAGCGCTATGACAAACAGGCATACGAAGTGATAATATTTCATGATTGAATAACTATTGCAAGGTTTTTTTAATCCGTATTACACATACATACTAAGCAGACAGTAAATAGCAGGACAGAATTAAGTAGTGAGTACTGAGACTGGATACTGTATTTCTTCCAATGTTTGTAATCCGTACGCTTACGGATGGATTAAATTTTCAGTAGCAGAAGATATTTTTATTCACTCTTCAAATTTTTCCTACTGTTTATTGACTCCTTATTCAGTTGACGAATTACTTGGGGAAAGGTAACCCTTTCCCACTGAAAAAGCCATATTCCCCCATAGATTCATCGGAATTTGGGGCGGGTATCGTAGGATACAAAATAAATTTTCCAAAAAAACTGGTAGTTTTTCCAACAAAATCAACCATCTTGGGTTATAAGGTCTGGAATGAAGAAGTATAATGGGCGATGTCTGAACGCAGGCAGAGCTTTCTGAGTAGTTAATCAACAATTACCGTGGGCACGTATTCCATTAAAGATTTAGAGCAATTATCGGGCATTAAAGCCCATACCTTGCGTATTTGGGAGCAACGGTACGACATAATATTCCCCAAACGAACCACTACGAATATCCGGTATTACGACGATACTGATCTTCGGCATGTACTCAATATCTCATATTTGAATAAAAATGGCCATAAGATTTCCAAGATCGCCAAGATGGATCAAGCGGAAATTGAGAACTCGGTCATGAACATTGCATACTCTAATCTGGAATATCCCAATCAGGTAAATGCGCTGATCATTGCGATGGTCAGCCTGAATGAAGTACGATTTGAAAAGATTATAGCAACTAATACCCTACAGTTTGGATTTGAGAATACGATGATCAATATCGTATATCCTTTTTTGGAGCGAATCGGATTTCTCTGGCAAACAGGAAGTATCAACCCTGCCCACGAGCACTTCATTACCAATCTCATCCGTCAAAAACTCATTGTAGCGATCGACGGGCATATTAATTCAGATCGTACCGCTGCACGCAAATACCTTTTATTTCTCCCCGAAGGTGAAATGCATGAATTAGGGCTATTATTTGCTGCCTATATCGTAAAATCACGAAAAAACCGGCTCATCTACTTAGGGCAAAGCTTGCCCATAGATGATCTTGCCACTACCGTTCAGACCTATCAACCAGATTATATACTCGCGATTTTGACGAGCTATCCGGTCAAGGAAGAAGCCATCAGTTATGCACAACAACTGGTTCAATTGTTTCCCAACCAAAAAGTCTTGTTAACAGGGTATCAGGCAGTTTCACAAAAAGAAAGCATGCCTAAGGAAGTAGAAATATTTGAAGATATTCCTGCGCTTATCAACTACGTATCTGCCAATAGCGAACAAAAATTATTTGATCTAAATAGCAGCATAGGCCAAATGGCTTAAATTACCTGCTACTAGTTTGTGCGGTCCAAACCCATTGCCTTTTTAATTCTGTAGTAGATACCCGTATTTTCATAAATCCCGGTGAAATACTCTGCACCAGGTCCATACGCAAATACCGGTATCAGCGTACCGGTATGCCAATCCGTGGTAAAATCTACTTCAACCGATCCATTCTCCAAATCTCCTCCTTCTATCGCAAAACCGCCTGTCTCATGGTCGGCTGTGATCACGACGAGGGTATTTCCATCTTTTTCTGCAAAATCTAAAACCGCTCCGATCGCATCATCAAAATCGATCATCTCTGTAATGATGTATTTCCCGTCATTAGAGTGCCCCCCCCAATCGATCTGTGAGCCTTCTATCATGAGCATGAAACCCTTACCCTTTCTATTAAGGTGATTGATCGCAAATTCAGACGACTCCGTTAAGAATTCGCCACGACCTCTTCTGACAGCTGCCAAATGCCCGGGAGACTCAATGACCAGCATACGGTCCTCCTTAGCATTTGCCGCCTTTGCCAGACTCTTATACGTTCCGTATCCGAGTGCTTCCATTTCTGCTAATACATCGCGCTCATCTTCCCGCTTAGTAAACAGACGTCTGCCCCCTCCTATCGCAATATCGAGGGTACCGGTCAAAAAATCGGTCGTAATTTCTTCATACATCGTCCGCTCTATCTCATGGGCATAAAATGAGGCAGGGGTTGCATCTGACAAACTGGAAGTCGCAACAATTCCTGTACCCATACCCCGCTCGTGCAGGATTTCGAAAATATTGGTGACGGGTTTTCCTTCAGGATTGACGCCAATCGCGCCGTTGTACGTTTTGATACCACAGGAAAAGGCGGTAGCACCCGCTGCCGAATCGGTAATTAAATCACTGGATGAATAGGTCTTGATCAAGCCGATATGTTTAATCCGCTCAAGGTTCAGGCTATTTTGGTTCATATACATCCCCGCTGTGATCTGGGTGATTCCCATTCCATCTCCAATCATCAAAATTACATTTCGAGCCCGGGGTTGGGGATCCTCATCCGGGATTTGCTGTAAACTCAAAAAAGGAGGACATAAACATAGAAGCAGTAAGAGGGCTCGGGGTTTCATATCAGTAAATCAAAATAAACAGACGTTGTAGTAGAGGAAGAGATATTCTGTGTTTGTACGGAGTTCTTGGACTTAGTTTTCAAAAAAAGTCAACTCTACAGGTTGCATTGATCTCGGAAAGAAACAAAAATCACGCATGCATTCAAAAAGGCGTTTGTTAATTCAACAGAATGCCTTACTTTTGCACTCTCGTTTCACCAAATAAGATTTGTGGTTATATGCCAGTAAAATTAAGACTTAAGCGACAGGGAAGAAGAAAGACACCGCATTACGCTATCGTAGCGGCTGACGCGCGTTCTCCCCGTGATGGAAGATTCATCGAAAAAATTGGTACCTACAATCCGATTGCACAACCTGGACAGGTATATGTAGATCATGAGCTCGCACTCAAGTGGTTGCAGGTAGGCGCACAGCCGACTAATACCGTTCGCTCGCTTCTCCGTCATGCAGGGGTTACCCTGAAATTTGCCCTCATCAAGCAGGGAAAAGACGAAGAAACAATTCAAAAAATCTTTGACCGCTGGGAAGCTGAAAAACGCAGCAAGAAGAAAAAGAAAATTGTTATCATTGACCGGACTGGTCAGCTGCTCGAAGAAGTTCCTGAAGCGCCCAAGCCCGTCAAAAAAGAACCAGAAGCCGCTCCTGCTCCAGATGAAGTTGCTCCAGCAGTAACAGAGGAAGCAGCTACAGTAGTTGAAGAAGTAGTAGAGGCTGCTGAGGAAGTAGCAGTAGCTGCTGTAGAAAAAGTAACCGAAGTAGCAGCAGCAGTTGCTGAAGTAGCAGAAGAGGTAGTAGAAGCTGCTGTCGAAGAAGTAACTGAGGTTGTAGCAGAAGTTATTGAAGAAGAAGCGCCAGCCGCTGAAGAAACTCCTGCTAAGGAGGAAAAACCCGCTGAAGAAGCATAACAAGGTATCCGTTGGAACCTCCAACTTACACATAATTTCAAATGCCATCTTATCTTTGCATAAGATGGCATTTTCCTTTTATCAAGCAGGGAATGTTTAAACCTGCGTGTAGGGAACAGATACATTAACCGGTTGCTTCCCTCTGCCCAATTAATCCTTTGCCTATGATGACAAGAGATGAATGCGTCGAACTAGGATATATCTCCAAAGCCCATGGTATCAAGGGAGAAGTGAGAGTCGTATTTGACGTACACGACATTGAAGAATACCAACATAAAAAAGCTTTCTTTCTCGCTCCCAAAGGAGAGCCACTCCAGCGGATGCGCGTCAAAGCATTTCGCCTCCAGACCGGAAAGCAAGCCATCATTAAGTTTGAGGGGATTAATGACCGTAACAGCTCGGAATCTCTGACAAGCAACCAGCTTTTTATCCCGCTTACAGAACTCCCGGAATTGCCCGAAGGCGAATTCTATTATTTTGAGATCATGGGATTCCAGGTGCAGGATGAAGTACTGGGAGAACTGGGAACTGTCAAAGACTATGTCGAAGCAGGTGGACAAAATATTTTGTTCATGACGTACAAGGAAAAGGAAGTTCTGATCCCCGCTAACCGGGATTTTGTTTTGCGGGCAGATATGGAGAAAAAAGTCTTGTTCACTCACCTGCCAGAAGGCCTTGTCGAGTTATACACAGAAGAAGATACTGACAATTCATCTCCCTCAACCTAACTCATGGAAACGTCTGTACGAATAGACGCCCGGTATTGCGGGCCGCCCAAATCGGGAAATGGAGGCTATTCCTGTGGCATCCTCGCTGAGCATATTTCCGCTGATGTGGTAGAGGTAACCCTGAGGCTTCCGCCCCCGCTTGATACAGATTTACTGATCAAGCAAGCAAACGAGCAGGAATCCTCATTATGGGATGGCAAAAACCTGATCGGCGAAGCAAAAGCGGGCACACTCAACATTGAAGTCCCCAATCCTCCCAGCTGGGCAGATACAGAAGCGGCTGTTCCACGGTATGCAGGATTTAAGCATCACGTATTCCCCACCTGCTTTGTATGCGGCCCTGAAAGAGATACAGGAGATGGCCTCCGGATTTTTGCAGGGCAGGTATCTGGAAAAGAAATGGTTGCTGCCCCCTGGGTGCCGGATGTTTCCCTTGCAGATGAAACAGGGAGCGTACGCACCCCTTATATCTGGGCAGCATTGGATTGTCCCGGTGCTTTCGCTATTGGGATTCCCCAAAACCCGATCGTGTTAGGCAGAATGACAGCCCGAATTGATCGGGAGATCAAAGCAGGAGGTGCTTACCGGGTCATTGGGTGGACAATCGAGATACAGGGCCGAAAATCATGGGCAGGAACTGCCATTTTTGATTCCGAGGATCGCTTATGCGCAGTAGCACTTGCGATCTGGATCGAGTTACAACCCCCATCTGGATAATCATACAACATGGACAGATTTAATCCATTCACTTAATTTGAAACCTAATCATTATACAATGAACAAAGTATTTTTCTTCTCACTCTGTCTGTTTAGCCTGTTGCTGAACACCAACCTTACTGCCCAAATTCAGACCCCAGCTGCCAGCCCTCGCGCAGTCTTGTCTCAGCAAGTAGGTCTGACCGATGTGACCATTGAATATTTCCGTCCCAGCAAAAAAGGACGTACTCTTTTCGCAGCAGATGGTCTCGTACGTTTCGGCGAAACCTGGCGGACAGGTGCCAATTCAGCTACTAAGCTTTCCTTCAGCGATGGCGTAACCCTCGGTGGTGCTGAACTGAAAGCAGGAGACTATGCGATTTTGACTGTGCCTGGCGCAAAAGAATGGAAAGTAATGGTATATCCATACGAATCCGGAAACTGGATGAGTTATTCTGAAAAAGAAGCCGCTGCTACCTTCACAGTAGAAGCCTCTCAGATGGATGCTACCGTAGAGACTTTCCTGATCAACATCGACAATGTTACTTCAACTACAGCTACCATTGACATCATTTGGGGCAGCACGTATGTTCCCTTGCCACTGGAAGTAGAAGTAGAAAGCAAAGTAATGGCTGCCATCGATAAGACCATGGCAGGACCGACTCCTAATGACTATTACAATGCTGCCACTTACTACCACGAAAGCGGAAAAGACCTGGAGAAAGCATTGGAGTGGGTTCAAATCGCTACAAAAGTAGAAAAGCCCCGTTACTGGCAGGTACGCCGCGAAGCCTTGATCCTGGCTGACCTCGGCAAGAAAAAAGAAGCTATCACTGCTGCTCAAAAGTCCCTCACCCTGGCCAAAGAAGCTGGCAACATGGACTTTGTACGCATGAATGAGGAGACGATTGCTAAATTGAAGTAAGCACTCGTTCCCTGGACAAACGGACCTTGTTCAAATTGAACGAGGTCCGTTTTTGTATGTTTTCTCTTGGGTTTTTAGTACATTGATCTCCTCATACAAACCAAAAATAATCTTATCTATGAACAAGGTACTCACAATCGCGATAGCTATGTTTTGCATGCTCCTCCATGTAGATCTCGCAGCGCAAGACGGGCCGGCTCCGAGCCAAACACAAACCCTTTCTCAAAAAGTAGGAATGACAGATGTCTCCATCGTCTATTCCCGTCCCAGCATGAAAGAAAGAACGATTTATGCCGCTGATGGCCTCGTTCCTTTTGGCAAAACATGGAGAACAGGTGCTAACGCAGCTACTAAGCTTACCTTTGGCGACGATGTAAAACTTGGCGGAGAGGATCTGAAAGCAGGCGACTATGCTTTGCTAACGGTTCCCGGCGAATCAGAATGGGAAGTCATGGTTTACCCATACGAATCAGGTAGTTGGAATTCCTATAAGGATAAAAAGGCTGCCGCCTCTTTCAAAGTCGAATCCGTCAAGATGGAAGGCGTCAGTGTTGAAACCTTTCTGATCGAGATTGGTAATGTTACGGATAACAGTGCCAATATTGGTCTGGTTTGGGAAAGCACTTATGTTCCCATTCCATTGGGAGTAAAATAAATAGGCAATCGCTTACTAACAGTCAAAGGGCTGGCAGGAAATTTCCTGTCAGCCCTTTGTTTTATCCGGTTTCATTCGGATTTCGCTTGAGTCACGATTTATTCATTCTCCAATTGATCTTTGAATTGCTGCAATTCGGCTCTCCGGGCATCATCTACCTTGGGATAATGCATATCCAATCCCCGCATGTGTTGGAGAATAATAGCCGATACAATCAGGCGCATATTGGGCTTATCATCGGCAGGTACGACGTACCAGGGCGCATGAGGCGCTGCTGTGGCATTGATGGCATCTTCATACGCTTTCATATAATCATCCCAATAGCCGCGTTCTTCGACATCTCCTCCGGAAAACTTCCAGTTTTTAGAAGGTTTGTCAATCCGGTCAATGAACCGCCGCCGCTGCTCGTCTTTGGAGATGTTGAGAAAAAACTTAATGATCCGCATCCCATTGCGGTGTTCATATTTCTCCAGGTTGCGAATATCTTCATATCGCTGCTGCCATACGGCTTCAGGATTCTGCTTAAACTCATCCGGTACCCGCTGATATTTCATCAGAATCTTGGGGTGTACCCGTACGACCAGCACCTCCTCATAATAGGATCGGTTAAATATGCGTAATCTGCCACGGGCCGGCATGTCCTTGTTGGTTCGCCACAAAAAGCTATGATCCAACTCTTCCTCAGAGGGTTTTTTGAAGGAAGATACAAATACGCCGTGCGGATTTACCCCCGACATCACATGCCGGATCGTACCGTCTTTCCCTGCAGCATCCATGGCCTGAAAGAGCAGTAACATCCCATACCGGTCATGGGCATACATCATATTCTGGAGGTCGTCTATTTCTTCCTGAAACTCTTCCAGTAAATTTTTGTAGTCCTTTTTGTCTTCATAAAAAGGATCGACCTGGGTGGGAGCGTCTTTAATCAAAAAAGGTTTTGCCCCGGTGTACTCGAAATCGGAAATATCAATATTTACATGCATATCAGCGAGATTTAGACGAATATACTACAAATTTTTGAGCGGAAAGAATGTGTATATTTGCCCTTCGAAATGAAATCGTACATGCATACGGAAAACCCCACATTAGATCAGATCGTTTCATTTTTCCGCAACCTTCAGGATGAAATCTGTCAGGGAATGGAAGCACTCGATGGAACCGGTACGTTTCAGGAAGATCCCTGGGAACGCGCTGCCGGTGGGGGTGGGAGGTCGCGGCTCATGACAGGCGGTAGTGTATTTGAAAAAGGAGGGGTTAATTTCTCGCATGTTCATGGTCCCATGCCGGATAAAATCGCAGAGAAACTCAATCTGCCCGCCCAGGCCCATTTCCATGCGACCGGCGTCTCGATTGTCATCCATCCCCGCAGCCCTCAGGTGCCGATCATTCACATGAATGTACGCTACTTTGAAATCTCAAATGGTACCCACTGGTTTGGAGGAGGAATCGATCTGACTCCTATTTATGTGGTGCCGGCAGATGCGAAATTTTTCCACCAATCGCTTCAATCGGCCTGTGATCGTCATGATCCGGCTTATTATGCTAAATTCAAGCCTTGGTGCGATGAATATTTTTACATCAAACACCGAAAAGAAACCCGGGGTATCGGGGGTATTTTCTTTGACCACCTGAAAGCCAGTACAGGCAGCGAAAAAGCGGCTAATTTTGACTTTGTGAAGGAGGTAGGCCAGGCCTTTGTTCCCGCCTATTCAGAGATCGTCAATCGACACCGAGAGGAAGCATATGGACAACGAGAGCTGGATTTCCAACTGTTGCGACGCTCGCGCTATGTAGAATTCAACCTCGTATATGACCGCGGCACTAAGTTTGGGCTCGACACAGACGGCCGTACAGAGTCGATCTTAATGTCCATGCCTCCTTTGGCGGGATGGACCTATAACTATCAGCCGGAGCCGGGCAGTCCAGAGGCGGATACTTTGGCGAGCCTGAAAGCTACGGATTGGGTCCAGCAATAAGCTCAGAAGGCTTCGGATTCCGGAAATCGATCATCTACAGCGGAATTTCGAATCAAATGCTTGGCGGTGATGGACAGCGGCTTATTACGCCGGATGGTTACATAAATCGAGATGGCGATGACCATTCCACGAAACACATTTGCCCAAACACCTCCCAGCGCATTTTCATCCACGGTAAAAAGGCCCCAATAAAAATTCATCAGCAGATGCAGGGTAATGGGCACCCACAGATTCCCTTTCCACTCCACATATAACCAGGCAAACCAGGCAGCTCCCATGAAGGTAACTGCAAATACACCCATAGCCTCGCCCAGGGAATTGCCTTGCCAGATATGGCCTACCCCAAAAATGATCGCATTGATCCCGGCTGCCGGGATAAAGCCCCATTTTACCCGGTAGAATAATTGACCAAATACAAATCCACGGAAGAACAATTCCTCAAAAAAGGCAGGAAGGAGCGACCCGCTAACCGCTACCAGCAGAGTCATTTCCGTATTGAGCGCACCGGTAATCGCATATCCGATCAACATGGGCAATGTGAAGAGAAATCCCCACAGCAATCCCTCTGTCAATTTCCCAGTTAGTCCCAACTGCTTCCCCACCTCTCGAATTCCATCTGCTATAGCTATCACCGCAACAGCCGGAATCAGGTACCATGCATAATAAATCAGGAGCCTCATCGGTCGGGAATCGCCGCCCCATCCCCTGGCTGTCAAAGGGGCCAGGTATTTTACCAGCAAATAAATGCCGATGATGATTCCAATCCAGATGAGTTCTTTTTTGTATTTCATTTCGAGAGACTGTTTCGAGATGAAAGTTACTCAAAACAATAAAAAAATCGACCAGATTGAACCCTGATCGATTTCTAAACACGTAAAACTATTTCTTACAGCCCCTTATTCGCCCCCCATATTCACTCTCTCTGGTCTTTGCCGACGTTTGTTTTGGTTCAGGCGATAGCTGAATCCCAGGTACACCTGTCTGCGCGACCTCCAGTTTCCTTCGCGATAGATATAAAAATCCTCTCCAAAGGACTCGTATCGATACCGCATAGAGTTAAAGACATCGCTCACCCGAAAGTTGATCGTAGCCTTATTTTTCAGGATATCTTTGCTCAAACCGATGTCTGTAAATAACATACTTTTGCGGGCTCCCTGTGGGCTTTTTTCCGGCCCCCGATAATTCACAATGAGTTGCGCATCAAATGTTGAAGTGATTTTAAATCGGGAGTTGAGGCCTCCGGTGTATCCCAAAAACTCAGTACTCTCTGCAAAACCCAGATTTTCGCCATTGATGACTCCCCGGAATACATTCACGTTTGCAGTAAGATTAACCCATTTGGCAGGTTCCAGGTTTAAACTCAACTCTACGCCCATATCATCACGTGTGGTGAGGTTTTCGGGTCGCTGGAGGCTGATCCGTTCGCCTTCTGGAGACAGGCTATCTGTGAGGGTCGTAATTCGCTGAATCACCCCTGTGGTATGCCGATAAAAAACACTAGTACTCAGGGAGCCCTTCTCCACATATTTCAAATAGCTCAACTCCATAGAATGGGTAAACTCAGGGTCTAAATCCGGATTACCACTTCTGAAAGAAAGGGGGTTGGAATAAGAAAAGAAGGGATTCAGGTCATGAAAACGGGGTCTGCTGATCCGACGGCTATAATTTACCTGAAGTGCATTTCCAGTAGCAATTTCGTAATTCAGGAAAACAGAAGGAAAAAAGTTGGTATAGCGTTTATCATTTTCGGCCTTCGTTTGTACTAGTCTTGTTTGAATGTGACTGATTTCTGCCCGTAAACCCATCTGATAGCTAAATTTCCCAGCTTTATTGCCATAACTGCTGTACAGGCTTTGAATATTCTCATCATACACAAAGTCATTGCTGATATCTGTGCGGTTGAACCATTCTGATATAATGTCATCAAACTCATCAACTGCATAGGCGTTATCAATGTTGCGAATACTCCCGCGATAGCCCGCTTCAAATTTGCCATCTTTACCGATCGGATGCACATAGTCCGCCTTGAGCATCCACTCATTTTGATTTTCATCATTGAGAATGCGCTGCAACAGATCAGCTTTCCCCAGCAATACATCACTGGCATCAAAAGATTGCTCGACAGCATCCATATCTTCGACTTCCCCTCCACTGGTATATACCAGATCAGCCGTGAACTTTTGCCCTTTACGGGCAAAAGTTCGTTCAAAGCTGAGGTTATAATCGAAGCTGTATTCGCTCTCTATTTCATCATTATCCCGCCGATTGATCTGCTGAAGAACCCGGTTAGGATTGTAGAAGAAATAATCAATATTGGAATTGCTAAAGTCTTCACTCAACCGATACAGCACAGAACCCGTCAATATATTGTATTGATTAAAGCTGTAATCTGCTCCCAATCGAAGACTTCCGGAGTAACCGCCTCTTTGCCCGACATAATCCTGATCGAGATACGACCAGGTATCCGTAGCCTCATCATAGGTTTCTCGATTTTCAAGTCCATTTCGGGGGGTATCGCGGTATCGGAAACCAAGGCTTCCAAAAAAGTTTAGTTTTTCTCTGCGGTGGTTGAGATTAATGGCAGCATTGTGATTATCGGGTGTACCCAATGTCGCATCAAATGAGCCATTCCAGCCGTTTTGTTTTTCTTTTTTGAGAATAATGTTGATGATCCCAGCTGTCCCTTCTGCTTCGTATCGGGCAGAGGGATTGGTAATGATCTCCACCCGGTCAATCATGTTAGGTTGTAATTGCTGCAAGGCATTTGCCCCTGTCAGACCTGAGGGTTTTCCATTTACCAGAATTCGTACGCCTTCGCTCCCGCGCAAACTCACATTTCCATCAATATCAACAGTAACCGAAGGAATATTATCCAGTAAATCTGCAGCAGTTCCTCCCATCGTGGTGAGGTCCTTTCCTACATTAAAGACCTTTTTGTCCAACTCAAAGGTCATTTTACTTTTTTCAGCGCGAATTTCCACCTCATCCAGGGTAGCCGTTACTGCAGCAAGGGAAACTTGCCCCACGCGAAAAAAGGGACGTTCAGCGCTTACTGCTATTCCCTCGACAAACTGCGGTGCATAGCCCAGAAACTGTACGCGAAGGAGATATTTCCCCGTTCCTGCTTCCAGGGTAAAAGCACCTTTGGAGTCGCTTACGGTTCCGGTAACTACGCTCGAATCCGATAGTCTCAGCAACACAACGGTGGCATACTCAAGTGATTTTCCCGTCTCACCATCCACAATGCGACCTGCCATTGAGTACTTATCGCCTCCCCCACTCTCTCTTTGTTGGGCCTGCAAAGGAAGCATACTCATCGCCCAACATAAAAACATAAAAACTGTAAGTCGAAAATGGTTCATAGAAGTCTGATTCATAAAGATGTTGTAAATCTAACTCCTGACTCTGATAGAAAGTTATATCCTTTTTGAAGAGAATCTGAAGCGGGTTTTAAACAAAAAAACCTGCGAGTAAAAACTCGCAGGCGATCTTAAGTAACACTCTCAGTTTTCCCAAATGTTTCGCAATCATAGCCTGTTCCACTATAACCGGGCACATGCGAATACCAAGAATAAAGGGTACTCTGACGAATACACCAGTGGAACCTCCTGCACCCCCAAAGGGGTGCAGCGAATCTTCCCACTTTCCCTATCAAAGAGGAAGCAATGGAGGTTCCGCCCGGAAGGCAGACCGAATATCGGACCGACTTCCAGGAGGAACTTTTTCCACATAACGTGTCAAATGAGGATTACCAACCTGATACAAACAGGCTGTCGGAGGCGAATACGCAACTACTATGCGCGTTGGGGGGAAGGGAGGCAGGGGCACATTTCGACATATAGCCGATCTGTCGTGCGCTACAGCTATAAGGATAGGGCTCATAGGTCAGGCAATTAATACTGGGTACCGAATTAACGTGCAGGTACACCGATTAACTACATGATACTAAATGCCTAACGGTATTTTAAACAGGAAAAAACGCATTTATCCCTAAGTCAGGAAACCAATTTGTTTCTCAAAACAGCCTTCAAACGCGTTAATAGCAGAAATAAACCCATAATACGATTCTAAAATCTCCCCTAAAAAGTTCACTTTCAGGACTCTCGGTTATCCATTTTTCTTATGTACAGACCTTTTACGATCAATTTTTGCGATCTTCTACCAGCACATCTATCAGGCTAAAAAGGGCATTCAGGATATTGGAGTATTCAATCCAGCCACGCTCTTCGGAGATAAGGCCCTGTTCCTCGCGCTTATTGAGTTGCTTGAGGCGACGCACCAGCATAAGGGTTTCCTGATGAATATCCGGCTCTGCTGGGGTCAATTCCCGCAACAACCGTAATGCTTCGTGGAGCTTTCCGGTTTCGGCCATTCGCTGAAGCAAATCCACTTTTTCCGTAAGTTCCTCGTCAGCAGGCACCAGCTCTGGAATCAAAGGTCTATGCTCAGGTGAGATAAATACTTTATTCCCGGTAATCCCAAAGAGCAATTGAGGAAAGGGATCCGGATGTTTGCTTCTCAGATCGACCCAGCCCACACTTTCCAATAAAAGCGGCAACTGGGGATCGGTCCCGACACCTGGTAAAATAACGGGAATAACGGGGCATCCCCGCCGCATCAATTCATTGAGAAATGCTGTCACTTCCAAATCCTGCCAGGGACCTATTCCGCTTTTCCCTACGCATACGATGGCCGCCTTGACCCGGGCAATTTGTTTTTCCAACTCCCTCCGCCAGGGAAGGCCGGGTTGTATTTCCCATATATCTAACCAGGGCCGTAGCCCCGCTTGTTTCAAGTCCATTCCGACCTGTTTCACCGCTTCCTGATCCTGCCGATTATAACAGAGAAACACATCAAAATCATCACGAGAGGTTGTATTGGTAGCAACTTTTAGGGGAATTCGCTCTTGTACCTCGTCGATCAATGCCTGTACAGCTACCTTTTCATAACTCTTTTCGCACTCGATTTCCAGACGATTGTTTTCGAGTCGTCTTTGCAAATCCTCATATCGATAGAAATGGGGACTTGGTTGATTCCGGCAATGTGAACAGGTGCAGGGAATCCGTTTTTCGATTTCCAGCCCCTTAAAGCCTGTATGAATGGCGTCCAGTTCGTCCATGATCAGCCCCAGGAGAATCTTTCTTTCCCGACCTGCTACCCGAATTCGAATTTCCCGACGGTCATAGGATTCAATAATTTCAGCCTGTGCGCCTGCTCGTGTGAGGATCACCCCTTCTTTCCAGGCTAATTCAGGATCCTCGATATAACGATGCATCCGTACAATCATACGGGTCAACATCCCCTTGGGCATGAAGTCGTACCCATAGCGTAAAATCAGGTTTTCGTTCTCTTCCCATTCGTAATCAGGTTGATCAACGGGCAATAGCTGCGGAGCGATGAATCCCTGATCATCCAGGAGTTTATAACACAGCTCAAACTTCATCATTAAGCCCAGCAATTCTT
Organism: uncultured Bacteroidia bacterium; assembly: GCA_964352745.1. Classification (GTDB taxonomy): domain Bacteria; phylum Bacteroidota; class Bacteroidia; order J057; family J057; genus CAYGTH01. The sequence goes on from CAYGTH010000018.1 coordinate 24,989, forward strand.
CCCGCATCAGCGAATAAGTCCCTTTCTGCCAGATTTCATCGAGGGTTTCTTTACTAAACCGCCCTCCATTTTGCTGTACCACCGGCTCGTCCAACACCCGATACACCGCGTCAGTCGCCCAGTGCGGTTTGAGAATAATGGTCTTGCGCAGGGCCCCTTCCGGAAAATGGAGAAATACGCCCAGGTCATGCAAATACCCACTGAGTTGCAGGGCCTTATCGCTGTTGTCAATCCCGTGGCTTTTACAAATTGTCAGGTACTCATTCAGGCTGATAAAATCTCGGGGGTCCTGCTCCAGTTGCTCCCGAACCTTTTTCCAGGTTTTGGGCAAGGTAGCACCTACATGGGGAAGTTGTTGAATTTCGTGTTCCAGGTCTCTCCGCAATTCATCGAGCCCCCGGTTAGTGGCCAGATTAGTCGAAAAAGTTTCTTTGAGGTTCTCAAACTGCCCCCGAAGTGCAGACTCATTGAGCTGCTTATGTGCATCATATTTTTCATTCAGCACAATGAATAAGGGACTTTTATTACTGAGTACCTCCACAGCATGCAGCCAATAATAAAAGTCTGTATTGTCTTCGCGGGTGTCCGCTACGAGCACATATAGCGAATTAGGTGTCAGGAAAAACTGATGGGTAGCATGATAAATTTCCTGGCCGCCAAAATCCCAGATGTTTACCCGAAAAGGGCGGTATTCTGTTTCGAGTTGAAATTGCCAGTTCATCACTTCAATCCCTTTGGTGCGACTTTCTTCCCGCAACAAATAGTCAGGATTCATGATTTTTTTGGCCAATGTCGTTTTACCAGCTCCTCCTTCTCCGACAATCAGGAGCTTGGCTTCAAACAGGCGGTCTCCTCCCGCTTCATTGAGCTGATTATAGTAATGTCGAATGGCATCCAGGCCATTCACCGCTACTTCCAAAGGAGGGGTTTCCAGGGGATTCTCATATACTGAAATATCCCGCAGATTCTCCATTTCGGTTAGGAAGAATGGGATTTTACGTAATTGATTTCCGGATAAGTCTATCCATTTGAGCTGTTTCAGTGCGCGAAGCGCTTCGGGTATTTCCCGAATCTGATTACCCGGTAAGACGAGTTGTTCCAATTGCGTAAGGTGCGCGATTGCTGGCGGAACCTCTTTCAGGCCACAGCCCTTGATGTGCAGTTCTTTGAGGTTTTTCAATCGAAAAACCAATGTCGGAATCTCGGGTAAGGGATTCCCAACCAAGATGAGTTTTTCCAACTGGTGGAGTTTTGCCAGGGTCTCTGGCAGGTGATCCATCCGGTTATTCATCAAACGTAAGGAACGCAATCCTCCTATCTCAAAGAGTTCTGGTGGAATCTCTCGCAGTTCGAGGTCGCGCAGGTCGAGCATATCACGCTTCTCCTGCTTTGCCTCGCGGATGCGTTGCAATGCAATTTCGTATGAACTTGACATAAAGCCGCTTTATGCGAATATAGGCAAATCTTATACCGGAGAAATACATCCTACTGAAAAAGGGGGTGCTTAGCGACAGAAGTCCATAAATAAGGTACGTATTGCACACCTGGACGGAAGACGGTTGATTATCAGGCAGGTATAATCATCATCTGAACATCCGCTCACCTACTCCACAGTTGACTATACAAATCGCCCCACTCCCGGATTTTGGGAGCAGGGCAATTATGATTTTTGTTTAGGAACTTATTGTACCTGAATCTTCACCTCTTTACTGGAATGGTCATCCAATACCTGAAGGATATATAATCCAGCAGTCAAGTTTGGCAAATGGATGGTTTCCTGGTATTCTTTGGTTTGCCAACTGCTGTGATTCCAGACAATTCTCCCATCGAGTGAAAGGAGGCGTATGTTGAATTCACTTTTGGTATCGTGGGTCAGGTGCAGGGTAAATGTACCCGCATTCGGATTCGGGTACACCCGGGCCCAAATATTTTTTGTGGGGTCGATATTGACAGACAATATTTTACTGAGGTGTTCTGTACCATCCAGATCCACCTGTCGGATTCGGTAATACCAGGTTTGCTTGCTCGTAACCGTTTGGATGGAATCGGAGAAGGAGTAAGATTTTGAGGTCTGGCTATTGCCAGCCGCCTGTATGGGTGATGAAACCGGCACAAATGCATCCTGAGTAAGCGAACGCTCCACTACAAAGAAATCACTGTTTAGCTCCGCAGCAGTTACCCAATCCAGCTGAACCTGTTCTCCGACCTGTCTAATGTCCATATTCAGGTATTCTACTGGAAAAGTGGCAGCATTGGTACAGGTAGGTAGCACCTCCACGTTTACGGTAGCAGGGCTACATAAGCCTCCGCCCGAGGTCAAGTCGCAGACCTCATACTGAAACGTCGTTACACCCGTGAATCCGCTCTTTGGGGCAAACAAGATCGTCCCATTCACAGGATTCACCGTAGCTACCCCTTCCGCCGAATTTAAGCCCATGATAGACAAACTACTGGGGTCAATATTCCCATCAGGATCAGCATCATTATCCAGCACATTGATAATAATTCCTTGATTGGGATCAGGGAGTGCACAGGTATTATCAACTGCAGGGCGGGGCGGACAGTCCGTTACGATCGTGAAGGTAACCTCGTCTTCTGAAGCAATAGAACCGACCCAGGTATTGACCAGGGTTTGGTCGCCTATACTCAAAGGCCATGTGTTACAGCCCGTTGAGCATCCTAATAAATTCTTATTCCCGAGAACCGGGACATCTGAATTATCCCAATAGAGTAAAGGAGCAGCCAGCCCCGCCGGGCGTACAACATTGGCACTGAATCCGTTGGCGTTTCCCTCCGCATCCCATACAGGAAAATGTAAAACCCCGGCTACATATTTGAGATAAGATTTTCCCTGAATGCCCGAAGTAACCGAATTACCCAAGCCATCTTTTCCATCCCAGGGAATACAGATTTCGCCTATTTCTGTGGTGTAGTAGGAATATAATAGATCAGATGTATTGGCATCGTAAACGCCATTATTATTCAGGTCTATAAAGATGTCGATCTGTCCAACATGATCTACTGATGCCAGGATGCAATAATCACCTTCGCTGGGGCAACCGTTAAATCCCAGAATATCGAGTGAGCCGACTGTTCCCGAAGGCCAGACAACCGGGTCCGGATCATTTAAAAATACACGATACTCCGAGTCATCTGATCCGGTAATTCCGTTTTTCGATTGACGATCCGCATCGAGATCTCCTGTATTCTCTGTCCCAAAACTATTGAAGGCAACTGTATATCCAAAGGCTTGCATACCATTCATATCCATTTCAACCACAATGCTATCTGCAGGTACCCAGGTAAAAAAAGACATGCAGGCTTCGCGAGTCGATCCGGTCGTGTTGAGTGTCCATCGATAACTAAACAAACGGCCACCTATAGCCTGAGGGGTAGCAGGCGTAGATATGTCAGCTACCGTAACATCAAAAGGATGAACATAGTACCGTGTGGTCGTATTCGCCCGATTTACCGGGTCGCCGACATTAAACATAATCGCATACTCTCCGGCGACAGTAGGCGTGCAAGACATAGCTGTGTATCCACCGCTAGCTGCACCAGTCAACTGCGTAGGGCCTACATAAGCGGCTACTCCATCATCAGCAATATAGCCGGGATCAGCAGCCGTTTCTGCCACTTTCCCAGTGCATACAACCGTTCCGTTAGGGTCAACAATTTTGTAATAGATAGACTGGGCCAGAGGTTCTTTACGGGTAAATCCGTAATAGATCGTTTCAGTCAAAGGGTCTGAAATGTGCGCATAAATGTAATACGAGTCCCCCTCATCATACGTAGGACCCTGCTTATTTCCTCCACCTCCGGTATCGTTTCCTTGTATGTAGGACATACAATTTGCCTGATTCGGATCTGGCATTAACTCTTTTGTTCCTTCAGCTTTTAATTCTATCAGGTTGGTAAATGAGAATAGCAGAATAAAAATTGTGGAAAATATTCCTTTTGGTTCCATGTAAATGTTTACTTGTAATTGTGAAATATTACAAGCGTTTTCATGGCCATTATGAGAATAGATGTGTACGACGGAATTTCATCATACAACCAAAGATTTGGATAAGACACTCACTATAAACTCGTTACAGAATGATTTGTCACCAATCACCCAGCACATTTCAGATAAGTGTCCGGAGCCTTAATGGAAGTTTTCGTTTACAATATTACGATACTTACATGGAAGGAGGTCTGTGAAACAGGTTGATCAGTCAATAATACTACATGAACTGTATATTGCCTCTTACTTGAATATACCATAATTAAATAAGTGTGCAATCAATCTTATTTACGAAACAGGCTAATTACGCCAGTTATACCCCCTACAAGAACCAGGAGTAGCAAATCCATCCGGATCCCTCCGATAGTGCCAGGAATCAATTTCAGCACAGCAGCCAAAAAGAGTAAGAGACCGATAGCTGTTACCAGCACGATTGCATTGCCAGGTGGGCGTTTACTGAGGACTGCTGCCAGCACCATGGGGCCCAGCATGGCAGTACCCGCAAAACTCACTCGCGCAACAAGGGCTAACTGATCCACACTCACAATCGAAAAGATGAGGGCGGCGATAGCGAAACAAGCAATCGCAATTCGGGTAACCAGCAGAACCTTCCCTTCCTCTCCTGTGAGGAGCGAGCGTAATTCTGTGCCCATGGCAAAGACCTGCGAATCACTCGTCGAAAGCGCAGCGGCAATCAGACCGATAATGGCAGCAGCAGCCACCCAGGGCAGTTGGTCTTCCAGCAAGGCTTTGGCCCAGAATTCTTTATCTGGCAAATCTGCATAAAAAACAGCACCATACATCCCAATGGCAATCGTGGGTAGAATCACCAACATTGCGAAGCAGCCCAGGGCTACTGCCATGCGATGCATCGTTTTCAGGTCTTTCATGATCGCCAGTCGAATGGTAACCTGGGGTTGGGTAACCGGAATAAAGAGGATGGCCAGCATTGAGGAAATCAGGAACTGAACATTGAAAAGGCCCTTGGGCCCTGGTACCGATAGCAAAGCAGGATTAATCGCTTCCACCTGGTCAAACATAGCGGTAATTCCGCCCATTTTCCCCACCAAATGAGTGGCAATGATCCAGACTACGACCATAAGCACTCCTGCCTGCATGACATCAGCATAAATAATCGCCTTCAATCCTCCGGTCTCACTGTAAAGCAACATGACGATTGCAATCAGACTCGCCCATCCCCACACGGGAAGTGCTTCTGGAAATGCCGCTTCGAGAAAAACTGATATTCCACGAATCTGTACTGCGACATAGGGAATCAGGAAAATAAAGATTCCTGCAAAGTACAGATAGCCTGCCCAGGGAGAAGCGTAACTGGCTTTCAAGAGGCCCCCTACTCCATTAAACCCCTTTTCAGCAGCCTTTTTTCGGAGGTGATAGCCAAACCAAACGATCATAAAGATCATGGCACCATCTGAGACGGCGAGAAATAGCCACGATCCGACTCCGTGTACCCGGAAAAAATCCGGCATTCCCATGAGCGTAAACGTAGAGAAGAGCGTTGCAGCAACGGTCATAAACCCGATGACCAGCCCCAAAGGAGATCCTCCGAGCATAAAATCATCGGCACTTTTATTTTTCTGGCGGGATCGAATCGCCAGATAGCCTAAAATGCCCAAATAAATGGGGGTGAGTATGAGTAGCCAGGTTTTCATGGATTTGAATCATTATCTGCGCCGGGGTGCACGCGGGTGGCAATATAGGTAAGTCCAACAAAGGCCCAGGCCAGCAGAAAGCCAGTCCAGAGCGTGTAGGGAACCCCAAATAATTCGGGTTGCCAGGTGTTGGCAGGAATGATCAGCGGCGTAAATGTCAATCCTGCAAGCAGGATGACAGCGACGCAACAAATTTGCCAGTAGCGTTGTGATTTCATTGGGAGTGTAGTGAGGTCGGTACATACATACCGAGTAGTTTGAATTATGAATATGCTATAATCTCGGCATTGTCATACCGCCATCGACCATAATAATCTGCCCGGTGGAGTAAGACAAATCTCCGCGCGCCAGGCCTGCTACCGCCTTCCCAACATCCTCCGGGTAGCCCCAACGTTCCTGCACCATCAGGCCTTCTGCGATCAATTTATCATATTTTTCTTTTACGCCTGAAGTCATATCGGTCATGATGATTCCCGGGCGCACTTCATATACAGGAATGTTATGGGTGCCCAGGCGCGCAGCAAACAACTGTGTCATCATGGCGATTCCAGCCTTACTCAGGCAGTATTCCCCCCGGTTAGGCGAGACCACTGTTGCCGAAATAGACCCCACGTTAATGATGCTAAAAAAGGAATCTGGCTGCGTGGCTTTTTGTTCGACCATCCAATTGGCTACGGTCTGCGAGAGGAAATAGGGGCCTTTGAGGTTGATCCCCATCACCCGCTCAAAACTTTCTTCGCTGGCTTCGAGGATATCCTTACGCTCCTTAGGGGCCACTCCTGCATTATTCACCAAAATATGTAAGCCCCCAAATGCCGCTTTGACCTCTTCTACCATCCGCGACCGGTCTTCAGCATTGCCGACATCGCCCTGACAATAGCAGACTTCTCCCCCTAATGCCCGCAAATCCGCCAGTACTTCGGCAGGAACTGCTGATTCGGGTCGTACCCCATTGATCGCTACGGCAAAGCCGTCTTTCACCAATGCCTGTGCAATACCATAACCAATCCCCCGGCTGCCGCCAGTAACCAATGCTACTCGTTTATTCCCTGCTTGATTCATAGCCAGTTTTCGGTCTATTGTCTTCTGATTTTTTATTTCTATTTCTCGAGGTCGTCAATATCAACCCAGGCTTTTTTCTCCCAGCTCTCAATGCCTTTTACAGCTAATTGAACGCCTTTAGCTCCTTCTAACATGCCATAGCGAAATGGCTCATCCTTGACGACATGACGGAGAAATAATTCCCATTGGGCTTTGAAAGCATTAGGATAGTCTTCCTGCTCAGGCACCTTGAGCCACCCTTCAAAATAGGGAATAGGCTGCGCAATATCCGGGTTCCAGATGGGTTTGGGGGTATTGCCATAGTGTTGTGTCCAGCAATCCCGCAGCCCTGCTACAGCTGAACCTTTTGTTCCATCTACCTGCAAAGTAAGGAGGTCATCACGACGCACGCGTACATTCCAGGAAGAGTTAAAATGAGCCACTACGCCTCCCTCTAGTTGAAAAGTCGCATAAGCAGAATCTTCTGCAGTACATTCGTATGCATTCCCAGCTTCATCGATTCGCTCAGGAATGTGAATCGCTCCCAAACAAGAAACCGACTTCACTTTTCCAAAGAGATTATCAAGCACGTAGCGCCAATGTGCGAGCATATCAATAATGATACCCCCTCCATCTTCTTTGCGGTAGTTCCAGGAAGGACGCTGAGCAGGAATGGAGTGTCCTTCATATACCCAATATCCAAATTCACCCCGAACAGAAAGAATTTCCCCAAAAAAGTCATTTTCCATCAAGCGGCGTAGCTTCACCAGGCCGGGTAGCCAGAGCTTGTCCTGAACCACACCATGCTTAATCCCGGAATCCCGGCACAGCCGATATAGTTCCATAGCGTCTTCCAGGTTTTCAGCAGTAGGCTTTTCACAATAAATGTGTTTTCCCGCTGCTACTGCCTGCTTGATCGCCTCCACTCGTCGCCCTGTCGTCTGCGCATCAAAATAAATCTGATAATACGGATCAGCCAGCACCTCTTCGAGGTTGGTTGACATCTTTGTAACCCCCGACATCTTGCAGAGTTTTTCGAGCTTGACTGCATTTCGCCCCACCAGGATCGGATCGGGCATAATGGATTCAGTAGGGCTTACCTGTACACCTCCCTGCTTTATGATTTCAACGATGGAACGCATCAAATGCTGATTCGTTCCCATACGGCCCGTTACGCCGTTCATGATGATGCCGACCTTATGTTGCATGAATAATGATTACTTATGAGAATTAGGTATTTCTATGAAATGTGGCTTTGGTGCCTTTCTTACAAGAGGTACAAAAAGCTGGAATATCACTACTTTCCCAATTTGAGCCCTGCGAAAAGGATTTCCAGCCTGCCGTCTTAGACAAAAGCCCGGTAGGCGTCCACTATCTTTTGCAGAAATTCGTCCTGATCCATGGCCCAAAATCGGTCAGAAAAGATTTCAACTTCAATATGCCCCGAAAAGCCCGCATCAGCAACCCATTTACTGATTTGTTTGACGGGAATACACCCTTCGCCCATCAGGCCCCGATCTGTCAGGAAATCTGACGTTGGTACATTCCAGTCACAGACATGGTAAGCAAATAGGTTTCCACCCGCCCCACATCGGGCAATCTCCGCCTCCAAAGCCGGATCCCACCACAAGTGATACACATCTACAGCTATGCCCACCCAGGGAGAGTTAATCGTTTCAGCCATATCATTTGCCTGCCCCAGGGTATTGACAGCAGATCGTGTATCCGCATACATAGGATGCAGCGGTTCGATGGCTAACTTGACATTGTGCTCAGCAGCAAATGGAATGACCGCTTCGATTCCTGCCTGGATTTGATCCCGCGAAGTCTCCAGCGACTGGCCGGGTTCTGCCCCACACACCAACACCAACAAGGGAGCGCCTAATTCTGACGCTTCTAAAATGAGTCGTTTATTGTCCGCTATCGCATCCTGACGCCCTGTATCGCTTAGATTCGGGAAGAATCCTCCCCTTACATACGACACGACTTCCAGGCCATGATCCTGAATCAATTGCCGCGCCTCTGACAATTTTCGGTTTTCTACCGCATGTGTCCAGACACTGATTCCCGTTACACCGGCAGCCTGGTAGTTAGCCACAGCTGTTTCCAGGTCCCAGGGTTTTGTGGTAATCGTATGTATGCAAAGACGTGAGAGATCATTCATG
>CAYGTH010000019.1:0-4975 GCA_964352745.1 uncultured Bacteroidia bacterium
AACACAAAAAAAGCAATAGCTTAGCGGGATTTGTAATCCCGCAACAAGGTTTCAAAAGCTGCGACAGGAAACTGCGCCTTATCTCAGGTGGCCGTCGGCACAGCCGCGTAGCGGCTGAATATCGGTAGCACCGATCCTTCCCCCATTTTGGGATCGAGCGTCATGGACGCCCAATACGAGCGGGATTGAGATTGAATTTGCAATTGAACTTGATAACGCCAACCTATGAAGTGTGATCCGCAACAATCACCCATTTCCCTTCTATCTTACGCCACAGCAGGGTAAAATAGCCTCCGATATCTCCCATCTCCCGCTTGAGGTGCCATTTCCCAATGAGTTGCACCACATCCGGCGCCAGGTCTTTGAGTTTGAGGATGTCAAATGAGAGTTGTCCCATAGTAGCCGCATCGGGATAGGTATCGATATAGCGGTCATAAGTCGCCTGCCAGCCCTGATTGATTCCACTCTTACCCGTAAAAGTCAGGGAATCGGATTTCCAATAGTATTCCATAAAGCAATCTACATCGGCCGCATTCCAGCAGTCTTCCTGCGTCTGCAGGGCGGAGAGAATTTCCTCGCGATCCGTATCTCTGAAAGCGGCTTTTTCAGGAGCCTGACTGGCAGGCTGTTGGCAAGAAACAATCAGCGAAAAGCCCATGGCCCATATAAGTGTAACAATAAGTTTCATAGCAGGTATTTGCGACAAACTACAAAAAAATCCAGTGTTGGGGTTTAAGGTAAACTTAGTAAGGGTCAAAAAACAAAACCGTTCATTCCGGAAATATTTCATTGCGTTCCGACAAGTCGGGATGAAATGTTATCCGGAATCTTCCCAGCTCCAAACGAGGTATTAAGCAAGGCAGCTGAAGCTTCCGGATTGTCCCCGGAAGCTGCGCAACCTCGGACCTCCGGAATGACGCAAGTGCGTGGAGAGTCAAATGGTGATTTTATGTTAGAGCCGTCCCTAACAGGGAGATTTTAGTATAAAGAGGAAAGTAATATCTATTTGGTAATCAGTAAGACTCAGTCTCAATACTCATTACTTAAATCTGTTCATCTGCTTATCAGGAAGAATATGGAAATATCATATCTTACCTATATCCAATTTGATTTCAATATGTTGCTGCAAAAAGTGTTTCGAGTTCCAATATTTTGCCTGGTTTTATGGGCAATAGTACCAATGATTACCCTGCCCTCACAAGCGCAGACGCTGGCGCTGCCCATTCGCAACCCTCATGCCCGTCCTGCTTCTCTCCTGATCCAGGAATGGGAATCCCTTGATCGTGAAGCAAGAGAAGTCCGCCTGTTTGAAGAGATAAGCTCCGGCAATGTTCCTTCAATTCTGCGCCATCTATGGGAAATTAAGGATTCCGGGGTGGTAAACGGTAAGCTATATTCCATTCGCTACTATTGTACCCCTGACTATCTGGCTGTAGGATCGGATGAGGATTATCTGCTTATTCCAATGAGTGCTTATCTGGCCCAACTCCTGGCAAATGAGGCTCGATCAAACTTGCCGACTGCGAAGATGGTAGATCAAATATACCTGACAGCACCCACAAAACTGCGACCTCAGCCCATTCCTCCCTCCCCGGAGATGACCACGTTGCCTGTATTTGTCCGACACCAGCACCTGATCCGGGGTCAGCGCGATAGCCTTGGTATCGAAGCAGGGAATCAACTTATCGCCGGCCACAAAAAGGATGTCATTCTGTCCAACAAAATCTACCAGCAACTCAGGACAAGCGTACCGAGGCCTGTAGTCATTTATGGTTGGCATACAGGAGATGACTCCCCCATTCAACCTGTATATAACGGACATGGTGCTACTTATGCCGACTATAGCCATGGTATTCGATTGATTCAAAATAAAGTATGGGTAAATGGTAAGCCTCGCTCTATGAGGCGAATACTCGCCTCTAACAAATGGCATTCCCTCCTAAGTAAGGAAGGGAAAATCAGAAAGTGTCGGTATCCCAAATCCCCTCCATAAATATAACCCTGGCCTGGACCTTGAATTTGGATTTCGACAATTGACTATCGCAAGTAGGAACGCTAAAACGGACATCTCACTCCCTTTCCTCTTTTTTCTTTCCTCTTCCCATAGAAAACCTGTAGATTTGCGCGCATGAGTGAGAAAGTAGTCTTAAGATTTGCCCCAAGCCCCACCGGGCCACTTCATATCGGTAGTGTTCGTACTGCGCTGTACAATGCATTATTTGTCAAGCAGCAAGGAGGCACTTTGATTCTTCGCGTTGAAGATACCGACCAAAAACGTTTTGTAAAGGGCGCAGAAGAGCATATTTTGGAATCATTTAAGTGGTTGGGGATTGAATTTGATGAAGGGCCCCACAAACCGGGAGATCGTGGTCCCTATCGGCAAAGTGAGCGGGCAGCGGCAGGTATATACCGCCCTTATGCGGATCGGTTGATCGCCGAAGGCAAAGCCTATTATGCATTCGATACGCCGGAAGAACTGGAATCCATGCGTGAACGACTCAAAGAAGCGGGTAGCAGCACTCAGCAATACAACTACGTAACGCGCAATACCATGACTAACAGTCTCACGCTGTCGGAAGAGGAAGTGAAGCGCCGTATAGATGCCGGTGATTCTTATGTCATCCGGATGAAAATGCCCCGTAAGGAAGAGGTTCGTTTTCACGACATTGTCCGGCAATGGGTCGTATTTCACAGCAGCCAGCTCGATGACAAAGTGCTGATGAAAAGCGATGGCTTGCCGACTTATCACCTCGCCAACGTAGTTGACGACCATTTGATGCAGATTACTCATGTGATTAGGGGCGAAGAATGGCTTTCTTCAACGCCCTTACATGTACTGTTATACCGGGCATTTGGCTGGGAAGAAACCATGCCCAAATTTGTCCACCTCCCCCTGATCCTGAATCCGAATGGAAAAGGGAAGCTCAGCAAACGGCAAGGGGATAAAATGGGCTTTTCTGTATTCCCGATCGCATGGACAGATCCGGAAGGTGCCACACTAACCGGCTATCGCGAAGAAGGGTATTTACCGGAAGCCCTGATCAATTTTCTTGCATTATTGGGCTGGAATCCCGGCAATGATGAAGAATTGATGGATATGGCGCGGCTGATAGAAATCTTTAGCCTCGAACGGCTTCAGCACGCTGGTATGACCTTTGACCTGGACAAGCTCAAATGGTTCAACCAACATTATCTGCGGCAGCGGAGCGATGAAGAGTTGCTCCCGCTGGTCCAACAGGCTGTTTCTGTAGCAGGCCTTCCCGTAGAGTCAGAAGCCTATTTACTTCAGGTCATTGCGTTGATGAAAGAACGCATTCATTTCCCGCATGAATTAGCGGAGCAAGGCCCTTACTTCTTCCAAACGCCATCGGAATACGATCCCAAAATGGCCAAAAAACGCTGGGATGAGGAATCAGCAGAGTTGATCGGCGGATTGGCGACAAAATTCAAAACAGCAGAATGGAACGCGGAGAGTCTGCATCATGCCTTTCAGGAATTGATCGAAGAAAAAGGCGTGGGGAATGGAAAAGTGCTCGCTCCTTTGCGACTGGCCCTTACTGGCATGTCTTTTGGACCGGGTGCATTTGAGATCGCGGAATTGATCGGAAGAGAGGAGACGCTTCTGCGATTGAATAAAGCGATAAAGGAGTTGTAAGTTGGGAATTGTTGGCTGAATTACTATTTTGGAAGAAGGAATAAATCCGCTAGCGAAACCCGAGCCATATTGATACGTCTATATAGCTAGTACATCTAATTTCAACACACTTGGCGAAGAAGCGAAAAACCCGAATTCAGAAGTTTATCAACTATACCCGGGAGGCCTTTTTCTTTCCGGCGCATCTAACCATGATGGGAGTGCTGGCGGGTCTGGCAGCCCTTGGTATATTTGCGGCCGCTCAGATTGGATTGGATACGGCTATTACGACCCCTTCCATTATTTTTATGGCAGGCGGGTTGGAATTGATGCTTCTGGGAGCTATTAGTAACAACCCTCGTTTTGTACGGGCGATCAATGCCAAATATCAAAAAGACATTGATGCTTTTCAAAAGACCAAAACTATTGTCGATTATTACAATGGTCTGACTCTTGAATCGCAGCGCAGATTTGATACTCTCCGCAAAAGAATTAAAGAAGTCCGCGACGGATTCACCAAAATGAATTCCCGCGTTCCGGAATTGGTAAATACCTTCCTGAATAAGATCAATGCGATCGAAGTTTCCTATGCGCGCCTACTCTATTTCCGCGATAAATTCCCGGTATTAACAAGTGATCAGATTATCCAGCAAACTGTGCAGGAAATTGACAAACTCAATCAGGAACTCAAAAGTGCTGATGGTCGCCTGAAGAAAGTGAAAGAAAAGCGTCTCCGCCTCCTCCAAATGCGGATGGACAACTACTATAAAGTTCGGGAAAACCGGGAAGTGATCGAAGAGCAGTTGCAAACCATTGAAGAAATGGTAGAATACATCAAGGATCAACCCATGACGCTCCAGAATACTGAGCGGGAAGACCTGATGATTGATAATCTCCTGTTTGAGACAGAACAAACGCAGCAAAGTCTGGAAGAGATTGAATCCCTTATGCAATCTGAGTTTTATCCTGGCCTCGTGGATGATCTCGGGGAAATCGGGGAAGATTTCGGACAGGAACGCACGCCCGAATAGGTCTCATTTCATTTATCCCCTTCTTTCGACAACAGGCTTATTCAGGCTCACCTGATTACAGTCATTTTTCTCATTTCAAATCCGCACACTATGTATCAACACCTCATTACTGAGAAAAAAAACCACACCCTTGTGATCATGCTCAATCGGCCCAAAGTGCTGAATGCGCTCAATCATCAAATATTTGTGGAGCTGGCAGATGCGATAGCAGTGCTCACAGCAGATTCAGATATCAAAGGTGCGGTTATCATTGGATCGGGAGATAAAGCCTTTGCGGCTGGGGCCGATATTTCCAGATTGAGTGAACTTG
>CAYGTH010000019.1:4985-8906 GCA_964352745.1 uncultured Bacteroidia bacterium
ATAGAAAATTGTCCCAAGCCCATCATTGCTGCCGTAAACGGATTTGCACTAGGGGGTGGCTGCGAACTGGCGATGGCCTGCCACATGCGAATTGCCTCTGACAAGGCTAGATTTGGACAGCCCGAGGTCAAGCTCGGCCTGCTGCCCGGATATGGGGGTACCCAACGATTGCCTCGCCTGATCGGCGTAGCCCGCGCAACCGAACTCCTGATCACCGGAGATATGATCAATGCAGAACAAGCCCTCGCTTATGGGCTTGTCAATTATGTAGTTGAACCCGGCAGACTGGCAGACAAGTGTATGGAAGTACTCCGCAAAGCCTATGAGCAATCACCGCTCGCCATAGCCCTGACTCTCGATGCCATTGCCGCCGGAATCAACGGTGAAGATGGCTACCAGCGGGAACGAGATAATTTCGGAACGGCCATCAGTTCTGCCGATGGAAAAGAAGGCACTAAAGCATTCCTGGAAAAACGAAAACCCAATTTTACGGGTAAATAAAAAAGACCTCGCAGGATATGACACCCTGCGAGGTCTTTTTGCTTATCTTCTTTAAGGCGTTACCACCCCTTCTATCCGATCTATAGCAGATGCGTTGAAGAAGCCATAAACGGGTTTACTTCGATCATCGAGATCAATGAGATTACCCGTAATCGGTGCGGGTGGAGAATCGAACAGTCCGCCAACAATTGCGGTTTGCTGCCAGATCAAATCCAGGTATTCAAAATAGGATTCCGAAATTGAAATCTGTTCCACAATCAGTTCATCCCCCTCATATACCCAATCATCGTTTACCGCGAATCCGATCACATCATTGCCATCGAGGAAATCATCACTGGCATAAAACAGATCAAAGGGTTCATTCCGGAATTCCCCATTTACAGAGAGACGCCACCGATAAAAATTTCGCTCATTGGGCGTTTCGCGAGCATCGAGCAAGACATCATATTCCTTCTCTTCCGTCGAATCATTTGACTCATTCAACTTGTAATAAATTGAATCAATGTCCGCTACCGGAGCCAGGTATTCTGGTTCAGAACGATATCTTCTCCCTTCAGCAGTGGTGATTTCGACCGTATAGGTACGGCCAATTGTTCCCGGGGTAAGGATAGGATAAATCCCACTATTGGCAGGGTTTTCGGAAAGCGTAACGGATTGACCTTGTTCATCCGAAAGCACTACCGTAGCATTGCTTACAATAGGATTGGAAACACTATCAAAATACGGAACTGACATCGTCAATTTCACCTGATTCACATCCGGCTGATCCGTGATTTGACCTTCTACTACCAGGGTAGCATCGCCTTCCGGAAGCTTGAGATCCACCACGTCTTCACATGCACTGAATATAATCAGCATCGCCGCAAGCGCCAGAATATTACAGGGAATTATTTTATGCTTGAATATCTTCATCTTGAAAAGCTTAAAATTGAAAATTGTAGGTGACAGACGGGATAATCGATCCAAAAATGGATAATTGCACAGCTTCCGTAACGTTAGGATTGTTTTCGTTTTGACGGAAGTAGATCGAATAGGGATTCCTTCTGTTGTAAGCGTTGTACACGCCGAAGTTCCAGGTACTTTTCCACCGGCGACCCTCATTCTTGCGTGGATTCAGGTTGGCAGAGAGATCAAGACGGTGATAAGCAGGCGTGCGGGCTCCATTACGGTTGGAATAGACCGGAACCGTGATCCCATCATAGGTATATCGACCATCCGGATAGGTGATTGGCCGGCCGGTCATAAAGGCAAAATTGGCTCCAATATCCCATGATTTGGAGATTTGATAATTCAGTACCAGGCTCACGTCGTGGAGTTTGTCATAATTAGAGGGGTAGTATTCCCCATTATTGATGCCCTCCACTTGCCGCTCTGTGCGGGAAAGAGTATAGGCCAACCAACCGGTCAGGTCTCCCTTATTCTTCCGAATAAGAACCTCTGCTCCATAAGCGCGGCCATCTCCGGATAGCAATTCTGTCTCAATGGTCTGATTGAACAGCAGGTTTGCGCCGTCTTTATAATCGACCAGATCCTGAAACTGCTTATAATACACCTCCACAGATGCCTCGAACATATTATTGGAAAAATTCCGAAAGTACCCGAATGCAACCTGATCCGCAGTAGCCGGATCGACATAGGAGCCAGCGGGTTTCCATACATCAATGGGCGTTGCAGCTGTCGTATTGGAAATCAGGTGAATGTATTGCCGGGTACGGTTGTAACTCGCTTTGAGGGAAGATTCATCGTCCAGGCGGTAATTGACTGCCAATCGGGGTTCCAGGCCGCCAAAGCTCTTGATGACTTCCCGGCTGCCATATTGCAAAGTATCCACGATACTGGTTTCGCTCCGGGGAACTCCCTCAGCATATTTGTACACCGTACCCGAGCCAATGTTCTGGAAGAGAGAATAACGCAATCCATATTTCAGAGTCAGCTTAGATCCAATTTTCTGCTCATTGCTGAGGTAGGCAGCATATTCCATCGCATGCTCATGCTCCAATGCAAAGTCATTGAAATTGGTGCGATCTCCCAGGAAATCCACATCCCCCGGCTGAAACCGGTACAACAAGGCACTGGCGCCAAATTCAATGGTATTCTGAGGATTCAGAAAATACCCAAAATCTGCCTTCAGGTTGTAGTTGTAGATGTGTGAAGTCCACTCAAAAGGATCGCTTTCCCCGCTCGACTCCGGGATTCCGATCAAGTACTCGTAATCACTGTAAATGGCGGTGAAATTGGAAAATAACTTATCACTAAACAGGTGATTCCAGCGCAGGGTGCCTGTTTGATTCCCCCATTGGAAGCGAAAATCTTCCTGAAACCCAAATACGTCATTGCCCAAATATCCGGATAGATACAGACGATCTTTGTCTCCCAGGGTATAATTCACCTTGGCATTCAAATCGTAGAAATACAGGGTATTGCTGTTGAGGTCCGGATCATCAGAGAGCTTGAGGAACAGATCCATATAGGATCTTCTGCCCGAAATCATAAAAGAGCTTTTCTCTTTTTGAAGCGGTGCCTCCACAGTCAGTCTGCTTGAAAGCAGGCCGATCCCACCAGTCATGGCAAACTGCTTATTATTGCCTTCCTTTTGGCGAATGTCCATTACAGAAGAGAGGCGTCCGCCGTATTTTGCCGGAATCCCGCCTTTATACAACTTTACATCCTTGATCGCATCTGCATTAAATACCGAGAAAAAGCCAAGTAAGTGCGAGGAATTGTACACGGGAGATTCATCCAGCAGGATCAGGTTTTGATCGACATTTCCGCCCCGAACATTGAAGCCCGTTGCCCCTTCTCCGACCGTGGTAACACCCGGCATGAGCTGCATGCTCCGGATAATATCTACTTCTCCCAGCAACTGCGGCATTTTCCGCACCTGCATGATGTTGAGTTTTACGGTACTCATTTCGACCTGCGAGACATTTTCGTCTTCGGCTTCCGCAGAAATTACCACAGCTTCAACCTGTACGCCTTCCTGCTCTAGCTCTATATCCAGACTTTGGCTCGAAGCCAGGGTAATTTCCCGGGTAATCGAGGCAAATCCAATATAGCTGAATCGAACGGAATAGGTTCCTTCCGGTAAAGACAATGAGTAAAATCCATATTCATTTGTGTATGCCCCCATTTGGAGCTCGGGTACCTGAATCGTGGCCTGAATCAATACTTCTCCACTGGATGCGTCCTGAATACGGCCGCTCAGCGTATAAGTATCTTGAGAAAATAAGGGATGTGCTCCTATCAGACCCAATAGGAGAATTCCCAGCATGCAAACTTGTTTCATGTTATGGGTAAAAGGGTGATGAAGCTGTTAGACGGTGTAAAACAAGACAAAGACCCGCCGAAAGAGAAGTGGTTGCACCTCAATGTGGAATAAGCGGGTATGAATAAGACAATTCAGGGAGTCAATGCCCCTAT
>CAYGTH010000019.1:9006-31417 GCA_964352745.1 uncultured Bacteroidia bacterium
CGAAAGAAGTCCATGGTTACATATTCCTCATTCCCTGGCCACGTTTGATGCGTGTGCAAGGCTACCAAATCGTCTTCTGCAATGGCTCGGACAAATTCAATGCTTTTATTCGGGTATTCGGTAGCCATTCGCTCAAAATAAGCGATAAAAGGCGCCTTCCCATTTCCTACCAGGGGATTATGCTGAATGTAGTCCGCTCCTACATACAAGGCCACGGCTTCTGCCGGCTTGCCTTCATATGCCATTCGGTAGAATTCAATTGCGTTTTGCTTATTTGCTGCCAGATTCGTCATGATAATTCAATTTGATAAGAAAGATATGAAGCCCAAAAGTGGACATATCCCCCTCGGTCCACAAGGTAGATTTAGGCAAAGATAGGGGTAAATAGCTTCCCAGGTGAAACGAGTATGTATCGTCCCGGTGAGAAAACCCAAGCCCCTTATTGTCCGCCTCCTGGGTTATAATACCCAATCAGCATCAGCGTGATCCCAAAAATCAAATAGATTAATGCCACCGAGAGGGGAAAGAGATAGATATATATCTTTTTGTCCAGCATACTTCGCGAAGGTCTCATACTGCTGTGAACGATCGGCACTTCAGCTCCCACCTCCACCCTATGCCGGGATGCTAACTTGACTTTCAGGGTATGGCTAATCGCATGCTGATCCGTATAATTTATGTGGGTTTTGTAGCTGATGTTAGTTCCCGAATCCGATTCATGTTCGACTATTTCTACAGCGGTAACCTTGCCTTGCGTTCTGATTCCCAATTTATCAAGGAGGAGGGCTCGTATCAGGAAAAAGAGGAATAGCGTGATGCATATCCCGTGAAACGCAAGCATGAATTGATCCCATTCGGTTAAGGTCATATTGTGTGTTTGCTTATAGTTTTAAGGCGTCTGTCGATAGGGGTATTGCACTTTCTCTATTCATGTACCTACCTGTTGATACAGTTTGTTCTTCACGCTTGTCAAGTATTCCCCTACCCCGCATACTCCTGATATACCTTATCCCAGGGTTCCCGCATGGGTCGGCTGAGCATTCCGTTGGCAGTTTCATTCCCGATAAATTGTTCTTTGTCAGGATCCCACTTCAGGTCCTGGCCCAGTTTCATCGCGATATTGCCCAGGTGGCCAATACTGATAGAACGGTGAGCGATTTCTGCGGGGGCAATTGCCTCTTTGCCAGAATAGATACAATCAATAAAATTGCGATAATGGTCGTCGCTGCGATAGAGGCGCTCGTCCTGATCCGTAATGCGGCTGTAGTAAATTTCTTCTGAACTTGCGGCGTAGTTCTGGCGGCTTGCCCAAACAGAACCATCGCTGCCTTCAAAGGTGACACCATGCTTCTCTTTGTTCGAGACAATCAGGGTAACACCGTTGGCATATTCACACTCAAAATGGTACTCCGTTGCCGTATTCCATACGGGATGATCGGCCCAGGTGGCTTTAGCATTTTTGATGGCTACAGGGCCAGTCTGTTCTGTATTCATGCCCCATTGGGCGATATCCGGATGGTGACCGCCCCAGTCGGTTACCTGGCCGCCGCTGTAGTCGAGTATCCATCGGAAATTAACATGGGTACGTGCCGGACAATAGTGCGCATCCGGTGCCGGGCCGAGCCACATATCGTAGTTGAAGCCTTTGGGAATGGGAAGCCGATTGGTGAGGTAGCCCGTTTTGCCGAAGTCAGGCGTCCCGCCCGGCAAACCACACCGAACGGTATGCAACTTGCCGATCCGTCCATTGCGGACCAGTTCACAAGTATGTCGAAAATAGCGACTTGACCGCTGCTGGCTGCCCGTTTGAAATATAATCTGGTATTTTTTGGCAGCATTGCTCATGGCCCGCCCTTCAGGTATCGTCAGGGAAAGGGGCTTTTGGCAATAGATGTCTTTGCCTTTTGCTGCTGCGATGAGGGCCGGGATCGCATGCCAGTGATCAGGCGTATCAATCACCACTGCGTCGATATCTGAATCCTCCAGCATTTCCCGAAAGTCCTCATAGCCCCGAATGCCCGTATAAGGTTTCCCGAATTTTTCGGAATAGGCCTTTTCGAGTCGATTGATCATCGGATCGCGTCCCGCTACTGCCCCATTCCAATAGCCCATGCTCTCCGCATTCACATCACACACACTGCTGATCTGTACCCGCTCGTCGCGCAGAAACCCCCGGGCGTCATTTCCCGCCTGATTTCCCGCCCCGATAAAGGCGAGGTTGATGCGATCAGAAGGGGCAATAAGACCCGAGCGTTTTCCCAACACCGAAGCGGGTACGATAGTGGGTGCAAACAGGAGACCGGTAGCGGCTGCGGTAGATTGTTTCAGGAAGGTACGACGGTTGCTGGTAGCCATGGCAAATGCAGGTTGTTAAGTTTTGATTGGCATAAATTAATCATATTCTACCGAATATTCTGCTAATCCGAGCAGCTGTTTCAGATAGAATCGCGAAGGATGGAAAATACAGGAAAATTGATTTATATTGATCACAACCAATCTTGCGATGAAATTAATCACCATGTATTCCGGGTTAGTACTTCTCTTTTTCCTCCCATGGATCTCCGGGTGCCAGACAAGCAATGAACTCATTGTTTGTGGCGATAATCAAGTCATCATATTTGATGTCGATCAATCTACAGATACCCTCCCACATATAACCTGGCGCTGGGAAGCGGATCAGGCTGATTTACCGGAAAAATATCGTACACAATATTTTCAATCGATTGATGAATGCAAGCCGGTAGCGGGAGGGAGTCAAGTATTAATCACTTCTTCATCTGGCGGAGTAGTATTGGTAGACAAGGCCAGTAAAAGCGTTTTATTTTATGCGTTTGTGGGAAATGCCCATTCAGCAGAATTGTTACCCAATAACAGGATTATCGTAGCAGCATCTACCCATGATCAGGGGAATCGGATCGAATTATTCGACATCACCCAGTCAGAAAGTCCCATTTTTCAAGACAGTTTATATTCCGGACATGGAGTGGTTTGGGATGAGAAAAATCAGCAATTGTATGCCTTGGGCTATGACCAATTACGTAGCTATCGGCTGAGAAATTGGAATACAAAAACGCCCTCATTGGAAAGGCAGGACACCTGGGAAATACCCGGAGAAAGTGGGCATGATCTTGCGCCCCTACCCCATGACAATAGCAAATTGCTACTGACTGTACATGAAGGAGTATGGTTATTTGACAAAGAGGGCCATACATTCGAGCCCTTTGAACCGCTTGAAGCCAAAGTCGATATCAAGTCAGTCAGTTTTCATTTCACTACTGCTCAAATGGCTTATATTCAGGCAGAAACCAGTTGGTGGTCTCACCGGGTATATCTAATGGATTCAACTCATTGGTTTTCCTTTCCCGGAGTGAAATTATATAAGGTTCGGTGGATGGCTGAGACCGAGAAGCAGGATTGATGCTTTTCTTCCGGTTATGAATCATTCATACGCATACCCGTACTCCTTGGTAATTTTC
The DNA here is from genome assembly GCA_964352745.1 of uncultured Bacteroidia bacterium. Lineage (GTDB taxonomy): Bacteria > Bacteroidota > Bacteroidia > J057 > J057 > CAYGTH01. Next base: position 12,483 of record CAYGTH010000019.1, read on the forward strand.
TTTTTGCTCATCTTCTTCGCTGAAACTGTGATTACGACATCCTCCACAGGAAGATTTCCTTTTCTGCGATTGACTTTCACACCAGCGATTTTGTCCACAATCTCAAGGCCCTGAATAACTTCTCCATAAACGGTATATCCTCCATCAAGGTGAGGCGTCCCCTTTTTGTTTTGGACAATATAAAACTGGCTACCGCTGGACTCTTTTTTAGGGTTCACCCGATCTCCTTGTCGGGCTGCAGCAAGTGCTCCTTTTTTATGGGTATGGTGCTTCCGAAATTCTGCTGCGATGGTGTACCCAGGGTTGCCTTGTCCGATTCTGCGCTTATCACCACCGGGTTTCGTATTGGGGTCTCCGCCCTGTATCATAAAATCTTTAATCACCCGGTGAAAACTGGTACTATCATAAAATCCCTCATCCACGAGTTTGAGGAAATTTTCCCGATGGATAGGCGTGTCTTCATATAAAATCAGCAGCATATCGCCAAACTGGGTATGCATCGTGATGAGGTAATCTTTTTTACTGGGCTTCTCTTTTGCTTGTGAAAATGAAGGCCGAATGCTGATGCAAAATAATACTGCCAGCAAGAGGTATGAGATAATTCTTTTCATAGAATAAAGTTGAAGGATAATGAATTGGCAAATTATCAATTTCTTTTTTGTTAATAAAAGAACCGTTGAACACTCATTTTATACCAAACTCGAAAAATTAATAATACCCATGTTAGATTTTACCTATTTTTAATAATATATAAAATGGACTAGCATAATAATGATGTAAGACATAGGGAATATGTAAATCCAAACTGCCATCCGTCTGGGATGTATGAGAGAGGTAAATGAAAATCGGACACTGAAGATAAACATATATAGTTCTTCTCTACGATTAGCTTTTCCCCTATATAACGACTGATCATTTTATAACCTGAACGAGGAGATGGAAAAATCAACTACCCAAAAACACTCTTTATTTATTCGGAGTGATTCGCAATGTTTTATCCCAATACAATTTGTTTGATCTATTAAAAATAGTGCGATAAAATTCAGAAAAAAACCTAATCCCCTGTCCCTGGCTTGCTCCATGTAATGTCGAATGAATCAAGTTCCATTCCCGAATGGTGCTTGTATAGCTCATTCGGCTAACAACAAAGACTATTCTTATTGAGAACATTTGAAAAACTATCCGATGAAATATTTTTTACGATCCTCTCTCCCCAGCTTTTTTAAGCGAACATTGCACTACCTGGAAAAATCAAGTCTTACCTTGATACAGTTCATCTTATTTTACTGCATAACAATTGGAATACAGCCTCATACCCTTTCAGCCCAAAGTTTTGGACAGAGTAACCTTGATTTGGCAGGGCTAGGTGTAGTGAGCAGTGGTACCTCTCTGATGTTCGGACCTGATGGCCGTCTATATGTTTTGAGTATGCCCGGGAATATTGATATTTTCACCATTCAGCAAAATGGCCCAGACGACTACGAAGTAATCGCTTCGGAAGAAATCCTGGCTGTGCAAAACACCCCAAACCACAATGATGATGGGAGTATAGATGGAACCACTCCTAATTATCGGGAATCAACCGGCCTCACTGTTGCAGGTACTGCCGCGAATCCGATTATCTACGTAACGTCGAGTGATTCGCGCGTAGGGGGCCCCAGTGGTGATGAAAACCTGGATACGAATTCGGGCGTAATCACACGTCTGACCTGGAATGGAAGCAGTTGGGAAGTCGTAGACATTGTGCGGGGATTACCTCGTTCAGAAGAGAATCATGCAACTAACGGACTGGAGTTTGTGACCATTGGATCCAAAGACTACCTGATCGTATGTTCCGGTGGGAATGCCAATGGAGGAGGACCTTCAACTAATTTTGCATGGGCAACTGAATATGCCTTATCAGCTGCTCTCCTATCTGTTGACCTCGACATGTTGGCAGGGATGCCAACTTTGACCGATGGCAATGGGAGAGACTATATTTATGATTTACCAACCGTAGATGATCCGACCCGAAGTAATGTAAACGGGATTACAGATCCAGATGACCCCAACTATGATGGAATAGATGTAAACGATCCCTGGGGCGGAAATGATGGCCTGAATCAGGCCATGCTGATACCTGGAGGCCCTGTACAGATTTTTTCACCCGGCTATCGCAATGCCTATGACCTTACAGTCACGCAAGGCGGCGCAGTGTATGTAACAGATAATGGCGCCAATGGCGGCTGGGGCGGAATGCCCGTCAATGAAGGAATGTCCGGTACTGTAACCAATGAATATGATCCGCTGGAACTTGGAAGTGATGATACCACCCTTGATGGGGAAGCCGTTGACAATGAAGACCATCTTACCATGGTAACCGATAATATCCAGACTTATTCATTTGGAAGCTTTTATGGAGGCCACCCGGTTCCGATTCGGGCCAATCCGAGCGGAGCAGGCTTGACCACTAATGCTACCAATGCTGCAGCAGGTGTAGTATTTCGGCAACTTCCCTACGATCCAAGCGGAGGTGCAGGCAAAACGAGTAATGCGGCTATTGCCCTGCCTGCTAACTGGCCTCCCGTTTTAGCACCTGCTAATATTGTAGAAGGCGACTGGCGCGGGCCTACTGTTCCCAATCCTGATGGGCCCAATGATGTACTGGTAACAACCTGGACCAATAATACCAATGGAATCGATGAATATACCGCTTCGAATTTTGGTGGGGCTATGCAAGGGAATTTGATTGCAGGAAAAAATGGTGGCGAATTGAAGCGGGTAGAACTGAGTTCTCCAGGTGTCTTGTCCAATTTGACCAATACATTCGCTTCCAATTTAGGCGGAAATGCTCTCGGGATTACCTGTAACAGCGATAGTGATCCTTTTCCCGGTACCATCTGGGTCGCGACCTTCAATAATGCAATTATCGTTCTTGAGCCCAAAGATGCTTTCACCTGCCTGTTGCCGGGAGATACAGGCTACGATGCAAATGATGACAATGACAGCGATGGCTATAGCAATCAGGATGAAATAGACAATAAGTCTGCTTCTGATACAGATCAGGATGTCATCTGTAATGGAAGTAATCAGCCCAATGATTTTGACAAGGCAGCAGCAGGTACCCTGGTTTCTGACCTCAATGACCCGGATGATGATGCAGATGGTATCATAGATGCAAATGATCCTTTCCAAATGGGCGATCCTACCGATGGCGGAAGCGATGCTTTTGATCTACCCGTTCAAAACGAGCTCTTTTCTGATAACCCTATCTTAAAAGGCTACCTCGGACTGGGCTTCACAGGGATGATGAATAATGGAGCCGCTAATCCGAACTGGATCAATTGGCTGGACCAATTGGGTGCAGGCCCAAATCCTAATGACATTTTGGGCGGAGCCGTTGGGGCAATGACCATGCAAATGACTGAAGGCACCGCACTCGGCACCAGCAACTCACAGGATAAAGGTTTTCAGTATGGCGTGAATGTCGCCACTTCAACAGGAGATTTCACAGTAGAAAGCCGCTTGTTTAACTTCTATAGCCTGCCGCAGATTTACGGAACTAACGCACCGGCAAACGGCGAAATCGGCATATTCATGGGGGATGGGACTCAGAGCAATTATATCAAAGTAGTGCTTACCCAAAGCGGAATCACCGCTCTCCAGGAAATCAATGATGTACCGCAAGCTCCGCTTTCCGCGACCATCTTAACCAGCGATCGGCCGCTGAATGATGTAATCTTCTATTTCAACGTAGATCCGGTTACCGGGAATGTAGAAATTCAATACAGCCTGGATACGGCTACCCCTATTACTCTGGGTACGATTGTGGCACAGGGGGCTATTTTGAACGCTATCCAGCAAGCAGCTACGCCACTGGCTGTAGGGTTTATCGGCTCCTCCAATACTGCAGGAGAAGAAATCGAAGGTACATGGGATTACCTCAATGTAGCCGGTAGTCGGCCCTTTATCGCACAGGTATTACCTGATGTAGACAAACTCATCAACGCGGCTGACGAAGATACTGACCTCGATTCTTATTTTGAGGACAATAATGGCACGGCCAACCTTACCTACACAGTAGAAGTAAATACCAATACAGCTATTGGAGCCAGCATAACAGGAAATACCCTGACCCTTAGCTTTCCATCAGCTGCAGCGGCTTCGAATGTTACCATTCGTGCTACAGATGCCGGGGGCCTTTTCGTCGAGCAGACATTTTCCGTTACGGTTACTGATCAGCCTCCTGTTCTCTTCCGCGTCAATGCTGGCGATGTCTTGATTCCAGCTACAGATACAGGAAATCCGGATTGGTCAGCGAATGTCGGCACAGGGCCGCAGGCAGGTGCAGGTTTTACCGTCAATGGGGGTTCAATTAGTCAATTTGATGTTCTGGGCCGGGATGCTTCGGTTCCCGCATATGCACCGCAGAGTTTGTTTAACTACGAGCGAAGCGACCCCTGGGGATTACCAGAAATGGAGTGGACCTTTAACACCGGCAACGGAACCTTCAATGTCAACCTTTTTATGGCAAATGGGTATCCCTTGACAGCTACTACAGGCGATCGGATATTCGATGTGGAAATGGAAGGCGTACTGATAGTAGATGACAAAGACCTTTCTGGTGAATACGGGCACGAAGTAGGCGCAATGGAGAGTTACCAGGTTACCGTAACTGACGGCGTGTTGGACATCAAGTTCATTCATCAGGTTGAAAACCCCCTCATCAATGCGATCGAAATTACCGCAGCAGGGAGCGTTACCTATCCGGCGATTACCCTCACCCCTATTGATGACCAAATTGACGAATTGGGCGAAACTCCCATTCTCAATATCATCGCAAGTGGCGGTAACCCCGGTGAAAGCTTTGCCTTTTCCGCAACAGGATTGCCTCCAGGATTGAGTATTGAGCCTACAAATGGTGCTATTCTGGGGACTATTTCTTCGGACCCGGCAGACGTTGGCGTCTATAATGCTGCGATCACAGTCAGTAAGCCTTCTTCGACACCGATTGTCCTGAATCTTACCTGGACCATCTCAGCCGCTCCGAGCTTTCCAGTAGAACTATTGGCCTTCGATGGCTATGTCATCAATTCACAAACCAGCCTCTTGAGATGGGCTACCGCAAGTGAGTTTGAAAATGCCTACTTCGAGGTTGAAAAAAGTTCCAATCAGCAAGACTTTGAAGTAATCGGCCAGGTACAAGGAGCAGGAACAACCCTTGAGATTCAGTCGTACTCCCTGATGGATCATACCCCCATGTACCCGACAAACTATTATCGCCTGCGGCAGGTAGATTTTGATGGAGCAACCACTACTTCGGATATCATAGAATTGAGTGCGCAAGACGTATTGCGGCAGCTGAGTGTATATCCAAATCCTGCTCAGGAAAGCATGTGGGTAAGTCTTGTTGTAGAAAATCCTGCCATCGTGTACAGACTGGTCATCCGGGATGTGCGGGGACGCGTTCGGGAAGAGACGCGCCTTTCAGCTGATATATTACTGGAACGGTATCGCATCGACCTCAGCTCCTATACAGAGGGAATATACAGCCTTGAGCTATTGAGTAATGATGGGAAAAAATATTCTACGCGATTTATAAAATCACGGAGATAAGCCTTTTCCCAAAACAGATCATATGTATAATCGACTCGGGCAGACAGGGTATTATATCCTGTCTGCCCGTGCCTTTTCAACAGCAAGTACACACATAAAACCCAGTCCCACTAAAGATGAGCAAATTTCTCAATCAATAAAAACTTTGTAAGCCATGGCTAATTATCCTCCCTACCTATCTACCAAACAATTATTCTCTTTATTTCGATCTTACTTAGCCTGTCTATTGATGCTCATCTGGGCACCTGGCAATATTTTTGCGAAAGACCAGGCACCCCTGAACGGACCCATTACGCTGGGAGCAATAACCGATCAATCGGATGAATTGGGAGATACGCCAACCCTTACCCTTGCCGCCAGTGGGGGCTTAATTGGAGAATCATTTACCTTTACCGCAAGTGGATTGCCTACAGGGCTGAGCATCGGGGCACTCACTGGGGTCATATCAGGCACTCTTTCTGTGAATCCCGCAGATGCAGGCATCTATCCCGTTACTGTAACTGCCAGCAAACCCTCTTCTGCACCCGTTTCAGTAAGTTTTACCTGGACGCTTATTGATCCGGCAGTAGGAATCTGGACGAATATCACCAATGTCAGCGAACACATCCCCCGGCATGAAAACTCAATGGTGCAAGCAGGAGACAAGTTCTATTTGTTTGGAGGTCGCGAAGATGCGATCAGGATGAACATCTATGATTACCAGACTAATAGCTGGACACTGGCAGCATCAAATGCGCCCCATTATTTCAACCATTTCCAGGCAATAGCCTATGACGGCCTCATCTGGGTAATAGGTGCTTTTATGGATAATGACTTCCCGAATGAATTACCGGCTGATCATGTCTATATGTATGATCCGGTGGGTGATGTCTGGATTCAGGGTCCGGCAGTTCCTGTGGGGCGAAAACGTGGAGCAGCAGGGGTCGTGGTCTATGGAGATAAGTTTTATGTGGTTGCAGGGAGTAATGACGGCCATGATGGAGGGTATATTCCCTGGTTTGACGAATTTGATCCCCAAACCGGAACCTGGACAAGCCTGGCAGATGCTCCTCATGCTCGAGACCACTTCCATGCAACCGTCGTAGGTGACAAATTATACGTTGCCGGTGGCAGAGAAACAGGGGGAGGCGTGGATAACGATCTGTTTGCCCCCGTAATTCCGGAGGTAGATGTCTATGATTTCATCACACAAACCTGGTCAACCCTTCCGGCTTCCAGTAATTTGCCCGCCCCGCGCGCAGCAGGAGCTACGATAACCTTCAATGGAAAAGTGGTCCTTATGGGGGGTGAGGCCCCTGATTCTACCGCTGCACTAAAAAACGTAGATGCATTGGATGTAACGACAGGAACCTGGTCTTCACTTGCCGATATGAATCACGCACGTCATGGTACACAAGCAATTGTTTCCGGCGATGGAATCTGGATCTCTTCCGGATCTCCTGCATTGGGATATGGCCACCAGACAAATATGGAATTATTTGGAACAGATAATCCAGCAGGAACGCCCGTAAGTCCCGGAGTATTGACAAGCCCCGGTTCCACTTCGATTCCAGTTGGAGCTACTGAATCCATTACCTTGAGTAATTCTTCTGGCAACCAGGGGCTAATCATTCGCTCTCTTTCGTTGAGCGGAGCGAATTCAGGAAGTTTCAGCATCCTGAGTGGGCCTACTGAGAATTTCCTAATTCCTGCCGGAACCAGTATAAGCATTCCCATCCAACACACCGGCTCAATAGTAGGGGAAGAAGCATCCCTGGATATAAGCTATCATAATTCCGCCTCAACTAGTGTGAGCCTGAATGCTACAAGCAGCTTTCCTGTTGAGCTATTGGCATTTGATGCATACGTAGTTAATTCACAAACCAGCCTCTTGAGATGGGCTACCGCAAGTGAGTTTGAAAATGCCTACTTCGAGGTTGAAAAAAGTTCCAATCAGCAAGACTTTGAAGTAATCGGCCAGGTACAAGGAGCAGGAACAACCCTTGAGATTCAGTCGTACTCCCTGATGGATCATACCCCCATGTACCCGACGAACTATTACCGCCTTCGTCAGGTGGACTTTGATGGAGCGACCACAACCTCTGGCATCATAGAACTGAGTGCGAAAGATGTATTGCAACAGCTGAGTGTATATCCAAATCCCGCTCAGGGAAGCATGTGGATCAGTCTGGTAGTCGAAAATCCTGCCCTTGAATACAGAATGGTTATTCGGGATATACAGGGACGAGTACTCGACCAGCAGTACTTATCAGTCGATGAATTGGGGGAGCGATACCATATCGACCTGTCTTCATTTACGGAGGGTCTGTACAGCATTGAGCTATTGAGTAATGATGGGGAAAAATATTCTACACAATTTATAAAATCACGGAGATAGAGATCTTCGATCAGAATAAGTAAAAGCCCGGATGAGCAGGATATCCTGATTATCCGGGCTTTTAGAGGTAGAAGATCAAATTTTCATATCTTCCCAGATACTGCTCCCCTAATCGAAATATTATGCTTCCCAAGCTATCTGGTACTATCAAATCTCATAAAAACTTTCAAAGCCTGATAGCATTGCTGAGTGATAAGTTTCGGCAAGGGAATCTATTGAAATTAAAGAATAATGTGGACTCAAACGGAAAATTTACGCTCACAAAACAGAATCAAGTTTTCAATCCATTCGATAGAAAAATAATACTGAGTGAAATACGAGGGAAGATTTTGGATAACTCCATCCATTATGAAATTAGTACCTCAAATGGATGGATCGGAATTATTGGAATATATCTGATAATTTTGACGTTTCTAGCCCTCAAATTCCTGATAGGAGGGAATTACGTATTTGGGATCTCAATCATGGGGTTTCTGGGAATATGCGGATTGGGCATCTATTATTGGGTACGAGAGGAGAACCAATATCTGGAAACCCAATTTCTCCATACAATGAAAAATGCTTAGATTCCAATCCTGAGCTAGCGATTCCCCCTTACTTAGTCCGCTGAAATTCAATCGTTTTTGCCTAAATCAGGAATACCTTCAGATTTTCTATTCTAATCTGTCCCCTTTTTCAATTTCAGCTTCGTCATACCGTCACACTCTTTAATACAATCGAAAATGGACATGCACTTTGACACAATTAACTGGCTGGCCGTATTGGTCTGCCTAATCGTTGGACAAGGGTTTTTGACAGTCTGGTTCGTCGCCCTGTTTGGCGCCCCATGGGCCGAGGAATATGGCGTAACAGACAAAAAACAACACACCAAAGAAATTCCCGGATACACCTATGCTATCCAGGCCATTTCTACTGCCCTTATGATCCTCGGGATGGCAACCTTACAAGCTTCGCTGGGAATAGATACAGCAGGTGGTGGGATCATGCTGGGGCTATGGGTTGCGATTTCTTTCAGTATTGCCACTGCCTTACCGGGATATGCTTTCCTGAAAAGATGGCGCGCTTTTGCCCTTGCAATGGGGAGTCAGGCGGTATTACTGGTCATCGTTTCGACGATTTTGGCGGTTTGGAAGTAGGGAAGAGGAGGCAAGGGGCACCCATAAGCTTACGCAAAAAAGCGCAAAAGCCAATACAGTCTACAGGAAAAGACATCTCCTCTAAATTCCGGTAAAATTGAAATCCTGCAATTCTGCTAGCTATCTGGCATCTGTTTTAATATTCAGATATTTCTTAATGTGTTTAATCTATTCAATTGAAATACACCCAATTTTCAGGTAAATCGCAGGGAATTGTAGAATAGGTCTTGTGTTGGCCTTAGCTATTCCCACCTACCCCCGTTATCGACTGAATATGTGTAGCCGAAGCCCTTTATGTTGGGAGTGAGCGTACTAGCACTCGACAGCAAAAAAGGGGGCGCATTCGTGCTACACATATGGTTTCCCGATGGGAAACAGGGCTTCGCCCAGGCCGGGAACATCCCTCCGCGCGAGCCAACCTCCCTTGAAAAGGAGGCCCGCAAGCCTTGTCTTCGACAACGGTTCTGCGCGAAAGTCCTTTTGAAAGGACTGCGGCAAGTGTGAGCGGGAATGTCAAATGAATTACCGTTGCCCGCAGACCCCGATCTGCTGCCGGTCTTGCTACAAGCCCTCCTCCCATTCCACAAAGGCCTCCTCCATTTCGGTAGCAAGGCCGGGCAATTGTTCTATAAGGCTCGACTGCTCGCCGATATCAGATTCCAGGTCATAAAGACCTGTTGTATTACCCTGGCGAATCCATTTCCAATTGCCTTTCCGCACGGCTTGTTTGCCTTCATACTCCCAAAAAAGAGTTCGTTCCGGTAAAGGGGTGCCTTCCAATAAATGTCCCGCTATACTTTGACCATCCAGAACCCGGTCTTCCAGCGGAATACCGGCCATTTCGCAAAGTGTCGGAAAAAAATCCATGCTCAGTACCGTTTCATCCGAGGTTTGCCCTGCGACAATTTTTCCCGGCCACCGAACGATCGCAGGAACCCGATGGCCGCCTTCAAATAATCCGGCTTTGTAGCCACGAAGTAAGCCATTAGACCCCCGCTTATTGGCGCCATTGTCTGAGCAAAAAATCACAATGGTATTTTCCGAAAGCCCTTTTGCTTCCAGGAGTTGCATAATTTCCCCTACGCCTTCATCCATTACTTCAACCATTTCCTTGTAAATCCCCGGAAGATCATCCGCGGCTACGGTGCGATTATCTTTCCCTTTCAGGCGAATGGGCGGATCGCTACGCCCTTCATAGGGATCATGAGGGGCCGCATGCGGCACATACAGAAAAAATGGCTGCTCCGCATTTCGCTCAATAAAATTCGTGGCATATTGGGTAATCAAATCGGTAGAATAACCCGTCTCAGCAATGATTTCCTCATTTGTCCACCAGTCATGGATCAGGAGGTTGTCGAGGTGTGAATGGTAATCCACATTGCCTGCTACAAAACCTTTGAACTCATCAAATCCTTGCCGTACGGGATTGAATTCCGTTTTGTAGCCGAGGTGCCATTTGCCGATAATCCCTGTTGCATATCCTGAATCCTGAAATACTTCGGCGAGGGTTTCTACAGACGTTGACATACCGAGTGAATCCCGCAACCTGGTATAGACAACCCCCGGAATCCCCACACGCTGCTGATACATGCCTGATAGCAAGGCAGCTCGTGTCGGACTGCATACCGCTCCATTGGAATGATAATCCCTAAACCGTATGCCCTCGGCTGCTAATTGATCAATGTTGGGGGTCTGGATGCTTGGGTTCCCATAACAGGAAAGGTCGCCATAGCCGAGGTCATCGGCCATGATCAGGACGATATTGGGCGGAGTTTGGGTTGCCGGTTCCGTGCAGGCAATGAAAAATAAACAGGCAAGACAATACCATGCTCCTGTTAAAAGGGAGGGATTTATACCGTATTTCTTCATGAGGCTAATTGTTAATAATCTTCACCTGTGGCACTTTTTTTACAACTCTCTTTCCAATCTTCCATGGCAGCTTTCATCTCAGCTACGAGCTTCGGTTCGCTGGCTGCAAGATTGTTTTGTTCGCCGGGGTCATTGACCAAATCGAATAATTCATAGGGGGCCTGTTCGCTATCCCAGACGAGTTTATAGATATCATCCACCCAGGAAATACGTCCGCGGGGATGTTGGAAGCCGATGGCTTTATTTCGTTTTCGATCTGCGCCACTCAATATGTCGCTGATATCTTGTCCATCAATGGGACGGGCGGGATCGGGATAAGAAGTCCCCAGCACAGATAGGAGGGTAGGTAGGTAATCACTCGTTACGGCTGGAAAATCAGTCGTAGTACCTGCTGTGATGGTAGTAGGCCATACGCAAAAAGCCGGTACCCGGACTCCTCCTTCGTAGAGACTTCTTTTTCGCGCCCGAAAGGGACCGGCAGAACCCGGTGTTTTGATCTCCGGGCCATTATCACTGCAAAACCAAATCATGGTATTTTCGGCCACGCCCATTTTTTCCAATTCTGCCCAGAGCCTACCGATTTGATCATCCATCGCGGTAATGCTTCCATAGTAGAGCTGCTCTTCATCAGATAAATCCGGATATCGATTGCGATAGGCTGCCGCCGCTACTACGGGTAAGTGTGGCGTATGCAACCACACCGTTGAGAAAAAGGGCCTGCCTGCCTGTACCGATTTGCCGATAAAGGGAATGACCCGATCCATGATGACCCGCGAGTTATCTCCCTCGATATTGTGGAGTTCCATTTGTTCCGGACCTTTCCAGTACCAGGTCCCATAGGTTGTTACCGGGCGGGAATTACTTTCTACTGCTGCCCATCCATATCGAAGGGATTCTCCTTTTGACGTATCAAACTGTGTGGGTTTGAACAATGGATCCCAGGTAGGAACTTTGGATTCGGTACAAAAATATTCCTCATAGCCGTTTTGGGTGGGCAGAGAATAATGGGAATAATCGCGCGGTTTGCCTCTGTTTGCATCTTTTACGGTTGCCGTAAGGGTGCCCAGATGCCACTTTCCAAAATGTCCGGTTGCATAGCCTTGTTCCCGCAAGAGTTCTGGCAATGTGATTTCTTGTGCTTTCATGTGGCCGGCATTGGCGGTGGGAATCTCCATGCGCCAGGGATTACGGCCGGTAATGCAACTGGCTCGCGTAGGCGAACAAACCGGCCCTGCCGAATAGAAGCGATTGAAGATCATGCCTTTTCCGGCTAGTTGATCCAGATGAGGCGTTTGGATACGGGTATTTCCATTGAAGCCTGTATCTCCCCAGCCCAGGTCATCACACATGATCAGGAGAATGTTTGGAGGGGAGGAGGAGGTTTCAGTTGGTTGTGCGATTCCGCACAAGAAAATCATTGACAGGCAGCATGCGAGTAGAAATTTCATAGGGGGAGGAATTTAGCAAATCGCCTACCTGAGTAAGCGCTATTCAATTAGGTGTTTTTAGGTAAAAAATGAAAATACTTACCGGATAATTGCGCCACCATCAATCGGAATGGTGGCGCCTGTCATCCAGGTTGATTCTGCTGAAGCCAAAAACCGAACGAGACTTGCAATATCTTGTGGAAGGCCCAGCCGCTGCATAGGAGTATTGGCGCCTGCTGCTGTTACCGCTATTTCGGGATCGGGAAAGGCAATGGCGGATTCCCAGATCATGGGCGTATCTACGGGGCCGAGGCAAATGGCATTTACCCGGATCGAAGGACTGTAATCAAGGGCCATTTGTCGGCATAAAGCATTCAGGCCCGCTTTTGCAGCGCAATAGGCAGGATGGTTGGGAAAGGATTTGAAAGCGGCAATGGAAGAATTGATCACGATCGCCCCGCCGCCAGATTCCTGTAGGACCGGAATGGCATAGCGCGAAAGATAGAAGACGGAATCCAGGTTGACCGCAAAGGTATTTCGCCAGCTTTCCAGAGAAACTTCCGTAACCGATCCCAGCCCCAGCATCCCCGCATTTGTACTCACAATATCCAACCTCCCAAATCGCTCTTGTGCCAAGGCTACCAGTTGTTCGTTGGTTTCGGGTACAGCGACATCGCCGTAGTGTATAATGACTTCTGCTCCGGCATCGGTTAATTCGGCGAGCACAGATTCTCCCTTGGTTGAGTCCCGGCCACTCAGTACGAGTTTTGCCCCTTCACGGGCAAATAGCTGAGCGATCGCCCTTCCCATGCCGCTTGTTGCCCCTGTTACGATAGCTACTTTTCCTGTGAAGGTTTTCATGTGAGATAAATTTACGTCTGATCAGCCAATATTAACCATTTATTCAAAGTCATACGCTTGTAAACCCATTTTTTGTAGGTTAGATGGGAATCGCTTTATCTATGACTACAGCAGAAATTATCGGAGCATACATTGTTATCTGTTTTCCAATCGGGGCAATTATCTATTTGTTTATCCAGCATGCAGAAGATCGGGAAGATATCCCACGCAAGGTATTAAGTCTTGCAGTAGCAGGTGTCTTAGTGTTCCTTTTTCACTATTACTTCTTGTTCAGCATGTTGAGTTTTGAGGATCCACGATGGATCGTAAAAGCGCTGATATGGACCTATCTGATTGTTGGGAGTATGATGGTAAGCGTTGTGTTGGTAGCGGTCATTTCTTCATTTAAGGAATTTATATATGAGACCTTTTGGGGAACCTTATACAACCTGCATGCCTATGTAGGAATGGTATTGGCGATTCCTGTAGCAATCTTATTTTTCGCGCTAGGGTTCTTACCCGTTCGGTGGTTCCAGACCGGACCGGCATTGACTGCGTTGATTCCATTTGCCTTTGCGGCATTGGGGTTCTATCTGAGCTTTAATGGCTATTATAGAATACGACCCTTTTTTATCGAGTTTTCCATTAAGACAAAGGCGAAATTATTCTCAAAGCAGTATGTTTTGTTGCTGCGCTCCTTCCGCGACCGGGAGGGGCGAGAAGCGCCTGATGACTTTGCCTGGACGTATGGCCCGGATGGTATGGATTATCAGATGCAAAAGGGACGATCGATGATTACCGACCTGACAAAAGCCCTTAGTGGCGTATTGCCAGTGGTCTCAATTAGTCGATATCAATTTAAAAATACTGTTGACCTCGCGCACGCTATTCAGTTATATTCAACGGATGAAAACTGGTTTGAGACCTATCGACTGATGGCAGATGGCGCAAAAAGTATTGTCATTATTCCAGGGGACAGCGAAGGGCTTTGGGACGAAGTTACGGTCATTATGAATTCTGATTTGCGAAAAAAAGCAATGGTATTTCAGCCACCGAAAATGGAGACTGAGTTTGATTCCAATGCTTCACAAGTGTGGGAAAGTTACCAAACATTTACAGAGAGAATGAAGAAGGAATTCAACGTGGAATTCCCACTTTTTTCAAGCGATGGCCTGTTTATTTGCCTCGACAAGCAACAAGACCTGGTTAGTACTTCAATCCCTGACAGTAGTGTGTTTACCCTTTATCGAAGTATTCGAAAAGCATACAACAACATTTCACCCCAATTATCCAGCCCGGATGCGCGATCCTTTAATGAGGTGAATCGGGAACGGAAAGAGATCAACGAGCTTCAGTGAAACACGATATGCAAGATCAGTAAAGCCGCCAATAAGCCATATCCCATCCAGGCGATGCGATCCGAGCCATATTTCAAAACGCCCCGAATGCCTGATTCTTTGCCGCTTAATAGCGTGGGTAGCGCGACAATCGTGAAGGCAATGAGAATCACCCACATGGCGCGCACGAAATAGTTCATTTCCGGAAAAGCCCAGATGATCAGGAGATGTAACGGAATCGTGGAGGCAAATGCGAGTAAGGCAATGCGATGGCGGGGGTTTACCAGAAATGCCGCCGAACAAATCACTACGACAATGCCGGTATTGATATAATAACGGAGCTCATTCAGGGTGTGGGTAAAGGCATTTTCGGGATTGTCAAATTTGACCCAAGTCAGGAGACAGCCCATGAGGATGCCTGTACACAGCGTAACGAGGATCGAGTTTCGCCCTGCGCTGACCATCTGTCGGTCGGTCGCCTGCTTATTCAAATAGCCTTTGTAAATGTCTATGGACCATAGGGTAGAAAGGGAATTGAACGTCGAATCTACGGTGCTCATCAGGGAGGCAAAGAGGGCACAGTAAATGATTCCCCGAAAGCCGCCGGGCAGAAAATCGTTGACGAGTTTCGGAAAAGTGCCATCGGGATCTTCCATCGGGGTATCCCCCAGGATTCCTGCCAGCGCAATTCCGGGAATGATGATGATAACCGCCATAAAAATCTTAAGAACGCCTCCGACCATCAGGCCTACTTGCGCATCTTTCAAACTCCTTGCAGCAAGAGAGCGCTGCATGACGGCCTGATTGGCGCACCAGTAATTGATGTTGAGTAAAAACCAACCGCCAAAGGCTATCCACGGTAGGGTAGGGTGGTCCGCCGGCATGTGGAGGTGCATCATATCCGGCGTTTTGACGTAGAGTTGTTCCCAGCCACCTAATTCCCGAACGGCTACCCACAATACGGCTGTACCACCGATCAGGAGGATGACAAACTGAATAATATCTGTCCGGACTACTGCACTCAGTCCCCCATAAAAAGTATAGATAGCCGAGAAAATCCCCAATGCGATGATCAGGATATTGACCCTAATAATGGAGCTCTCACTGATAAAAGCCAGGTAGTCCCCAAATATCCAATTGGCTGCATAGGCTCCCCAAAACAAAGCGGCTCCTAGTCCTACCGTTGAAAAGAGGAAAATATTGGCAAGTGAATAAGTGAGGGCAACTTCTTTTCCGAGTCTTTTTTGGATGAATTGAGTGATGGTAACGACTTTGTCTTTGAGATACAGCGGTACGAATACAAAAGCTGCCAGCCAAAGGCCCTGTACGGCATTGATTTCCAAATTAGCCTGCGCCAGCCCAAATAAATAAGCTGAGCCCATCATCCCCAGAAATTGGTATCCCTGTACGTTGGTGGCGATGGTGGAAATCGCAATCGAAGGCCAGCGGAGGTTGCGGTTACTCAGGAAATAGGCTTCTGCGGATATGTCTTTACTGATCTTACCTGAAAGTGCGGTAACCATGATGGCTACAAAATATATGAGGACGATAGTGAGGTCGAGTAGCATGCGTAAGGAGAGGTCGGGAGTTTGAGATTATGCGAGTGCGGGAGGGGTAGTAGTTAAGTGGAGTTGAATGTTGAAGCGATTCTCTTATCTATTTTCTTCGATCTTCCCTCTCTAATAGCGCAGTTTTGTTTGACCGTTTGAGGTTCGAGAGGTTTGAAAGGTAAGCCTTTGAATTTGATCATTGAGCTTGAAATTGTTTTTTTCTTCCGTCTTCCGTCTCTTTTCTATCTTCTCCTCCCTTCTCCCAATGGCGTCATGGGGGTCTCTGCCGGGATTCTTCCCTGTGCTTCTGGTAAGGAAACCGTTTTGAGTTGAGGGAGAACGTGGCGGGCAAATAATTCACATTCCTGCAAATGCGGATACCCGGAAAAAATGAAGGATCGGATGCCCATATCCATATATCGCCTGATTTTGGCAAGCACCTGATCTGGATTGCCTACCAGTGCAGCCCCGCATCCTGACCGTGCCCGGCCAATTCCCGTCCAGAGGTTGTCTTCTACATAGCCGTCATCATCAGAACTGTTGCGCATTTCTGCTTGTCGGGCTACACCGTAGGATTTTGCGTCCATGGCCCGACCCCGGATTTCTGCTCCCCGATCTGCGTCTACTTTGCTCATCAGCCGTTTGGCATACGCCTGGGCTTCTGCTTCTGTTTCCCGTACAATCATGTGGATGCGCAATCCGAAATCCACCGTTCGATTATATCCAGCTGCCTTTTCGCTCATATTGCGCATGAGTTCACCGAGCCGCTGCTCGGTTTCCGGCCACATCAGATAGACATCACAATGTTCTGCACATAAATCAACACCGGCTGGGGAATACCCGCCAAAGTAGAGGAGGGGCCCTCCGTTTTGTTGATAGGGCTTTACTGGTTCGGAGGGGAGTTTCAGTTGGTAGTATTCCCCCTGGAAGTCAATTTCGTCCTGAGTCCAGGCTTGCTTTAGTATTTCGATTACTTCCCGCGAACGCTGATACCGTGCCGCAGAATCCAGGTCTGTGCCCGGCAGGTTGGAAGAAATTATATTGATCGTCAGGCGCCCCTTGAGCATGTGATCCAGCGTCGCAATAGCGCGAGCAAGCATGGGGGGATGCACTTCTCCGCAGCGAATCGCGGTCAGTAAATTGATATGATCCGTAAGCGGCGCAATGGCACTGGCAAAGGTCATCGTATCCTGACCTACCTGATAGGAAGAAGGGCATAAAATATTACGATATCCTAATTCTTCAGCCTTTAGGAGGATTTTAGCGGCATTCTCCCAGGTACTTTTGTAGTAGGGATCGTGTGCACCTAAATATTCATCATCGCCATTGCAGATCGGTGCAAACCAGGAAATTTCCGCCCCGTCTAGGGATTGGGAACGGATGGTGATAGGAGCTTGTTTCATTGAGGGAGGAGCAAGTTATGTCTGATTCCTGAGTAATAATAGGCATTTTTGGTGAATAATGCCCTTTCTACGCTGGAAATGAGAAGGGAACGCAAAGGTGGGAAGGGGCAAAGTGCTCGCGTTGGGTTTGGGCCTGAATGGAACACAGAGACACCGAGGCACAGAGAAGAACCATTGATCCGTCATGTTGAGCGAGTCGAAACACAGAGGAAAAGAGGAATAGAACGCAAAGGCGGGAAGGGGCAAAGTGTATGTGGCGGGTATGGACTTGAATCGAACGCAGAGATACTTTAAGGCACTAGGGGAGGCTACTGCCTAATGTCTGTAATCTCTCCTCTGTCCTCTGCTTACTCTTGAATTTCCACGGAATAAGCGGCTTCAAAAGTTCCGCCAGCAGCCAGGGTCTGAATCGCTTCTTTATGGGCCAATTGCTGATCGTGATCTGCGCTATCAGCTATGCCGAGCCAGGGTTCCAGACACACAAATGGAGCACCGGGTTTTGCCCAAACACCAAAATAGGGCCATCCATCATAGCGCATCGTGAGCACCTGGGAGGATTTGTGGCTTTTCAGGTGGACGGCTCTGGATTTCAGACTTTTGAAAATCAGGGCATCATGATCGAAGAGGTGATCGTCTAATGGGAGAATCGCTGAATTGTCCAATACCACTCTGCCTTCCTCTGCAATTTCCCCGCTGCTATTCAGGTCCCAGGTACGAGCTAATTCGGCTTGCTCAAATTCCAGGAAATAGTCGGAATAGACTTCTCCTTCATGTAAAGGGCATCTAAAGGCCGGGTGTCCCCCCAGTGAAAAGAGCATGTCTGTTGTACCGTGATTCAGGACCTTGTGAGAGATTGTTAACACATTGCCGTCCAACAAAAACGTGATGAAAAACTCAAACTTAAAAGGATAAATGAGTAATGATTTTTCATCGTATTTCAAGCCAAACGTCAGGCTGTTTGTCGTTTGTTTGACCAGGGCCACCTGCTCATTGTATCGAATAAACCCATGCTTGGGAAGCGAATACTCCGAGCCTTCATGGAAGTAGGTACCGTCTTTCAGTCCGCCCACAATCGGGAAAAGAACCGGGGCAAAGTTGGCCCAAAACGCAGGATCGGCGTTCCACATATATTCCTTACCGCTGGCAAGTGAGATGAGGCTACACAGTTCCGCACCGGTGCTGTTAACGGAGATTTGCAGGAAAGAATTCGAAATCGTATGCATGTTTGATTAAAATTGTGTGGAATGGAAAGATGTCAAGGATTGAGCCAAACATACAAATGATCCGGCGATTTTTGGACTACACCCGGAAGAAAAGAGTGGATCCTATTCCTGAGCTCCGCGATAGGCAGCCGCTACCAATTCTGTTGCCATTTTTTCGAGGTTGATTCCCAACAGATCC
>CAYGTH010000020.1:0-31332 GCA_964352745.1 uncultured Bacteroidia bacterium
GCCGCCGCCGCCACCTACGACCTTGCGATTGACCTCAACGACCGCTTCCGTCGCGAATTTCAAGCCAATGAATCCCGGCTTTTTCTGATGGAAGAAGCCTTCTCGACTTACGAAGGAGCGATTCAGGTAGCGATGGCGCAGCAAAATCCGGAGCGCGCCTTTCAGTTAGCCGAAAAAGCAAAAGCAAGCTTGCTATTTGCTGCTATTCAGGACAATGAGGCCCGCGAATATGCCCACATCTCACAAAGCTTATTAGATCGGGAATACGAACTCAAGCAGCAGATCGCACGACTTGAATATGAACTGTCTGCTAAAGGCCTTGATGAGGACGAGAATTCAGAATTGGCCTTATCACTCAATGATCTCAACGAATCCTTGAACGAGCTGATTCTTGAAATGGAACGGAGTAGCCCTGCCTATTATCAACTCAAATACCAGACGAATTCACTTGATGTTAAACAGATTCAGCAACAATTACCTGCCAATACCTCACTACTGGAGTATTTTGCAGGAGAACATGTCTGGTATGTTTTTGCTGTGAATAAGACTTCTGTACAAGTAGTTACCGTCAATCGAGATACGGCTTCGATTCAGGAATACCTCCGGCTATTGCCTCAAACAGGAACTCTTTCCCAGGAAAATAAGGCTCGTTTTCAACTATTAGGCTATGAACTATATCAGGAGCTTATAGGGAAGCTAGTTGCTGATTTGGGAGAGGAAATCATCATTGTGCCGGATGCGGAATTGAATTACCTGCCCTTTGAAAGCTTGTTAACTACCCGTGTGGGAGCTAATTCACTTTATAAATTCTATCCCTTCTGGCTGCGAGAGAAGGCCTTAAGTTATAGTTTCTCGGCTCGGTTATGGCAGCATGCCTTGAGTCGGGAAAAGCGAAGTTCCCTGGATCAGAGCAGCTTCATTGCCTTTGCGCCAGAGTTTGCCCCCCTTACCCGGAGCGAATTACCCGAAAAAGATCAGGCGCTACTCAACCTCTCATTCTTCAGCAATCGGGCAGAGCCGGAAGCAGGCCGCCAATGGAATGACCTGAAATATTCCCAAAATGAAGTCAAACAGGTAAAAGAGCTGCTAGGAGGGATTATTTACCCCAATATGCCATTGCATGCATTGCTGGGAAGATTTGTAGAGGAATCGGAAGAATATCGATTTGTTCACCTGGCGACCCATGGGATATTCAACAAACAAAATGGAAAATATAGTTACCTCGCCTTTCAGCCAGTCAATGATTCGATTGATAATGAACGGCTTTACCTTGCCGATTTGTATCGCATTCGGCTGAATGCTGAAATGGTTGTGCTCAGCGCCTGTGAGACACAGGTAGGGGAGTGGCATCCCGGAGAAGGAATTGCGAGTTTGGCACAAGGCTTTACCTATGCAGGGGCAAGGAGCATTGTTGCGACGCTATGGAGTGTATCTAATAAATCCCATTCAGACCTGACTCCTCGTTTTTATCGTTTTCTCCGGGAAGGAAAAACGAAAGCAAAGGCGCTGCAACTTGCGAAGCTGGAAATGGTGGAATCCGGAAATTATGCCGCACCCTATCATTGGGCCGCGCCCGTTATTCTGGGAGATACGCGAGCGGTGAGTTTTATCTCTCAATGGTTGTTTTATGCCGGTGGCATTGTGTTGCTTGTGTTAATTGCTACTGCAAGCTACCTGTTTATTCGGAAAAAGGCTGCTCGCCAATCGATAGCCAGCTAGAAGTCCTCATAGGTGATATCAACCTCGGGAGGCATTTTGGGACTGAAATCACGAATTTGCTGTTGTAACATTATTCCGTCTTCGGGATCGATTGAATAGAAACTTACGGTCGGCTCTCCGCAGATGAAATTATCGGGAATTGTCCAGGTTGCAACGCGCGTCCAGGTATCCGGGATGATTGGTTTTACCCACTGATCATATACGATGGCAATTTGCGCCCCCCTTCTGTTTGCGGTCGATTCTACCCAGGCGGCATTCATGTGTCCGTTTTTTTCTGCATTAAATGCCTCCCAATCTCCAATAAATGCCAGATCCGTAAGCTTGATTTCAGAAAAGAACGTAATCGCTCCAATGTCATTAGCAACCACCGAAGATTGGGGATAATAAAGTTGGACAAAACGAGCCATTTGGTATTGCTGTTGATAAATATTTTGTACTGCCAGTGGATAGTGATACATAAAAAAACCACTGCGAACCAACATGGGCAGCAGTAACATGCATACTATTACTGCAAATGATCCTTTGGGACGCGTAAATTGAATTCGTGCGAGGATCGGAAATGGTGAGATCAGTCCGGCGAGTACTGCCAGCCCGAATAGGTAGGCCTCATAGCGAATACCGCCTACCTGGGCAAAAACCACATGGATCAACAAGGTGACAGCGGTAATCAGGCTTACGCCGAAACCTGGTGATCGTGTTTGTTTTGCGAGAAAGTGGGCAACCATTAGTCCTCCTAAAAAGATCAGCAGGCTGAGCATGAAGATGTCTTCAATCAATACCCAAAGACCCTGTCTGAGCCAGATCAGTACATCCGGATATGCGAAGTGAGGCAGATGTCCTTTTGCCAGTATGGAAATTGGAAAAAAACTGGCCCCGTTTGAAGTCGAAACCCATCCAAATATGCATACGGGAAGCAGGCCTGCCAAAAGAATGGCAAGGGCAAGATTCCATTTATTCTGCCAGATCAACCACAAGCATGCTACTCCTATCAAAAATAACCCTTCGTACCGAATGCCCGTGGTCATAGCAGCTAGTATGATAAGCCAAAGGGTGGAATTGGATCTGAAGAATTTGTTTTTTGTCAGGAGGTAGATAAACAAAACGTCGATCAAGACCTGAAAGAGATGCTCCATGCCCAAAAGCATCAAGAAAGGTAAGGGGACAAGAATAATCATACCGAAGAGACTTACGCGCCTTACCATTTCTGAAGAAGACTCCGTTCGCGTAATTCGGTGGACTGTGTAAAGAATCGCAAATCCTGCCAGGATCCCGAGGGCCAATGGGACCCAACCCTTTACCCCAACTACAAAAAAAGTCAATGTTAACAGGAGGATATACAAGGGGGAGGAGCTACTGGGGTCAAATTGACCGGGTGAAAGGCCCCAATCTCCATGTAAAGTAAAGTTTTTAGCCAGCGAGAGGTGGATATAAGTATCGTCAAGTGGATAAACCAGGTGGCCATCAGTACGAGATAAAGAAAGCCTCAGCATCGTCAAGGTGACTATCAGGAGGATAAGGGAGGCTATGGCAACTGGTAAATATTCTGACCGAAGCTTCATGGGAACAAATTTACATATAATATCTGTGGATGATGATTCAATATGAATGTGAAAATAATCAGGAGCGACCCTATCAATGTTTCCCTTCCCCCAACTTTTTTTCTTATTTTAGAGTATAATTATGCAAGTGAATACCTGAGATATCGAAATGGAAAAATCAAACTCCGAAAAATTTGAAGTCATCGAAGTAGAAGTTTATGAGGACGGAATGACTGAAACGGAAGACATTCATCGGAATTTATCCGAAGAGGTTCGGGAATCAGAAGAACCCATTACCCGTACACGCACCCGTACCCGTGAGCGTCGTCGCGAACGTACGATTCCCAAAAAGAAAAATCAGTATGGATGGGCTTTTTTCCTGGCAGCTATGTTTTCGGGTTTAGGAATTTCAATTGCTACCAATACGATGCCTTTGGGCTTTTTTTTGGGAATGGCGATAGGATTTCTCTTTTTTGTAGACCCCATCTACGAAAAGGTAATGGAGAAAATTGATAAACTGTAAGAATCATAATTCTTCCGTAATTTGCGGACATGCTGAAAGAAACTGATCTGGGGAAATCCACCGAAAGACTTACTGTATTACGTGCAACGGAGATTCATAAGTCTTATGGAAATTTGCAAGTACTGAAAGGAGTAAGTTTATCCTTAGGTCAGGGAGAAGTGGTCGCCCTGGTAGGTGCCTCCGGAGCAGGAAAGAGCACTCTTTTGCAAATTATGGGAACATTGGATAAGGCGGATAGCGGAGAAGTCTATTTTGGGGATCAGCACATTTCCCGATTTCCAGAAAAACAGCAGGCCGCCTTCCGAAATCAGTCCGTCGGATTTGTGTTTCAGTTCCATCATCTCTTACCCGAATTCACTGCCTTGGAAAATGCCTGTATGCCCGCATTTATTGCTGGAAAAGGCAAGCAAGAAGCTATCCCAAGAGCTAAAAAGTTACTGAGCCGTTTAGGCCTGGGCGGCCGCCTCGATCATAAACCGTCCGAACTCTCAGGCGGAGAACGTCAGCGTGTGTCTGTGGCCCGTGCCCTGATCAATGAGCCGCAGGTTATTTTGGCAGACGAACCTACGGGGAATCTCGATACGGCTAATAGCGAAGAACTGTATAGCTTGATTTTTGACCTCGCCCATAGCACCAATGTGAGTTTTTTGATTGCCACGCATAATGAAACATTGGCTGCCAAATCAGATCGCATTTGCCGCATACGGGATGGATACATAAGTTAGCCTTGCTGATATGCGAAAGGAAACCTGGTTCCTTGTTATCGCGCTTACATTCCTGGCTTTTGGGGGGATGACCTGGTGGCTCAATCAGCAACTTACTTCACGACTGGATATGCTCGATCAAAAACTGGATCAGGCTACGATTGATAGTAACCGTGACAAGTCCCTGTTGCAGGAATTGATGAAATTGGAAATCGCGTATGACTCCTTGCCGGATTCTGATCCCAAACGAGCACTTATCGATTCTTTATTTGTCTTACAGACCGCATATCAAAGTTTGAATGAAACCCTTGACGGGCATATTGTCTATATGACTGATTCTGCTTTAGAAATCCAATCTAAAGAAAAGAGATTATCCCTTGAGGAAGTGACTAAGAATTATTGGATGGGGGCAACTGAAGGCCAGGACATGGGCCAGGCATTTCTGCTCAAAATCGCCTTGTCTCGATTTGCAGATAAGGTTGACCGAATCAATGCCCACTTTTCAGCCCAGTACCATTCCCGTTCAAGTCAGGTTGCTGAAGCTTTTGCCCCGACGGATTCTCTCTTGTTTGAGGAGGGAATGAGATCCTGGGAGCAGGCACATTTTTCAGGCTCACCAGCTGAAATAGTTGATATTCTCCATTTGCTTCAGGAAAATCAGCTCGATTTTCTATTAGCTGAAGTAAAGTGGATCGTTAATTGGAAACCTGGGGAAGCAGGCAATATTCCTGCTCCCTGATAGGGGGTTCTCTGGATGGATCTTAGATCAATTCCATTTCCTGGGCAAAAATCGCGTATTTCTGGAGGATCGCTTTTAGTTGATGGGACCGAAAGGGCTTTGAGAGATGGTCTTGCATCCCGGCAAGGGTACAAGCTTCCTGGTCTTCAGGCATGGCACTCGCTGTCATCGATATGATAACAGGCTGCTGAGACTCGGAAAGTGTATTTCTGATTTCTATAGTGGCTTCCAGACCATCCATTACGGGCATTTGGACATCCATCAGGATGAGGTCGAATCGATTATTTTTTGCTTTTTCAACTGCCTCTTTTCCATTTCTGGCTAACGCTACCTCCTCATATCCCAGTTTTGCCAGGGAATTGATGATCAATTTTTGATTGATCATATTGTCTTCTGCTACAAGAATCGAGAGGGGATTCAGGCTGGCAAAATCAATGTCCAGAGATTGGACACTCGACTGATGTACTTGCTCTTGATTTGAGGTATCTCCCAAAGCCTTAGCCAATATCCTGGCCAGCGCGTTTTGTTTGAGAGGCTTGGTGATTACGCCATCAAATGACCCAATATCGCGTGCCGGATGCCCAACCGTACTCATCAAAACAGATCTAAACGTTTTTTCTCCCCATTCTTTGCAGACTTCCTGATGAAAAGTAAGCCCATCCATTCCGCGCATATGCATATCTACAAGGATCATATCGGTGCCCGGCCGCACTTGTAACATGCTAAGTCCCTCGGGTCCGGAAGAGGCGAGGATGACTTGCATACCCCATTTACTCAATTGTCTGCCGATTACCTCTCTATTGGTGGCATTGTCGTCGATTACCAGAATGCTCTGTCCTGTTAGTAGATCGGGGACTTTAAATACTGAGATGGATTCCGATTGTGGAGCCTGCTCGGTAGAGATTGTAAAGCTGAACGTAGACCCCTTATCTTCTTCTGATTCTACCCATATTTTACCGCCCATGGCTTCGGTAAGCCGGGCTGAGATGGCAAGTCCGAGTCCTGTTCCCCCATATTTCCGCGTTGTGGATGCATCCGTTTGCGAAAATGCCTTAAATAGTTTGTGTTGCTTGGACGGAGGGATGCCGATGCCGGTGTCTCGCACATCAAATGCGAGTGTTAATTTTTCTGCTTGAGGATCAGCTATCCGGGCACTTACCAGAATATCTCCACTTGCGGTAAATTTAATGGCATTATTGACAAGGTTACTCAGTACTTGCTTCAGGCGCACACTATCTCCTACAATAGTAGTCGGGACAGCCTCATCTACTTCATAAACGAGATCCAGTCCTGCTTCAAATGCCTTACCTGAGAACAGTTCCAATACATCTTCTATGGCTGTCCGGGGCGAGAAAGGGGCTTGCTCAATTTCAAGTTTGCCTGACTCGATTTTGGAGAAATCGAGAATGTCATTGATAATGGTCATGAGGCTCTCGGCGCTTACATTGATCGTTCGAAGAAAACTCCGTTGCTCTTCAGTAAGTTGGGTGCTGGAAAGCAGATCCGCCATTCCGATAACGCCATTCATAGGCGTTCGGATTTCATGACTCATGACTGAGAGGAATTCGGCGCGTGCTTTGGAGGCCCGTTCAGCCGCTTCCTTCGCTAATTGATATTGACGTGTTTGCTCTACGAGTTGACGATTGCTGATATTCAATTTTCGGGACATTCTGAAAAGGTAGAATGCGAGGGCGAGTACGAGGCACATCCCCAATACCCCCCAAAGGATAATCGTGCGCTGGGTAGCCAGTTCATCGTCCTTTATCAAGCTCTTTTCCATGAGATTTTGTGCTTTACTTTTTTGCTCCAGGATCGCATAGCTTTCATTCAGAGCTTTTGTTTGGATCACCTGGGCTTCATTTACCCCTGTAGCATACAGCTCGATATGCTGGACGAGTTTTTGGTGTGCTTTTTCGTAGTCTCCTGCAGCAGCGTAATAAGTTGATAAATTTTTGAGAGCCTGGATTTGGGTTTCAGCCTCATGGTTAGATGAGTAAGCCCTTTCTTCCCAGTAAGCAGCATCTTCATACTGCCCCCGTTTGAATGCCAATAATGCTTTTGAGGTGAAGATGCTAGAACGGTTATAGGCACTGATTTCCCCATCCTGATCCATTACCTGCTCGGCTCTTTTGAGATAATTGCGTGCGCGAGTAAATTCTGTTTTTTCTGAATAATAATCGCTGAGGTCTAGTAGGGGAGAAATAATTCCTTCGGAACCCAAACTTCCGAAAACAGTAATTGCTTCTTCTGTCAGGGTAATCCAGGCATCATGGTTTCCCGATTTCTGATAAACCGTTCCAATGAAATGTGTGGATTTGGCCATTAATTCCCGATTTTCATAGGTGTCGGCTAATGAGCAGGCACTATCCAGACTCCGTTGGAAAAATATTTCTGATTGACCATATTCATGTAAATGATAGAAGGCGCATCCTAAATTATATAGTTCTACAACTTCCTCTTGCTTATATCCTTCCGAGATATCGACAATTTGAAGATTGTCGTATAAATACGCTATTGCCTTCCCCCATTCTCCATGGGCGAAATGAAAGTTGGTTAGCATACGATTTGTACGCCATCGGATAGAGTAATAGTGGGGGAAATCTATAGGGAGCGACATCACATAGCCGCGATGTTGAATCAACTCCCCCTGACTTACTTCGCCATTGAGTTGACGTAACGCAAGTTCAAAATTTTGAAATCGAATTTCTTGATCTTTACTCAGATAATCGGTTGCGCGAGGTAAGTAAGTAGTGAGTAGCTGATACGCAGAATCTGATTCTCCTTGTTTGCCCAGAATAAAAGTGTGTTCGCATTGAGCTATTGCATGCAGGATTGGATATCGGTCCTGGGTCTCTCGTAAGATATAATTGCTCAGATGGATCGCAGAATCCAAATCGGTATCCCGGAGTGTATATAACGTATTGAGGCTAATGTGCCAGGAGGCAGAGTCACTTGAAGCTACAGTTTGTGCTTGAGCTAATGGTATTTGCATCATGCTGAGCACCATGCATATCCATCCAGCATAGAAAAGGTAGACTTTTTCCATAATTACTATGTCGTCTTTTTAAATAATCCAATTGCAATAATACTTACAATTTGGAAAAATCCGACATCGAAGTCATCGTATTTATTACGACACTTCTGAATGGATTCTACCTCCTGTTCCCGCATGTTATCCGGTAACATGTACGATGGGTCATGGGCTTTTTTGAAACATTTTTTCTGTATAATCAAGTAGGGAGGCGTCCCCTATCTTGCCATGACCGGGAACGACAATTTTGAGCCCTGGAAAGGTTTCCTGGATGAGTTTTATGGTATTTGTCCACTCAGCCAGATTTGCATCTTCAGTATTTCCGCTACCAGAATTTAGCGACTTGACCATACAGCCCCCAAAAAGCATATTGTCTCCTGGAAACCAGGTTACGATGTTATCTTTTGTATGTGCTTCTCCCAAATGCTTACAAACGATGAATTGTGCACCCACTTTCAGATCGAGACTTCGTACAAACCCAATCTCCGGCACGGGATTGCCAGCCTGCTTTGCCAGCTTTTGTGTTTTGCGATGAGCAATGGATTTGATTTTTCTTTTGTGAAATTCTTCGAGCCCCCCAAGGCAGTCAGTATGAAAATGATTGACAACTACTCCCAATACTTCAAACTTCATACTGTCCTGTAGCCAATCCAATAAAATCCGGGATTGCTCCGGGCTTACAGGGGTATCAAATACGATTGCTTTACCTGAATCGGCATAGATCACCCCATTGCTGGAAAATCGTCCATAGGTTTCGCTTTCAGAATAGGAAATATGTACATAAGCAAAATCTGTGACTTGAATAATTGCTAAATCAGGAGATAAGGTATATTGAGTCTGAGCAGTATCATGTTGTGTCCATCCTATCTGGATTGAAGTGATGAATGCCAGTAAGAAAGTGAGGAACGAAATATACTGCATAGGATTGGGTATCAGAACTTACGGGGTCTTGCTATTTTACGTTAATAAAATCAACTTCTACCCGACGTTCAGAATCATTATCGATTACGGGAGCACCTGTAAAACTTGCCGGAACTGCTTCTCCATAAAACCGGGTCATAATCCTGCTGGGATCAATTCCCGCTGCGTTCATATACTTACTTGCTGCTTCTGCCCGTAAGCGCGAAATATACAGGTTGACATTAGGATCACCGGTAGGATCAGCATGACCGCTTATCAGTAGTCCTATAGAGGGATTATCTTGCATGAGTTCTACAATAGCTCTCAGCCTCTCCTGCTGAATGGTAGAAACCTTATATTCTCCAAACCCATAATAGATAACCTCTTTCTTGAGTTTGGGAAAGATGGACCGAAGCTCATTAGCAGGGCGGATGTTGGTATTGCCACCAGGGCCGCCGTTCTTGGTGAGTCTATCCAATTGTTCATTCCGCTTTCTGAGGGCAACCATTTCCTGGTTGAGGGCGAGGAGTTTGGTATAGAGAGATTCCAGGGCCTCTCTGCTGGCACCTGTATTTCCTGAGTTTGATGGCTGATTGACGGCGGGAGGTACGACGTATTTATATACAGTATCAGGCATAGACCCATTTGCATAGATCGTGTCTGTCCGGTAAATGAATACGGTATCTTTGCCATCTGTGCCCGCTTTGGTCTCCTGGATGACATTAGGTTCTCCCAAAGCAGGTGCACTTCCCGGGATAATATCAAAAGGAACCACTTCTACTTCTTCTGCGCTCCCATCCGGGTAATTAATCTTTTTTAGATTGTTGGGTGTTGTGCTTAATCCATCCGGATCGCGGCTGGCCTTATTCACAAGAGATTGGGTGGTCGGGTCTGATTTCCCCAGGCGTAGGTGAACCCCAATCGAAGGATTCCAGTAGAAATCTCTATTTAAGTTGGGGTTTCCACGACTACTTCGGTTTACTTCTGAAGGATTCGCAGCATAGGCGACCGCTTCGTTTTGGTAAGTCGTTTTATAGGTTCCACTCACGTCATCCAGGTAATCCGAAAAGACAAACCGGGTATCCACCTGTGCTGCGATGGCAATTCTGGGGGATACTTTGAATTTTACGCCTAATCCGATTGGGATATTCAGGACTGTAGTGGGGTACGTTCCTTCTGCTTCGGTTCCTATGTTGGTGAGGTCCGTATCGTAAATCCCATCCTGCTCCAGGATCACTGCTGAACCTGCATCTTGTTCCCTTTCATCCCGGCTTCTAATGCTTCCATCTTGCCAATAATGATAGGGTTGGTTTTGGGCAGCTCCATTATAGAGGTCTCCTGATACCTGAAAATTGGTAAGTCCAATCCCGGCAATTACATAGGGGGCAATTCGGGTATCTTTTGAGAGGATTTGCCCATTGTCAAAGCGATATACTGCCTGAATGGAAAGATCTCTAATGCGACTCCTAAAATTCAGAGAACGCGAAAAATTGGTATGACTATTTAATTGTTGGACCTTGCGATTAGGACTACGATCATTTCCATAAATGGTACCAATTAGTAGTTGAAACTGGACATCTACAGAAGAACTGATCGGACGTGCAGCTCCTACCGAGAAAGCAGGCGCGCGTTTTGTATACCCTTGATAACTCAGGTCTCCCAGGTAATGCAGACTGCCAATATGTCCCTGAAGTGTCCAGGGGGCAGTTTCTTGAGCGGCCAATGAGCCAGATAGGCAAAAAGCAAGGATGCTGTATGCAAAAAGTCTACGCATAGGAAAAAATTCCGGACTGCCAGACGTGGCAGCTTCCATTTAACTTCGGGTCTAATATATTCAATTTTGTGCCAGAATTAAAAAAGGCACCCATCTGTCTGGATGGGCACCACTGTCTGCGTAAATATTTCATGCTGAGTATGTCAGGCTATTCTGCCGCAGGCCCGGTCTTTGGAAGATGGATGATTACCTGCCCATTCATCAACCTGCTTTGGGGGAATACAATATACCGATCTCCAATATCCAGGGTGAAAGACACATTATCCATCTTGATGATCGTCCCGGTATATTCGTCTAATTCTATTACTTGTCCTACCGCAAAATTAGACTTGCTGTAGTAGGAAGTCAGAATACTCGTCAAGACATTGCGTGCTGCAAATCCATAAGCGATTGCAAATGCCAGAAAAATTCCCGCAAGTACAATGTATATATTCCACTTGATGACATCGGTCATAATTCCCGCTTGCTCCAGGGCAGTAATGGAGATGGCGACCAGGAGAATATAAAAAACACCATAGCTGATTACTTTCCAGGAGGGAAGCCCGAAGGATTGTGCGGCATTTCCGACCAATTGCTTGATCGCATCAGCTAGATAAAATCCAATTCCCATGATGATCATAGCGGTCAGCAATTTTGGGATAAAGTCAACTATCTTACCCACCTGCTGGGTCAGAATATCAAGACCCAGTGTTTCAGTTGCACTGAGAATAAAGATGAGTAAAATCGTCCAGTACAGAAACTTTTTAATGATCGAGACGGGCTTGATTGTGATATTGGATTCTCGAAAGCTATCTGTATCATTTAGGCGGTCTGCCAGTTTGTCAAGTCCAATTCGGCTAAGGATTCTGGATGTTATTGAGGATACTATCTTTGCCAGAATCCAACCGAATACCAGCAATACCAGGGCGCCAATAATATTTGGCAGAACCCCTATTATTTGTTCAACAACTTGTTGGAGGGATTTGAGTACAATTTCCATCATCGCGTTTTCTGTTTAGAGCGGTTTATGTATGCAGATTACCCGATTAAGTATTTTCCAAAAAGAAAATATTTAATATCGGGTCGTAGTATTTATATGAATTGAACTAGTCTGAATTCCGTTCACCATCCTGCGTATTCTGTTCAATAGGCGGAGGAGATCCTGGAGCAAGTGTTTGGCTCATCGTGAAGGCGCCTTTCACAATGAATAAATCCACCATATCCATAATCATCTTCAAGGTTCCGAGACTGCTCAAAGTCTGCCCTTTAATATGCTGGGGCAACTCATCCCTGGGTTCTAAGTCTTTAAAATTATTCATAATCCACCTGAGGCCTCAATACATTTTTTCAATTTCATCTGCGACTGTCTTAACGCGTTTTCTAGCTCTTGCCAAGCGCATTTTTACGGCGCTTTCCGAGATATTGAGATGCTGCATAATATCTTTTATCGGTGTGTCATCCTGATACTTCATCAGCAAAATCATTTTGTCTTCGGGCGATACTTTTTCCAAAGACTTTCGAAGTATTTCAGTGCGAATCTGTAATACCTCCTGTTCGTCCATGCTTTTATCCGCTATTTCTGGTCCTTCATCTATGTCGACCATGGTGTAACGACTGTTCTTTCTATAGTACTCTACACAAAAGTTATAGGTGATGGCATATAACCAAGTAGAGAATCTGCTCTTACCCCTGAATTTGGGTAATTGAAAGAAGACCTTTAAAAACACGTCCTGAACCATGTCCTGGGCGGTGTCTGCGTCCTTTACGAAACTTATGCATTTACGATAAACTTTGTTGGCATAACGGTCATAAATTTTCCCGTAGAGGTCCGTTTTGCCTTCAAGCGTAATCGCTGCAATGAGCTCTTCGTCTGATGCTTTTTTTACTTTAGTAGTCAAGAGAGTGTTTTTTGGCTCCATACTTATGATTCACATTGCGCAAAAAAGTCACGCGGTGAATGCTTTGGAGATGCAATATACTTCCCTAACGCGCTCAAGGGGGTGAAGGGTTCAGTAAAAAAACACTAAAACTTGGAAGTCTGATTGGGAAATGGGACCTAGTATTTTACGATTCTGTACACGGCATGTCGCCCATCTCTTGCCTGAATACTAAGGGAATATGTGCCTGCAGGAAGGGAGCCTAGGGAGAGCTTGGTTGCAGCTTGGTTATGCTGAAGAATAATCTTACCATAATTGTCGATAATTCTTACGTATTCAATTTCAGTAGAGAGGCTTCCATAGTCAATATGGAGCACTTGCTGAGTGGGGTTGGGGCCGAAACGAATCTTGAATTGGTTGTGTGCCCATTTATTGCCCAGGCTGGCGGTGAGTGTGTTGATCGTTACAGAACCTGTGTCTTTTGAGCCAAAGATCCCGTGTCGTGCCGATGGCCATATGATAACTACGACGCCGCCGCCTCCTGTTCCATACCGATCAGCGGTTGCGGTGTCAATTGCCACTGGGCTCGGGGTGAGGCTGTCTCCGGCAACGAGTGGGTTCTGAAGGGAGGTATTAACTACGAAAGGAGGGCCTAGTACCTTGGGGACTGAGTCCAGGCTGGTTATGGAGAGGAGATCTACAGTAGTAGTATCCGTAATCGCATCAGTTCCGGCGTTTATGATCTGAACTTTGTAATAGATCTGGGCATTCAATTCAACGGAGTCCAGTGGAGTCGTGGTTATTGAGTCCGAAAAAGCCTGGATACCACTTGGTCCCACCCCCAGGAAGTTAGTCGCCTGTGCGGATATTGTCTGGGAAATGCAAAGAAGAATCAGGGAAAAAAGCAGGTGTCTCATTGATTGCTGGATTTAATTCAAAAATAAAATCTTTGATTTTATTTCCCAATGTATTTTGTATATTTATTACCTGTTCAAATTGCTTATATTTAATTTGAAAATCAAACTAAATCGCTTTTATTTTAGCCTTCAAAAGGCACTTGGAAAGGGGCTGTTAAGGAGTGATTTCAGGCACGGTGTGTATACCGGTGTTCCTATATTTGAAATATTGGAAAATGGCATTCAATTCGGTTTAAGGGTTTCCACTTTTTGGGTAAATTATTTCGCTCTCTGATGACTTTTTTTCGTACCTGATTAGGGTGAAAAAAGAGAGTTTTACGTAGATATACGTAATGAGTGTATGCGCTCTCATGTAAGAAACGAGTATTTTTAGGTGAAGGTAAGGGTTCCAGGGTAAGAATAAATCGGCCGAATTGCATACCCATGAAGAGAGATAGCCTGATAACGGAGTGAAATAGCTGAATTTGTCCGCCTGGTTGGGGATGTTTTGGAAGGGGGGGTAGGTCAGTTTTCCTAAAAGGGAAGAATAACCGCGAGGTTCGCAAAGGGAAACGGTAGGAACGCAAGGAAGAAGTTTTGTAGCATCCACTTTGCGGCCTCCTTAGCCTTCGCCACTGCTATGGTCACCCCGAATCCGAGGCTTTGCAAGGAAAGGGGTCTCATTTCCTCACAGATTGCTTATTGATGCTCCGATTCCGGGCCTAAAGAGTGCCAGAGAAGTCAAGGTACAAAACGAAGTGATTTCAAATGAGGTCCCTCGCTGCACGGGGTTTCACTCGGGATGACCCTGCGGGTTGGGTTGTTGCTTCGCGAGCTTGCGGTTTCTCCTTTGGGATTTTTGGCCTACACCCTTTGGAAGGAATAGGTAGTGAACTTGCCAAAATAAAAGGTATGCGTCGTATATATCTGAATAACCTTGATGCTGTAGTATGGATTTCTTAACAGATATTATTCCCGGCTTAAAAAAAGAAGAAATCCGCCATTTCAAACTTTTTGCCGGACGCAGTCACAATCAGGGACAGCGTAAAGATTTTGCCTTATTTGATCTGATTCGGAAACAGGGAGGTGCTTACCGGGAAAGTGAAAAGCTGGAGGAGCTTCATATCCCCAGGGAGGGAGCTGCTTTTTATCGTCTTCGAAACCGACTCCTGGATGAGTTGAACAAAAGTCTCTGGATACAGCATTTTGCAGAAGATGACGAATCTTCCGACCTCTATTTGTATTCTCTTGCGCGCCTGCATGCGAAGGCAGAACGTGGGGAGGTGGCTTACCATTACTTACGTAGAGCCGAACGGGATGCGCTTGCACATGAGCATTTCAAAGTACTTGACCTTGTGTATTCGCTATATATCCGTCTTTCGGGAGAAATATTCACAATTGATCCCCAGCCTTATATCCATTTACGCAAGGAGAATCGGCGTAAAATGAGAGCGCTGGATGAAATAGATGATATCCTGGCAGCTTTGGTGTACCGGATTCAGGTTTCGCTCAACTACGGGGAAAAGGATGATGACATTTTACGATTACTGGATGAGACCGTTCAGGAATATGCCCGGGATGCTGAGTTGGCTAGAAGTCCGCGTTTGCGCATTAAGATGTATGAGGCCGTTAGCAGTGTATTGCTGCAAAGGGAGGAATACGCTGCGCTTGAGGTTTATTTGAAGGAGACCTATGCCTCCTTCATTGCAGAGCAACTATTTCACCGCCAGACGCACGATATACAGCTCCGAATGCTGACCTACCTTGTCAATACCTTACAAATCAACCGGAAGTATGTGGAGTCGCTGGAATACGCTGAGAAGCTCCGAATTGCCATGCTGCAATTCGATGGGATGCTGTACGACCGGTATGCGGTGTTTTATTACAATTCACTAGCTGTAAATTACTCTGTCGTGGATGAGGAGAAAGCCATTGAGCTGTTGTTGGAATTGCAGAGTAACCCTTCTTTGCAGGTAAAGTCTTTTAACCGATCCTTTATTTTTATCAACTTGTCTGCGCTCTTTTTCAATACAGAAAAATACCGAAACGCCTTAAGAAGTCTGATCCAACTGTATCTGCTGGATGAATACAAACAAGTTGATAGCAGCCTGAAACTTCGGGTAGAGATGTTGGAACTTGCCAGTAGATTTGAAATGCTGGAAAACGAATTATTGGCGGGGAGAATCCTGCAACTCAAGCGGGATTATGAAGATATCCTGAAACAAGACGGGCATGCAGAAGACCGGGAGTTTATTGAAATTCTGTCGGAGATGAATCAGGCAGCATTTGAGGTGGGGAGAAAAAGACGAAAGCAGATCGGAGGGCGAATAGCTGGCTTCCTGAAGGATACCCCTGAAACCATCAAAGATGAGCCGCAGCCCATCTTTGATTATTATGATTGGTTATCTGTTAAGCTACAGGCATTCTCTTAAAGCGTGCATGCAGATTGTTTATGAGGGTTGGTACATGACGGACTTAATGCCCTCAATGGTACGCTTTGCATCTGGTAACCAGGTTTCAACCAGTACCATGGAGTAGGGGAGTGGTGTATCGCGGGCTGTAACACGGGTTACAGGAGCATCCAGGTGGTCAAATGCGCGTTTTTGGATCGCATAAGTTACCTCGCTCGCCATCCCTGCCAGTGGCCAGGATTCTTCCAGGACTACGCAGCGATTGGTTTTCTTGACAGACTCAATGATCGTATCATAATCAATCGGGCGAATAGACCGGAGGTCAATTACTTCAACATCAGTACCTTCTTTGGCAAGTTCGGCAGCTGCTTCCAACGCAATATGTACCATTTTTCCAAAGGTAACGAGGGTGACATCACTACCGGAACGCTTGATTTCAGCTTTGTCCAGGGGAATCAGAAATTCTCCTTCAGGGACTTCGCCTTTCCAGCCATACATTTGCTCGGATTCCATTACCAGGACAGGATTGTCATCCCGAATAGCTGATTTCAGTAAGCCTTTACCATCTTTAGGGGTCGCAGCACTGACAATCTTCAGGCCAGGACAGTTTGCAAACCAGCTTTCAAAACTTTGAGAGTGAGTCGCCGCAAGTTGTCCAGCAGATTGACTCGGTCCCCGAAATACAATTGGCACATTATACTGGCCACCACTCATCTGGTACATCTTAGCAGCATTATTGATGACCTGATCAATCGCAACGAGTGAAAAGTTCCAGGTCATAAACTCAACAATGGGACGTAAGCCCATCATTGCTGCACCTACTCCAATTCCTGCAAATCCCATTTCCGCGATGGGCGTATCAATAACACGTTCTGGCCCAAATTCGTCCAGCATACCCTGACTTACTTTGTATGCGCCATTGTATTCCGCTACCTCTTCTCCCATTAAAAAGACGTTTTTATCTCGTCTCATTTCTTCCTGCATTGCTTCACGGAGGGCTTCTCTGAATTGTATTTCTCGCATAGTTTTTTTCGTATATTTTTAGCGCTACGAAGATGGGATTTTTCCCGAGTACTTGCAAATTCGTGGCAGATAAAACTATTCTGAAACTTTGGGCAAAGGACTGACTGTATATCCTTGTGCACGCAGGAGGGCGATTACTCCATTTTCGCCAGGAAGATGGCCGGCACCTACTGCGATAAAAACAGACTCTTTGGCTGTCATTTCCTCAATCTTTGAAATCCAGTTTTGGTTCCGCTCATCGAGGAGTTTATCCAGGTGGCCGCCTAGTTCTGCATCTTCCTGAGTCAGCTTGGCAAGTGAGGTTAAATCCTGTGATCGGTACAAGCGAACCATATCTTGATATTGCTCGCAGGATTCGCGTGGATTTCGGACCGTTTGCATCAGGTTTTCTGCTTGTTCTTCCAGGGTAATGGCATCCAGGAATTCCATTTGCTCGCTTGCTGTTTCCAGGCCGCTCAGGGGTTTCTCCATTTTCTGAAATTCTTCCATGAAATACATCTCATAAGAAGAAGCATCTTCAGCCATACAATAACTGGAGGCGATATGCTGCGCGATAAAAATGGGTTTGATCATCTGAAACATGGGCAGCGGTGTGGAAAGACTATCTTTCATAAATACCTGTAAGAAATCGTAGTCTTCTTCGCTGAGCAATTCCGCAAGAGTGGGTTTTATCATCATCATCCCCATAGCGGATGCCATAATGGCACTGCCATCCAAGGCGACTTCCAGCACCAATCTGCTGGATTTTTGCATGGTTTGTTCGACTTCGGGGGTGATAAAAAAAGAGTCCTTTGGGATAATGTGAATGGTCCCGTACAGATAGGAAGACTTTTTTAACCCATGACCGCTGATTTCCCATAGCAGCGAATTCCCCTCGATAGGGAGAGATTGGGGGGCTTCGGTAATTACAGATTCTTGTACCTTTGCAACTGCTGCCTCCTGATTCGATGATTGAGCGGAAATCCCCAATGGAAGCAGCATTCCCATAAGAAGGGAACACCCGGTGGATAGCCAAATAGATTTCAGATTCATTTGTTAAATGCCAAAAGGGTTTTTTCGATAATTTCACAACAGTCAAGTAACTGACTTTCTGTTATAACGAGTGGCGGCGCAAATCGGATGACATTGCCATGAGTAGGTTTTGCTAATAAGCCATTATCCCGAAGGGCCAGGCAAATATTCCAGCCGGTTTCGCTTTCTTCTGTATCATTTATCACGATTGCATTGAGCAGGCCTTTGCCCCGGACAGAAAGAACAAGGTCCGGCCGCTTGGCGATAATTTCTTGCATGCGTTCCCGAAATAGCTGACCTAGTTGTTCCGCATTATCCGATAGTTCTTCTTCCACCAACACCTCAAGTGCTGCTTTAGCTACAGCACAAGCTAGCGGGTTTCCGCCGTAGGTAGAACCGTGCTCTCCCGGTTTGATAGTCAGCATGATGTGGTCATCACACAAGACAGCAGAGACGGGCAATACACCCCCGGATAGTGCTTTGCCAAGGATGAGA
Organism: uncultured Bacteroidia bacterium; assembly: GCA_964352745.1. GTDB lineage: Bacteria > Bacteroidota > Bacteroidia > J057 > J057 > CAYGTH01. The sequence goes on from CAYGTH010000020.1 coordinate 18,621, forward strand.
ATATCGGGTCGGACTCCTTCGTGATCACAGCACAGCATCTTTCCAGTCCGGGACAGGCCTGTTTGCACTTCGTCGGCAATAAACAAAACCTGGTTTTTCTTGCACAATGCATATGCGCTGGAAAGATAGCCTGCATCCGGTACAACGACTCCGGCTTCTCCCTGGATAGGCTCGACCATGAAGCCCGCTACATTGGGGTCTTGAAGAGCAGTCTCAAGGGCTGCTAAATCATTATAAGGAATTACTTCATACCCAGGCATATAAGGCCCAAAGCCTGCATAGCTGGAAGGATCACTGGAGGAAGAAATAGCTGCAAGCGTACGGCCCCAGAAATTCCCTTCAACGAAAATGATTTTTGCCTGGTTATCGGGGACTCCTTTGACAGTGTATGCCCATTTGCGACATAATTTGAGTGCCGTTTCTCCTCCTTCTACCCCGGTATTCATCGGCAATACCTTGTCATACCCCAATAATTCAGTGATGTATTGCTCATAGGTGCCGAGTACATCATTGTGAAATGCCCGGGATGTCAAAGTGAGTTTATCTGCCTGGTCTTTAAGGGCTTGAATGATTTTGGGATGGCAATGCCCCTGGTTGACAGCGCTGTATGCTGAGAGGAAATCATAATATCGATCTCCTTCCGGACTCCACATGAAAACCCCTTCAGCACGTGCCAAAACAACCGGTAGTGGATGATAATTATGGGCACCGTGTTGGTCTTCCAAACGGATTGCCTGGTCGGAAGGAATACTATTATGTGTTTGTATCATATTAATTGGGATAAGTAGTAGTCAGCTGATTTGAAAAAAACGCGAATATTTGTGTTAAAACTACAAATATCTTTCTGTTATGATCGCCTGGTGGTGCATGGCGTGGCCTGCGATAATGGATAGCAATGCCCGGCTGCTGATCGGGCTTTCGCTGGCAATTCCTGTTTCCAGTAAGGCTTCTTTTGTCAGGCTCTTGGCCAAACTTACGCTCGCTTCGCGGATCGTTTTAAATTCGGTGACCAAATCAGCCATACTCCGGGTGTCAAAAGCTCCCGTGGGAACATACTGGTTTTCATCGAATCCCGGCATAGGAGTGCGGTCTCCCCGGGCAACTCTAAGCATTCGGTAGGCCATGATCCGCTCAGTATCGTTGATGTGCCCCAGCAATTCCTTGGGGGTCCATTTTCCAGGTTGATAGGAATAGTTATGTTTTTCTGTCGGGAGGTTGCTGAAAAAATGTACCAGGCGCTTCCCTTCTTCAATAAGGAACCATGGCAGATAGGTCGAAGGAACCCGGTTGATATAACCGGCATAAAAAGGGGCATATTCTGCTTCCGTAGGTTGATATACCTTGACCCAATCTGCGGGAGCTAAGGTGCGGAAGGTATAGGCGTATTCATTCCTTTCATCAGCCTGGCAGGCAGTTGTTTCAATAATTTCCCAGGACTCCGGATTGGGCAGTTTGAAATAGACATCTCCATCTACTTCTGCATGGACAAGCGTTTCGCATATTACCTGGACATACCCCTTCTCAATAGATTCCTGATAAATCCCTGCGCCTCCGGTTATCCATACCAATGGATCTTGTTTGCAGGCTTCTAGCGCTGCTTCTAAGGAATGTACAACTTCACAACCTGCCGCACTAAAATCTGCTTGCCGGGTAATCACAATATTACGGCGGCGGGGAAGAGGTTTTCCGAGGGATTCGTAAGACTTTCGCCCCATGATAACCGTATGCCCACGCGTTTTCTTCATAAAAAACCGCATGTCCCCAGGGAGTTTCCATGGGAGTTCATTATTCAGGCCAATCACTCCATTTTCAGAGACAGCATAGATGGCTGCGACAGTTTGTTGCATATTTTTTGAGGCAAATTAGGATTTCCGGCGGAATAAAATGCCTGCCGGGCTTGCTAATTGGTACTTTGCAGGTAGATTTTTTGAAATACTATCAGGGAAAGGTAGCAGTGCTTTTACTTGACTATATTAATTTCATCAGTAAGAATCTCATTGCTGGTATGCCCTGCACGATCAGAAAGACGAATGGAAAATTGAGTCTTTTCCGAATCAATATTCAGCCCGGGGGTAATGGCTGTTGGTGCAACTTGTATGTATATCAGTCCCTGAATAGAAGGATTTCTGGCTTCAGGTGTCAAATTGGGAACGGTATATTCAAGTGTCGCTTGCTGAGGGGTGAGCGTAGTCCGTTGATCTATGACAATCATATTTTTTTCAACTCCCTGGTCGCCTAAATCCCCATCGCCATCTGTAAAACGCAAGGTAATGACCATTGAGTCTACAAATTGCTGTACCTCTCTGGGCTGAATATCCACAAATTCGATTTCTGGAACCACAGAAAATACAGGATCATTATTACACGACGAAAGAGTAATGAGAAGGAGAGTGGGAAATATGATGAGGAGACACTTATGCATTATTGAGAAACTCAGGATATGAAAAATATAACACTGATTACCTAACGTAAGGTAAGGACAAAGTGTTTAAATATCAACCCAATCTTTATTCCCACATTACTTCGGAATTATCATTATTTTTATGGCCTCGAAAGATTTTATCGTCTTTGTGTAAGTTCAGGCTGTTTGTGATTTATTTTTGCCAAACAATCGTATTATTTTTCGGCATGCGTACTTATTACTCACCTCTATTATTGTTAGCGGTATTGTGTTTCCAGCAGGTTTTTGGCCAATTGGAGCGATCCCGCGAATTGGAAATCGGTCTCTCAATCACTGGTAATGGTTACTATGGGGACTTGAATCACAACCCTGACGGCCTGCTGAAGAGCGATCATCTGGCCTTTAATCCGGGGATAAACTTACACGTGCGTAAGGCGCATTACCAACGCTTGTTGCCTGTGTTTAATGTGGGTTATGGCGAATTCATCTCTCAAAATCCGGATATTGAGCCAGTAACTCTGGTTTCGGGAGATCCGCCTGAATCCATCTCTATCACGCCCAACAGATTTGTAGAAACTTCTTTTATCTACATGGATTTTGGGTATCGCCTCCAACTCATCCGAAAGTTCACTTTATTTAGTCCTTATGTGGGAATTTCGGTGGGAGGAATGGCCTTCTATCCGCATGCTGAAGATGGAATTTTACTCTCACGTAAGCGGTCAACCCGGGCACCAGATGAAAAAGCCTATGGGACGATGACCTTATCTGCTCCGGTTTCCCTCGGGATGGATGTCAATCTCGGAAGAAAACTGAGTCTTAATCTGGCTTATATATACCGGATGAATGGAACTGATTATCTGGATAATATCAAAACACTCGGTACACACGCAGGAAATGATAAGCTCCATATCCTCCGTTTTGGAGCAAGCTTTAAAATTCGGAACAAAACGCCAGACCAGTCGGAGCCTGCCGAGCCGGAGGTTCCGATGGATTCTATTCTGGCGGTGACGCCTCCATTAGCTGAAGACACAAGTGTAGTATTGGCGGGGATCGAACTCGAGATTATTGAGGATTCCCTCCCGGCTGTTTCTGATAATCATCTTTCCCGGGTAGAATGCGATAGTTTGATTGGGGAATATGAACTGCAGTTGGCGACGCATATTCGAGAAGTGGAGTCCCTCCAGGGAGAAATTCAGGAATTAAACCTGCTTGTGATGAATACAGCACGCGAAAGAGATGAATTTCAGGTGGCAGTAGAAACCCTACAGGGACAAATGATAACAGGCACACAAGCTGATCAGGAGGGGAAAATCAATCAATACCGGTTAGAGAACAGGCAACTTCGACAAGAACTGGCAGAGACAAAAACGCTGTTGACAGAGGCAATACTCCGAGAAGAAACCTGTATGAGTGACCAGGATCTATTAGGTGGGAAACTGGAAGCAGCACTTGTGAAAATAGAGTCTCAGGATCGGCAAATCAGACTGCTCAACCAGCAAATTGAGGCACACGAAGTCGCCATTAAGGCCCTCAAGATAGGGACGCCTGAAGTGGATGATTCACAGTTGGTAAGGATGAAGTTGAGCCTGGCAGCTGCTGAAAAAGCAGCATCAACCTCAGCCGAAGAGCAAAGGCGCCTGATGCAGGAGAATGCCCGACTATCCGCATTGCGGGATTCTCTACTTTCAGAGCTGGAACAATTAGAGCAGAGTCAGGGGCAATTAGCCAGTGTATTAAGTGGGCGAAGCGAAGAGATGCAGGATGTTGAAGAACGTCTGGCTGCAAGTCAACTATTGGCTTCCCAAACTGAAAACAATTTGCAGGGCCAAATCGATTCCCTCAAACTCGTCCTGGAAAGCTGTGGAGAGTCAGCTCCCGAAATAGATCCTGCGATTATAGCCAAACTTCAGGAACTCTCCGCAAAAGAAGATGCGATAAGCGCACAGACAGCTAAGCTCAAAGCTTCTGAGATCCAACTCGCACAAAGAGAGGTCATGCTGATAGAATCGAGGGCTACGGTCGCGGAACGGGAAAAGAAATATGCGGATTTGGTGGAAAAGGAAAAATACCTCAAGCAATTGGAACAGCAGCTCAAGCAATACGCAAATACCCTCAGGGATGTTAATAAATCACCCCGCCAGGAAAAAATTGCTGCATTTTCGATTCCTTGTTCTGTGGGGAAAAAGATTGTTCAGGAGCGGATTGTCTCTCACTTCGCAGCGCAGGGATACACGTATATGCTTGAAAAAGGAAAGTTGGTTTACTTAGGAGTGGTGCTTCCGGAAATCAGCCCGGATCCGATTAATATTAGTCTTTATCTTATTCGGGATGATGCTGATGATCGCCAATTACTGGGTACCTTTCGCCTGGAAAATGGAGATTACCTTTCAGACGCCAGGTATCCGGAAGAAAGCCGAAATGCAAAAAACTTTATGCGCCTATTTGTTAAATAGTTGCTTTTGGTTATAGCCAATTCGATATTGCGCCCGCTTTTTAGTGAAGTCATTTCTTGTAATTCAGGCCTACTACTACTCGAGAAAATCCATAGCTACTTATTTCATATTCTGGTCTGATGATTCAAAAAATCCAAGATTTTAGCAAAGTACTGGTGGCAAACCGGGGTGAAATCGCCATCCGTGTTTTACGCGCGCTTTCCGAACTCAAAATCCAAACAGTTGCGATCTATTCCTTTGAGGATAGGTACTCCTTGCATCGGTATAAAGCCGATGAAGCCTATCAGGTGGGAGGCATGGATGAGCCGTTAAAACCCTATTTAGATATCGAAGCCATTTTGCAGGTAGCCAAGCGAAACAAGGTGGATGCTATCCATCCCGGATATGGGTTCCTTTCAGAGAATGTAAATTTTGCCCATAGATGCAGGGAGGAAGGGATCGTATTTATCGGCCCGGAACCAGAGGTCATGCACCGGCTGGGGGATAAGGTGATGGCTAAGGAGGTCGCGAGAGAAGTTGGAGTTCCGCTGATTCCGGATAGCAAAATCAAGCTGAACAAGCTTGCTGATGCGATCACAGAAGCAGATCAGGTCGGGTATCCGGTCATGCTCAAAGCCGCCTCCGGGGGAGGAGGAAGGGGAATGCGGGTTGTCAGAAGTGATGAAGAAATGGCAACTTCCTTCAACGAAGCAAGGAATGAAGCGAGGAATGCTTTTGGAGATGATACTGTATTTATTGAAAAATACATTGATAATCCCAAGCACATTGAGGTGCAATTATTAGGAGACAATTATGGAAATATTGTCCACTTGTATGAGCGGGATTGTTCCGTACAACGACGGTTTCAAAAAGTAGTTGAGGTAGCGCCTTCCATCCTGAATCAGGAGACCCGGGAAAAACTATACGGCTATGCCCTGAAAATCGGGAAACATGTTGGATACAACAATGCCGGAACCGTTGAGTTTCTGGTAGATGCGGATAATGGAATTTATTTCATCGAAGTAAACCCCCGAGTTCAGGTTGAGCATACGATTACTGAAGAAATCACGGGAATTGATATCGTGCGAAGCCAGATTATGGTGGCATCGGGTCGGAAGTTGTCGGATCCGATGATCGGAATCGAGAGCCAGGAGGGGATTAGCTGCAATGGATTTGCAGTTCAATGCCGAATTACTACGGAAGATCCTCAAAACAATTTTAAGCCGGACTACGGGCGCATCATTGCGTATCGTTCGCCAGGCGGATTTGGGATTCGCCTGGATGGAGGGAGTTCCTATGCCGGAGTGGATATTTCTCCTTTTTTCGACTCGATGCTCGTGAAGGTATCAGCCTGGGGAAAAAACCTTGAAGGGGCTTGTCAGCGGATGCATCGGGCGTTGCGGGAATTTCGCGTGCGAGGCGTAAAGACAAATATTGCCTTTTTGCTGAATGTGGTGAATAATGAGGATTTTTATTCTGGGAAGGCTACGGTCGGGTTCATTCCTGATCACCCGGAGCTGTTTAATATTCGCCGGGGATTGGATAGGGGAACGGCAACGATTCGCTACCTGGCGCACGTGCGCGTCAATGGGAATTCAGATGTGAAGTATGTCGATAAAGACCGCAAATTCAGAACCCCGATAGTCCCTGCATTTGATCCATATGGAGCTTATCCCAAAGGAAGTAAAGACCGCCTAACGGAATTGGGGAGAGAAGGGCTCGTAGATTGGCTGAAAGCTCAGAAGCAAATTCAATATACAGATACCACTTTTCGGGATGCCCATCAGTCTTTGCTGGCGACCCGTATGCGAACTACGGATATGTTGGCAGTCGCAGAATCTTTTGCCAAAAACCATCCAGAAGTGTTTTCTATGGAGGTCTGGGGAGGAGCAACTTTTGATGTATGCTTACGATTCTTGCATGAATCTCCCTGGATGCGTCTGAAAAAATTGCGGGAAGCAGTGCCCAATATCCTGTTTCAGATGTTGTTGCGGGGTTCTAACGCCGTGGGGTATAAAGCATATCCGGATAATCTGATAGAAACCTTTATCGAAAAAGCCTGGGATACCGGTATTGACATCTTCCGGATTTTTGATTCCCTGAACTGGGTGGACGCGATGAAAGTAAGCATCAGGACAGTAAGGGAGCGGACGGAAGCCATTGCGGAGGCCTGTATTTGTTACACGGGAGATATTTCAGATAAAAGCCGAACTAAATACGATCTGCAATATTACCTGGATATGGCCCGGCAGTTGGAAGATGAAGGGGCACATATTTTGGCGATTAAAGACATGGCTGGCCTCCTTAAGCCCTATGCCGCTGGCGAATTGGTGAAAGCACTTAAAAAAGCGGTTGATATTCCGATTCACCTGCACACACACGATACCTCTGCTAACCAGGGAGCTAGCTATCTAAAAGCCGTAGAAGCCGGTGTAGATGTGATAGACGTTGCGATGGGAGCTATGTCAGGCCTGACCTCGCAGCCCAGCTTTAATTCTACGGTAGCGATGTTTGAAGGGCAGAAACGCAGCTTGCCTATTGATCAAAAATCGCTGAATCAGTTCTCTAATTATTGGGAAGTGATCCGGGAATATTACTACCCATTTGAGTCAGAATTGCGGGCGGGAACAGCGGAAGTTTACCGACACGAGATTCCAGGAGGACAGTATTCCAACTTATTGCCACAGGCGAGAGGATTGGGTCTGGAGGATAAGTTTGAGACCATCAAGGAAAACTACGCAGCCGTTAATCAGCTATTCGGGAATCTTGTAAAAGTTACCCCTTCTTCTAAAGTGGTAGGAGATATGGCGATGTACATGACCGCAAATGATCTCACCCCAGAGGACGTGATCCAAAAAGGGAATGAAATTGATTTTCCGGATTCGGTTAAGCAATTATTTCGGGGAGACCTGGGGCAGCCTTACAAAGGATTTCCAAAGAAATTGCAAAAGTTAATTCTCAAGGAAGAGATTGCTTATACAGACCGACCCAATGCCCACCTGCAGGCGGTGGATATGGAAAAGGAATTTGTTGAGTTTCAGCAAAAATTCAACGATCCCAGAATCGGCTTCCTGGACTACCTTTCGTTTAAATTGTACCCCAAAGTATTTGAAAGCTACTTCGAGCACTTAAGTAGGTATGGAGAGGTCGATAAAATTCCTACCAAGGCATTTTTCTATCCGATGAAGCCCCATGAGGAGATTTTGGTGGAAATCGAGCCGGGAAAGCGACTCCTGATTCGGTATATGTACACCACAGAGCCCAATGAAGATGGGATGCGTAGTGTCTTGTTCAAAATTAATGGCCAAAACAGGTCTATAGAAGTTCGCGATCACTCGATAGAAACGGATAAGCCTACTCACCAAAAGGTCGATAACATCAAGCCGAACGAAATTGGATCTCCACTTCAGGGACGTTTGATTAGTATTTTTGTGAGTCCCGGACAAAGCGTTCAGAAGAATCAGCCTTTGTTTGTGATTGAAGCCATGAAGATGGAATCAACCATTACCTCTTCGGTAGAGGGTAGGGTGAAGACCGTTCACCTGACCGAGCGGACGATGGTGGAGCAAGACGATTTGGTAGTAGAGCTGGAATAGGACGGGAACCTAAAAGGAAATTAGCGTTTCAAACATGGTCTAGACATCCACAAAGCCATTTTTAATGGCAAACATCACGAGACCTGCAACATTCTTTGCACCGGTTTTGTCCATGAGTGCCTGTCGGTAGCCTTCGACGGTCCGCTTGCTGACGAATAACTTGTCGCCTATTTCCTGAGAAGTGAATTCTGCGCACAAATATTTAAGGGTATCGATTTCCCGGTCATTCAACTCAATTTGCTGATTGAATGTGGGATTGATTTTTTGATTGTTCATCAATCGCTTAAGCATGGCATTGGAGATGTGATCATTGAAATAGTAGTTGTTGGCAACTACCACCTCGATGGCCTCTTCCATTTCAGCAGGCTCAGCATCTTTGAGCAAATATCCATTTGCCCCCAACTCAATCATGTGAATAATGAAGGAATCCTCATCGTGATTGGACAGGACCAATATCTTGATATCGGGATAATGCTCACGGATATGCTTGGCAGCTTCCATACCATCCATAACGGGCATTTCGAGGTCTAACAGGATGACATCGGGCGCCTGGATTGCGATTTTTTCGATGAGTTCTTTGCCATTTTCAGCCTCGAAAATAGGCACGATATTAGGAGAGTATTACAGTAAGTCAAGAATACAGGCCCTGATAAGTGCCTGGTCTTCTGCAATTGCAATTTTTATGGTTTCCATTTCTGCGTGGCTTTATTCCTTCGCAGATGAGGCTGGGATCAGACAGGCGTTTTTTCTATCTGGTTGCCTGCTAATGGCATGCTGACCGTTACACAAGTCCCTTTGCCCGGTGCTGTATCATAGGCGATCTGGGCGTGAAGCAAGCTAATTCGACTGTCAACGCTACTCATACCTAGTGCACGTTTCCCGTCTTGTTGCTCTTGTGCATGAGCGAGATCAAAGCCTTTCCCGTCATCTGCGACCGAAAGATACAATTGATCAGGCATTTTTTTTACATTTATCGAAATCTTTCGGGCAGCTGCATGTTTCAGGGTATTGTTGATTAACTCCTGAACAATACGGTAGAGGGCCAGTGCCGATTGAGGCTGGAGGTCGTAGGCATCTTCAGAATAAGTCAGGTCGATCCGAATACCACTGGCTTTTTCCAGTTTTTTGACCAGTTCGGTCAGGGCAGCTGTCAGGCCAAACTTCTCAAGAGTGGCTGGCATCAGATCATGAGAAATCCTCCGTACATTTTTGATGGTATCTTCAATCAGAGATTTACTCTCCAATGCCATTTTTACATGGGCAACATCTGCTTCCGCACTTCTGGAAATCTGAATTACGCCTAACCGAATAGCTGCCAGTAAAGCGCCAATCTCATCATGTAAATCTTTGGCAATGCGCTTCCGCTCGGATTCCTGAGTTTGGATCGTCGCAGAAAGCATGCGTTCCTGTGCAGCGGCTTCAACTTTTTGCTTGTCTATCTGGGCATTGATCAATTTTTTTTGATAATACACGACAAATGAAATGATCGCAATTGCCAGCAACAGCATAATGGAAGTGCCAATCGCAAGGGGTATAAGGATATTTATCCCGGTTGTTTCTGCCATAATCCAAATGCGATAAGGAGGTTTGCAATAACGATGATGGGTTGATTGAAAATGGCCGAAACGATACTCTGTATATCTGAAGGCAGGGTAGAAATAGGCCCTTGTAAGATGAAAAAAAACATCTCGATACTAAAATATAGCAGAAAGGCTGTCGAAACCCAAAACAGGGTAGTCTCAGCAAGGTTGATGATCATTAGTTCGCGGCTTACCTTTAGATAATACAATAGACATAAAATAATCACTAACACAGATTCTGTAGGCCAAAGAATTGTCAGTTTTAATATTGGATCTTCCAGAAAAATGCCCACAATGGCAAATAATGAGGAGAAGCCAATGGCCGCAACCATAAATACTCCACGGTGAAAGAAGGGAGTGAGCACCCGATAATAAATGTAAAGAATAAAGAGAGTCTCTGTGAATATATTGGCTAATACCAGTGGATAGGTAATAATGTTGTTAAGGGCAGCAGTGGTTATCACCAAGGAAAATGTACTGGATACGGCTATGTAGTAAACAATCCACCTAATTGTGGGAGATAATCGCTTAAAATTGATTATCCCCACAATTAGAGGAATGCCAACACTATAAGCAGTTAAATAGCTAAGGAGCGTCGGTAGGTTCATAGAATAAATTGCAGGAGCTGAATGTATTTCGCAGCAGGAGTCAAATGCAGGCCCGAAACATTATTGAGCTCCATTCAGCGTATTGCCTTGACCACAAAAGCTGGGGCAACGTACTCCTGCATTAATAACGATCTCTGTCATGTCGTCTTCATCTTCGGTAACGCCGACTAAGACTAACGTATAGTCATTACTTTCGTTGATTCCATAATACATCCGAATTCCTACACATTCAGGCTGTTCAAGTAAACTTTCGATGGCGTCTTTGCCAAAAAAAACTGCCTTGGTTTGAGTTGCGTGCTCGTTTCGCCAATCCTGGGTCATTTCTGCCCCATCGGCCAGGCTGATTACCTTGCCTTCTGTCCCATTAAATGACATAGTAATAATGTTTAAGTGAAATTAAAGAGCAAATATTACGCTAAGGATAATAATTTTGTTGAATACTAATTTGTACCACTTCGGAACTAAATATAGATAAAAAGAAATTTCCTAACGTAATTTTCCTGAAAATTACGTAGAAATACGCAGCAATTAACCTGCGGCCTGATCTGCTGATTTACCGGCTCTGAGGATGAGCTTCCTTGAAAATCATTACCTTAGCATACCGGTTTGGGGGGAGGGTTTCGATAAGCGAACTTTTGAGAAGAAGAACAGTTCTATCTGTACAAAGTAGCACAAGGAAATAGTATGCATATAGATAAACAATCAATTCCCATTAATATCATTGGTGCTGGTCTGGCCGGCTCTTTACTTTCTGTGTTACTCGCTCAGCGGGGCTATCAGGTGAATGTATTTGAGCGAAGACCGGATATGCGCAAGCAAGTAGGTCCTGGTGGGCGTTCTATCAATCTTGCGCTCTCTGCAAGAGGGATGTATGCATTGGAGCAGGCCGGTATGCTTGAAGAGGTGATGGAAATGGCGATTCCGATGCAAGGGCGAATGATGCACGATCAGGAGGGGAATCTGACTTTTCAGGCCTACAGTAAAGACCAATCCAATTGTATTTATTCGGTTTCGCGGGCAGAACTCAACAAGCGACTCATGAATATGACGGAGCCTCATCCGGATGTTCAGTATCGGTTTAATTGTTTTGCGGAGGAAATCGAGGCAAAATCAGGTAAGGTTACCTTGCGGGATGTGAACAGTGGCGAGCAATTCCACGCGCCGGGAAAAGTTACCCTCGCCTGCGACGGTGCATATTCAGCGATTCGGTATGATTTGCAAAAAACGCCCCGATTCAATCTTTCGCAGGAGCATTTGGATTATGGCTATAAAGAATTGACCATTCCGCCGGATGAGAAAGGTGATTTCCGTATGGAGCCCAATGCCTTGCATATCTGGCCCCGTGGAAATTATATGATGATTGCTCTGCCTAATCAGGATCGGTCTTTTACCTGTACGCTATTTATGCCGTATGAAGGGGCTGTGAGTTTTGAACAACTTACAGACTCTGGGGCGGTACTTGCCTTTTTTCGGGAACACTTCCCGGACTCGATTCCCCTGATCCCCGACTTGCTTACTGATTTCTTTGAAAACCCCACGGGCTCTTTGGTAACCATCAGGTGTTATCCCTGGTCGGTTGACGGAACCGTTTCGCTTCTCGGAGATGCCTCGCACGCAATTGTGCCTTTTTTCGGACAAGGGATGAATGCAGCTTTTGAAGATTGTTCCGTTCTCCTGGAATGTATAGACAAAACGGGGCCAGAGTGGACCTCTACCTTTGACTTGTTTCAAAAGACGCGAAAAGCCGATGCCGATGCTATCGCAGATATGGCATTGGAAAACTTTATCGAAATGCGGGACCTGGTAGCAGATGAGGCTTTTTTGCTGAGAAAAAAACTGGAGCATGAATTGGAGCGAGAATTTGAGGGCTATAAATCCCGGTATGAGATGGTTTCCTTTTCCCGAATTCCTTATGCAGAGGCCTATAGAAGGGGAGACCAGAATCGAAAAATCCTGAATGAACTGATCAAACAACTCCCTGAAGATGGGAAACTGAACCTGAGTCTGGCGGAGCAATTAATCCGGGAACATCTGAGCGAAATTTGGGTGTAGGCCAGTTTTCCTGCAAGCGAAGAATAACCGCAAGGTTCGCAAA
>CAYGTH010000021.1:0-2238 GCA_964352745.1 uncultured Bacteroidia bacterium
TTTCTATACACGTATTACTCCACACGCGATAGCTTAGGCGGGCATGAGCCTACTGATTTGGTTCAGGCACCCTGTTGGTTACAGCAGTTTTGGTATGGAGGCTATCTGATACTCAGTCGATGGGAGCTGAATCCGGAGACGTTGGATGTGTTAGCGGATTCCGAGCAGATTTTGATCCGTAGGAGGCAATACAATTCTTTACATCGTGGTGGAGGTTTGACGTTTGGGAAAGATGGATTTCTCTATCTGGCAACAGGAGATCAGGGGATCAAAAGACCCGCACAGGAGTTGCATCATAACCTGGATGGCGGCGTTTTGCGAATAGATGTAGATCAAAATCCTGAGCGAAGCCATCCCGCCACATACCGACTGCCAAAGAAACCCTCTGCACCTGATGAAATCAGTGGAGTCGGGTATTACATTCCCAATTCCAATCCCTATGTGGGCGACTCATCAGTATTGGAAGAATACTATGCTATAGGATTTCGCAGCCCACACCGCATGAGTACTGATCTGGTATCCGGGCAGATTTTTGTGGGAGATGTGGGGTCCTGGAAAGCAGAAGAAATTAACCTGCTCAGTCGGGGTGCGAATTATGGCTGGCCGGTTTATGAAGGAAGCGACACCAATCATTTTTGTATAGACTGGTTATATCAGGATTCTTTACAGCGACTGCCGCTGACAAATTTTCCGCGTAATGTGGCCAATTCCATCATTGGCGGATATGTGTATCGTGGGGCGTCTGTTCCGGCTTTGTATGGGAAGTATATATGCGGGGATTATGGAGATGGAAAGGAATTCTTTGCGATTGACCCTATTACCGGAGTATATGAGCGCTTGCCGGTGAGCAGTCCCCGATCTCCCGTTGCATTTGGGCAGGATCATGCAGGAGAAATGTATGTGCTTTCAAAAGGCAGTGGGCCGCTGTATCGATTTGTGGTAACAGACAATAGGTTTTCGCCGCCGCAGCATTTGTCAGCGGCAGGCGTCTTTACGGATTTACAGCAATTGGAGCCGGTGCCGGGCTTGATTCCCTATTCTCTCAATGTCCCTTTCTGGTCAGATGGGGCAGAAAAAAAACGGTGGATGGCCATTCCGAATGACGGCAGTTTTGACAGCCCGGAGGAATACATACAATTCTCAGCAACAGAGCCCTGGCAATTTCCAATCGGGACGGTATTTGTTAAACACTTTGAATGCAAGGGGCGAAAGATCGAAACCCGCTTGTTTGTGCATGGAGAAGATCAATGGTATGGCCTTTCTTATAAATGGCAAGATGATCAGCAAGATGCAGTCCTGATAGCATCCGGATTTCAGGATACCCTTGAGATTGTCAATGAGCCCCCTAAAGTCTGGTATTTTCCGGGAAGCAATGAATGCCTGGCGTGCCATGATCCGGCAGCAGGTTCTGTACTGGGCCCCGGCACGAGTCAACTCAACGGCGATTGGCAATATCCCGGCGACCCGATTCCCTGTAATCAACTCAGTGCCCTCAATCGGATCGGGATATTTGATACCCTGTTGGATGAAGGGAAGCTGAACCAACTTCCGGTATCAGCACCGATGGAAGACTTGACTTATTCGCTGGATGTGCGCGCCCGCTCTTATTTGGATGCGAACTGTGCCTACTGTCACCAGCCCGCAACGGGAAACCGGGCAGCCTTCGATCTTCGATTGGGGCAGGTGAATGATAGAGATGTCGTGAATGCACAGGTGGGGGATGATCTGGGAGTCAGGGGCGCGCGGGCCGTCTTTCCGGGCTCTCCCCGATTGTCAGTCGTATTGCATCGAATGATTTCACTGGAATCAGGAAGGGCTATGCCGCCCCTAGCGAAAAATGAGGCAGACCTGGCCGGAATTCGACTCATTGAGAAATGGATCAACAGAATGGATGATTTGGAGGAGCTTTCTGTTCATCGGCCAGTTTACATAACCGTATTTCCAAATCCGACAACTCGGCAGAATATCCCTTCGATCCGATTCCATGACTTTTTGCCGGGCGAAGTGGAAATTCGTCTTTCGGATGTTTTGGGGCGCGTCCTGTGGAATTCCACGGCTGATATCCCTGAGGCTGTCAGAGACCACGAGATTCAAATTGCCTCAGGTCTCAACTTGATGAGAGGAACCTATTTGATTCAGGTGATTACAGATCGGGAAGTATTCAGCAAAAGAGTAGTGTTTCAGGAATGAAAGAGTCTTCGGGATTACAAATCCCGAAGAGCGAGTAGTGAAAAAAAA
>CAYGTH010000021.1:2338-31258 GCA_964352745.1 uncultured Bacteroidia bacterium
GGAATGAAAGAGTCTTCGGGATTACAAATCCCGAAGAGCGAGTAGTGAAAAAAAAAGCACAGCTTAGCGGGATTTGTAATCCCGCAGCAGACTATCCATTGCCTCCCTGTTTTCGGGCCTGCTGAGTGCTGGGAGAGATAGAGAGTTAATGCATCTGGAATTCAAATGAGCCCCTTCGGCTGGGCTCGGAGGCACACGCTCGCGATGCTACAAACTTCTCGCCCGGAATTGTCGAACTTCTTCCTGTTCGGAAGTGAAAAAATCGGAAGCACTACCCGAAAAGGCAATTTTCCGATTATGGATCATGATCACTTCAGTTGCAATGGTTTTAACCGTATACATATCATGGGTTACGATGATGGAGGTTCGGCCGGGAGCTTCCCCTAATTTTCCCATGAGTTGATCAATCGTATGAGAACTGACAGGGTCCAATCCCGTAGTGGGTTCATCGTAAACCAGGTAGCGAGGTGCTGTAATGATGGCTCTTGCGATCGCGACCCGTTTTCGCATTCCCCCAGATAGTTCAGCGGGGTAAAGGGAAAGAATGTTGTTGCTGAGTCCTACCTGCTCAAGCGATTCGATTACTAATTCTGTTATTTCGGCTTTAGGCAGGTTTCTTTCTTCAAAAAATCGAATGCCTACATTTTCAAGAATGGTGGCAGAATCGAATAGGGCCGAACCCTGAAAAACCACCCCAAATGCCTGCAGGATTTGTTGCCATTGCGGACGGCGAAGGCTGCGAGTCGCCTGACCATCAATGAATATTTCGCCCTCATCAACCGGTTCAATTCCCAGCATTAGTTTGAGCAATACGGATTTTCCGGAACCACTCCCTCCAACGATACAGAGGCGCGATCCATCCGGGATATCCAGATGAATGTCTTGCAACACCTGAATAGCCCCAAAGGATTTGGAGATGTGGTTGATCCGGATCATTTAAGCTTATTAAACGTAAGCCACCATCGTTCGGGAATATCGTCTGCCTTGGCAAATTCATAATCTTTTTCAGAGCAGGGAATAATATGGGTACGCGGGTTTTTGACACCAATAGAATCCTGGTAGGGAACTTCCATCCACCACCTGCGGGTCGTAGGATGCTGGAAAAAGTCAATTACTTCTACACTGGCATGAAGGCGTACGGAATACTGTTTCAGGTTTGCGCGATCCTCCCGGGGTTTGTCATCTGTTCGGTTATAAAATCCCTCTGTAAAGTACCAAACCATCATGGCAACGAGGCGGGCACTTTGATGATGAAGGTCTTCAGCAGGATTGAATTCGGTGATGCTAAAGCTGCTTACGCCATATCCCAGCCCAGCGTATCGGGCGATTCGGCAGGCTTCCATAGCCGAAAAACCCCCCGGAAAAGCTGCGCTTGCCCCCGGCGCATCATTATGGCGTACGCAGGAAAGGTCCATGCTTACCATATCAGCAGTTCGCAGATAGGGCTCGGTCTCATGAATATTTCCATACAAATCGCCGTACCGCACGGCGCTGAAAGTTAAGTCGTTGATGGCGCGAACCTGCTCATGAGGATTGAGGTAGCGCTGATAGCCAAGATTGGTGAAGTTGAAAAGATAGTTAGGCTTATGAAGGAAAATTCGGTGATTGTAAGACTGATTGTCCATGACAATATCAGCGTCCAGCATGTCAAACCGAGGATCGATCTGGACATACTCGATTTCTTTTTCCAACGACTCATAGGCGAGATATTGGCCATAACTGATGTCCTGGCTCCCTCCGATAATCAAGACCGTTTTTCCCGCCCTAATCAGCTGTTCGGAGACATAAGCCAATGCCTCGTAAAAACCTTCGGGGGTATCTTTTTCTTTTAAATCACCGAGATCGACTATTTTTGCCTCTTCAACCGGCAAGGATAAGCTATACAATTGGGCCCTGACGGCTGCTGCTGCCTTTCCCATGCCTTCGCTTCCCTGTGCGCCTCTGCTCTCGCGACAACCGATCAGGACGATATCAGCTTTTTGCCAATCCGGAAATTGATTTTCATACCGGGCCATTGCCTTGCCCCAGGTACCGGGCAGGCGATCTGACAAGGATGATATAGTTATTGCCGAGATTGGTTCAAAAAACGCTGATAAATCCATTTCCACCCACTTAATTGCGATATTCCCCTGTTGCCCGAAGATTTGTTTTGAATTGATGCCCGCAAGCCGCAAATTTGACCTGTTGCGGGTAGGTCCCGGGATGAGATTGCCAAAGATAAAGAAAAATGATTCTGGTTACCGGTGCTACAGGTTTTTTGGGGAGATTTATTGTGGATGAATTGCTGGGAGCAGGCCACGAGGTCCGGGTGCTGGTACGCGATGCTGAAAATCGATCCTTGCCGTGGAAGTCGATGGTGGAGGTGGTCGATGGAGATATCCTGGACCGGGTTGCCCTCGAAAAAGCCCTGGAAGGGGTGAGCGAGGTGATTCATGCAGCAGCAGTTGTTAGTTTTTGGAAAAAACGGAAGGCTGAATTGATGGAGGTGAATGTAAAAGGGACTGCAAACCTCATCGATGCCTGCATCGATGCGGAGATCGAGAAGTTTGTGCAGGTAAGCTCTACCGCAGCGGTAGGGAGAACCGGGACAAAAGAATTGGTTACTGAAGCAACCAAGTGGAGTAATGGAAAAGGAGTTTCCTGGTATTCGAGGTCTAAGTACAAGGCCGAGTTGGAAGTTCATCGTGGGATAGCAGAAGGCCTTCATGCAGTCATGGTCAATCCCGGTCTGATCATTGGCCCTTCTGATAATTGCGAAATCGGCTCGCCTAAAATCTTTACCATTGTGAGTAAGGGGCTGCGCTTTTTTAACCGGGGCGTCAACGGGATTGTAGGGGCGGTAGATGTGGCACGCGCTACCCGGATGGTCATGGAAGCTGATAACCTTGTGGCCGGAGAACGATTTTTATTGGTTGCGGAAAACTGGAGTCAGAAAGATATCGTCAATACGATAGCCGCCGAATTTGGCAACAAACCTGCCAAATGGCAATTACCCCCTATGATAACGATCCTGGCCGGCTATGTTTCAGAATGGATATCTGTAATAACAGGTAAAGAGCCCGTTATTACGCTTTCCAGCATGCGCAATTCTACTCGTAAAAACTTTTTTGATGGCTCCAAAATTACTCGGTTGGGATTTGAATATACGCCCATTAAAGAGGTGCTGACTCAAACCGCCCAGGCTTTTTTGGCAGCAAAAAGGAAGTAAGCTGGGAAAAGCACAGCTTAGTGGGATTTGTAATCCCGCATATTGCCCTTGTCCTCATCGCACAAATTTCTTCCAGAGTTTGGGGAAGCGGTCCGGGAGTTCACGTTCACCGGGTCGAGAGCCTCGGGTTTCTCCTGCCGGTGGGATTTCCCTGCCAGATTTGAGTTCAAATGCCTCAGCTGCGCAGGTGTCGAATCCTGACCAATCCAATTGATCGTAGAGACTGATATATTTTGCAGCCTTATCGGGCTGTCTCAGCACCGAATAAAAGACTTTTTTTCCGCGGAAAATAAGCCATGCCCGGAAGTCCTGAAAAAATTCTTTGCTGTCGTCTCCGCGGATGAGGGCAGCAGCACTTTTTAGTTCCCAGGTATTACTCAACTCCATATAATGCCGGAAATAACAATCAAACCCATTGATTTCCTGTAAAGACCGATTGGTAAGAGAACGAATCATCCGCTCCTGTTGCTTATCAGGACTGCGCGCCAGTACACTGCGGGATTTATCGACTAATTTCCAGAAGTTTTTTTCTCTCATAGCTAAGCCAGGCATTCTATTCTCCTCAAAACTACGCAAGAATAATTGCTTCCGGTAGCATTTTGTAGATAAAAATAACCTCCTCCGAACAAGTCAGAGGAGGAATCCCTATCAAAAGAACGTACAGTAATCTGCAACCGGGCCTTCTTCTAAACGGCCCAGTTGCAGAAGAGTCTTTGGGGCTGATTGGATAAATAGTCAGATTCAAGGGTCTAGTTGTTCTTCATGAATCACGGTGCCATTTCCATCGGTCAGTCGCAGAAAAAGAATGGCATCAGCCCCTTCAAAGTGCCTGAATGAGTAGTCCAATGCCTTTTTGCCCGGGTAGAGTTTGCTGTTTTCAAAGAAGATGCGAATCATTTCTCCTTTCTCGTCATATACCGCCAGCTTACCTGTTTTGAGTTGCTGATCCAGTTTCATCCGCAGGGTCCCGGATACAAATCGCCGCGGGTTGCGTGGGACAGGGCGGGAATTCACATCTATTGGAGTACTGTTGATGATCTCATCCCCGACTTTTATTTTGACAAATAATTCAGATTCCATCGGGAATTCTTTTCCCACAATGAAGGTAGTTCTGTGATATCCTCTGGGGATATATTTGCGACCGGCTAAGGTAAGGCACAGGCGATCCTGATCGTCATAGACCCCAATATGCGCATACGCATTCTGTTCCAGTTTGTAATTGACGCGCGTTTGGCTGTTGAGTTTTCGCATCGGGGGAATGGTATCCTGTACGGAAATCCGCCGCTCGGCCAGTATGGAGTCTCCCTGGGTGAGTCTCAGAAATAGAGCAGTTGATTCACCTCGGGTATGATGCATGCCGATTCTGAATTGCATAAAACCCGCCTCAAAAGACTGATCCTGGAAATAGGACCGAACCATTTCACCTGATTCGTCATATACCGCTAGCTGAGTTCGAGGTGCTTTTTGTTTGAAGTAACACTCCAGGCTGGTATTGATAGAGGTAATTTGATGCCGTCGGGGCTGGATGTGAAATTCTGTGATGGGAGTGCCGGTGGCATCACTTACGACATTCGCTACCTGACGTACCATCGTAGTATCCGTCCCGTAAATACTGGAAACGGGGTCGCCATTTGCGACAGACCAAACTGCACTTTGCGCAGTACTCGTCTGGTAATTGTTTTTGGCAATCAGGTTGACCAACGTCAGGAGATGCCCTTCTACCATTTTTCCCAGCGAAAAAGCCTCGCCACTGGAAGGCCCCATGTTATAGGACTGGGTACACATGGTGGAGATATCCAGTTTTTCGGTAGCTCTGGGTGACAGATGAAAAGCTAGTGGTGCCGTTGTGACAAGGTCCTGAACATTGGTGTCTTTACTGGCGAATAGTTGTCCGGGAGGGACGGTCAGCACAAACCTTTTTACGGTCTTGTTTTGAACTGAAAGACGAATACACTTGCCCCTGTAGCCTCCATTACCTTGTATGGAGACTCGGATTAGACCTGCCTGAAAGGCTTGGGTAATGGGGATGGTGTCGGTAGCAAATGCAGATACAGAGCAGAGCAGGGCCAGGAGGCTCAGCGTAATTAGCCGGAGACTTTTCATTTTTTTGCGATGAGTACGAATCGAATACATACCCATAATGCAAGCCCCCAAAAAAGATACAGATTGCAACGAAATCCCGGAGAATTTTTTTGCAATCTGTATGGAGGATAATCTTGTTTACCTTGCTTGCACCAGTCCTTTTCCGTGTAAGGGCTATCGCTGACTCACCCCTGACTCCTTCCTCCCGACCCCTCTTTCTTACTTCGACTTAAACTGAATCTCATTGCTCATCGACGCCGGATCATCGAGGATTTCTCCAAATGAGGTTTCTAATCGGAGGGTACGTTTTCCATTTTCTAGTTGTGCATCCTCATTTGAGAATTTCTTTACCTTGCCGGGGAAATTGTATAGCGTAGTGAAAGTGGCATCTTGCATCATCATTTTAGCCATGGCCATAGCCTCTTCGGTTTCTTCGTCTCCTGCTAAGTCAGCCTTGTTATAGGTACGGCCAAAGCGTCCCTTTTTCCAGGAATAACTGGCGGGTTTGATGCCTTGCTTGGCTGTGAAGGCACCCTGACTGGATGCCAGGTTGAGGCTTTCAACGTTTGCAAAATCATAGGAGATGATCATCACGAAACCTTCCATTCGGTTTTGGGCATTGCTGATCCCGTCGATAGCTTCCAGGACTTCTACTACGGAGTCCATTTCCTGTGAATTACTCATGGTAGCGAGCGAATCCATCATCGCTTCCTCGTCCATGGTATCCTTTACAGAATCAGGCATATAAGTCATCATCATTTGCATCATTTCCGACATGTCCATTGACATCTTATATGTTCCGGAGCCATCGCTATTTAGCGTGATTTCCTCTACGATGTCGAGACAGGAAGTAAGTAGCAGGGTCGCAGCAGCGACGAGTGTCCATAATAAATTTCTCATGGGTGAGTAGTAAGTTGTGTTTGATTAATTTGCTGTAATTAGCCGCAAATATAATCTCTTTCGTCTTTTGTCTGTAATCTGATATCTAAAATCTAAAATCTCTCCCCCCTTTCATCGCCACATACTTACTACGGACTCGGTTGGGTTGGAGTAGCTGTCTGCAAAATATTCTGCCAGTGCATTTTTAGAATCGGCCTGAATAAATCCTTCATCAACGCCGCCGATATAATGAAAAATCCAGCCCATAACCGATAGGCTGAATAAGTGGCCTATTTCGTGGATCAGGAGGCTCTCCCGGCCGGGATTGATGAAGATAAAGTTTCCCATATTAAAGCCGTTGAACTGGAGAAGCGGGCGAATCATACCTCCATACATAATGACCGAACTGGAGGATACATGCAAACCCAATTGTACTTTTAATCGATCGATCCCGAATAAGAAGCCTAAGGGTGCCAGGGTGATATTGATCGCGAAAATCAACAGGCCCAACCCTGTTACCAACCAGGACATAGGAAGCAGCCAATTGGTCCAGCCTAAGAGGAAGTGATAAAATCTATTTCTGGAAATAACGAGAGAAGATCCGGCTGCCAGAATACACATAATGGCACCTGCGAGCAGGAAATTTCCGAACAGCAGGTATAGCAGAATACCATTTAAGCCAGCATTCAGGCCCACCATGCTGCCTCTAAACCATTCTCCCAAATCTTTGCCTTGCCACTGACTGGCGGCAACGTACAAAATAGAAAAATGCACAGATAACAGGGTCGCTACAATCAGGCAGTCAAAAAGGCCAGCATGTTGCAAGGCTGGGAAATACAGGTAAGAAGATAGCAAGGAAATGAGTGCCCCCATTGGGCTGGCGGTCAGATAACGTCTCCGCTCAACAAGTTTTTCAGGTAATATGCTCAAAATCTACGATGATCATTTATGGATAACACAGAATAATATATCCCCTTCCGTCTGGTCATTTAGCCAGCAGGGGAGGAGATACATACATTGAAAGTAGCAGTGTCGTCAGATAGTGAATGGAGTGCAATTAGGCAAGTCGAGCACCATATTGCTGTTCGTAATAGTCCCGATAGGCTCCTGATTGAACGCGGTTTACCCAGTCCTGGTTGTCCAAATACCAATCAATCGTTTTGGCCAGCCCTTCTTCAAAAGTAAGACTCGGCCTCCATCCTAATTCATTGGCAAGTTTGGTTGAGTCAATAGCATAGCGAAGATCGTGCCCGGGGCGATCGGTTACATAAGTAATCAGGCTTTCTGCACTCCCCGCCTCGCGTTCCAACTTCTCATCCATGAGCTTACACATCAATTTGATCAGGTCAATGTTTTGCCATTCGTTCCAGCCGCCGATATTATAGGTTTCCCCATTTTTTCCGCGATGGTAAATTTCGTCGATGGCGCGGCAATGATCTTCTACCCATAGCCAATCCCGAATATTCTCTCCTTTTCCATAAACTGGCAGGGGCTTTTCATTTACAATATTGGAGATGAAAAGCGGCAGCAGTTTTTCCGGAAATTGGAAAGGGCCGTAATTATTGGAGCAATTACTGACGACAAAAGGCAGCCCGTAAGTGTTCCCGTAGGCCCGCACAAAATGGTCAGAGCTTGCTTTGGAAGCCGAATAGGGACTCATAGGATCATAAGGAGTGGTTTCCAGAAAAAAACCACCATCATCAAGCGAACCATATACTTCGTCTGTACTGACGTGGTAAAAACGTACGTCTTTGCGGTCGCCCCAGGCAGTGCGGGCGGAATTGAGAAGGGTAACGGTCCCAATTACATTCGTCTGTACGAATGAAAGAGGATCCAGAATGGAGCGATCTACATGGCTTTCAGCTGCGAGGTGGATTACCCCACTGATATTGTATTGCTCAAAAAGGCCATCCAATAATGCCGAATCACAAATGTCACCTTTGACAAATACATGATTGGGTTTTTCTTCGATATCTTTCAGGTTTTCCAGATTTCCCGCATAAGTCAGTAAATCCAGATTAATTATCATATAGTCAGGATATGTATGTACAAAATGACGAACGAGGTGAGAACCAATAAAGCCCGCTCCGCCAGTAATTAAAATAGATTTGTTCATTATGCAAAAATTTATTTAATCGCAAAGATATGATTATGGGAGGATATTCCACGCTAAAATACTACCCATTATTACAAGTGATTTGCCCTTTCATACTCATTAAGTTCAATTATTTCTTATTCTGTAAGCTATTCTCGATATCGGAAATGAAATTCAAATTCGTATGTATATTTGCTTCACAATCTCCGGAGCATGGTTTTCAGCAGTGCGACATTTCTCTTCTATTTTTTTCCGGCATTCCTGCTGTTGTATTTCCTTACGCCTGTTCGTTACAAGAATCTAACGGCACTCGTAGCAAGTCTGTTGTTTTATGCCTGGGGTGCGCCGGTGTTTCTATTCGTATTGCTGGGGTCCGTTATCGTTGATTTCTTTCTGGGGCGACTCATGCATGCTACGCTTGAACCCAGGTTGCGACAAAGATACTTGATTATTTCCTTGGTTCTGAATGTCGGTTTACTGGCTTATTTTAAATACGCCAATTTTTTTGTTGAAAATGTAAATGGGCTACTTGCAGGACTCGATATTGAAGCGGTAACCTGGACAGCGGTAGCACTCCCCATTGGCATTTCATTTTTTACCTTTCAAAAGATCAGCTACCTGGTCGATGTGTATCGCGGGACACATGCACCCCTTAAGCGTATTCAGGATTTTGCCTTATATATCATCTTATTTCCGCAATTAATTGCCGGGCCGATTGTGCGATTCCATGAGATTGCAGATCAGATTGAAGACAGGCGGGATCAGATTAATATTGAAGCTATTTTCCAGGGGCTATTTCGATTTGTAATCGGATTGTCCAAAAAAATGCTGATCGCAAACCCGATGGGGCAGCAGGTCGATCCGGTATTTGCTACTGGATTTGACGATTTGTCAACGCCCATGGCCTGGATTATTATCATGGCGTATGCCCTGCAAATCTATTTTGATTTTTCCGGATACTCAGATATGGCAATTGGGATAGGAAAAATGCTGGGATTTACCTTTCCCGAAAACTTCAATCATCCCTATATTTCGCGAAGTATTACGGAGTTTTGGCGGCGTTGGCATATCACCCTGAGTCTATGGATGCGGGACTACCTCTATATACCCCTTGGCGGGAATCGGGTGAGCAACACGCGATTATATGTGAATCTCTCTCTGGTGTTCCTGTTGTCTGGATTGTGGCATGGTGCTGCCTGGACTTTCGTGTGTTGGGGGGCTTTTCATGGTTTTTTCCTGATATTGGATCGATTGTTTCTGAAGCAATTTCTCGAACGAATCGGCGCTGCTCCTGCTATGGTGCTGGCTTTTGTGTTGACCTTATTGGGCTGGGTGCTTTTCCGTGCAGAGACGATCAGCGCAGCCATTGAGTATATGGGAATTATGCTGTGGCCACACGAAGGCGTATTCCGAATGTCGTTTGCATTTTGGGTGGTCTTTGGGGTCGGGATGTTGATTTGTTTTGTGCCGGGTATTGCGCAGCTGGACCGTAAGCTCAACCAGATCTATGAAGGGAAGCCTACTTATGTCGGGCTATTGTCTAAGGCTGTTGTGTGCACGGTATTGATCTATTTCTGCTTTTTTGAGGTGATGACTACAGATTTCAATCCCTTTATTTATTTTAGATTCTAAGACCATGTTTGGGACAGAAAATTTGTTAGCGAAAATGCTGAATTTAGGGTTCTGACAAGTCATTTTGCGCAGAAATAGCGAGCTATTTCGAGTAAAAATGGCGAAGATCAGGTTCCTGAAGTCAGTATTTTCTAAGGAAATTAGCGTTCCAAACATGGTCTAAGAGCAATTTCGCCAATTGAAAGTAGGTGTTGATTGTAAGATTATGAATATGACCAATCAGGATACCGCATTATTTTTCTTGAATAAATCATGCTGAAAAAAGGCCTCACATATCTACTGTTTAGCTGGCTGTTGTTGCTGTTTCTCATTCCGGCATCGGATCGCTGCATGGACTGGTCGGTTTCCTATCCCTGGCTGGAAGAGGTTGAGCCCCTGAAGGGATACTTTGTGCAGCCTGATACCCTGGCCTTGACTTCAGAAAATTGGTTGACGGGTACCTTTCAGGAAAATCAGGAAGCCCGCCTGAAGGCTGAATTTCCTTACCGACCCTATATAATCCGGTATTACAACCAGTTGAAATATGAATACCTGGATGAGGTTCAGGCGCGGGATGTTGTCAAAGGGAAGGAAAACTATCTCTATGAAGAAAGCTATATCAAGGCTTACTTAGGAGAAGATTTTATCGGAGAGGAACGGATCGAAACCAAGGTTCGGAAACTCAAAAAACTAGCTGATACGCTTGCTCATTATAATACACAGGTGTTATTCATCATGGCATCGGGCAAGGCAACTTATTTACCCGAATACCTCCCAGGTCAATACCAGAAAAAGCCGGAAACTCCTACGAATTACGATACCTTTCGCGCTTATTTTGAAGCATACGGAATTCCCCATATAGATATCAATAGCTATTTCCTCTCCATGAAAGACACGGTGTCATTTCCCTTGTATCCACGAGGAGGGACGCATTGGTCGGTGTATGGCTCCTGGAAAGTTGTGGATACCATGCTTGTTCGAATGGAGGAATTACTGGGGCAGCCAACTGTTCGGTATTTCTATCCGGGCGGCCCTGTCGATACCTTGCCTAAGCGTACCGATAATGACATTGCCAGCGCTGCCAATCTGCTGTATTATCCCCTGAAAGATTCACTCAAATACCGCTGGGCAGAGATTGTAGATAAGGATAGCGCCTGGTTTCGACCCAATACCCTCGTCCTCGGAGACTCCTATTTCTGGACCTTGTATGGGAATTTTGTGCCTGATAACTGCTTTAGCCCCGATTGGCGCTTTTGGTATTACGGCCGGGAAATCTGGCTTCGGAATAAAAAAGAGGATTTCAATGTGAGTGCGATTGAAGACCTCAAGCAGGAGTTTGAAAGCAGAGATGTCATTCTCTTTATGATTGCCGAAACCAACCTCAAAGGCTGCTGCATGGATTTTGTCAATCGGGCTTATGAATTGTATTTTGGGGAATAAATATGAACGTTATCCGCAGACCCCGATCTGCGGATTTCTCTTGCGAGCAGACCCCGATCTGCTCTCCCACAAGAAAAAAACCGGATGCCTCAACGGCACCCGGCACTATTCCAATAATCCGTTAGGAAAATCTAATTACTTGATCACAATGCGCTGGGTTCCCAGCTTGTTTCCCTGCTGTACTTTTACCGTGTAAACAGCTGTAGGTACATTCAGACTGATTTCCTGCTGAAGGCTACCCGCTACTGCGACCTCGTTGCGGCTGTAAACTACCTTACCCATGATGTCGAGTACCTGAACCTGAACTGGCTCATTTGCTTCAAGCTCATCAGCTACTACAGTGAAAGTACCTGCGTTAGGGCTTGGGAAAACATTGAGGGTAGCGATCAACTCAAACTGATCTGCAATGTCACCTACAAGCGGGATAGCAAAGAATCCGAGTTTCGCGAGTCCAGTCCAGGTTCCCGGCCAGAACTCACCTGCAGCAGGAGAGAATGCGCCTTTGTAAGGAACAGGCTGGAAGAAATCACCTGCCGGGTAAGCTGCGAGGTTTTGCATAGCTGGACCGGAGCCTGAAGGACGTGGGTCCATCTGAAAAATGTTCTGACGACTGGTGTCAGCAATTCCGGGATCAGCCATTACGTTATTTGCAGAAGCAAAGTACGCCTGAATTGTGGTAGTTGCTGCATTCAGTTGATTGGTAGAGTCAGTAACCGCCGCAGGAACAACATTTCCGTCAGCATCCTTAGTTCCAAACTTACCCGCTGTAATGGTAAAGCCTTTAGTTGCATCGTTACCGGCTACATTCCAGAAGATATTGTTTTCCAGGTTGATGTCTCCATTCTGTTGACGGATGTAACTGTGGTCGCCACCGTTTCCGAGTAATTCGATGTCAATTCCTCTTCCGTACTCAGTGAAGATAGAATTTTTGTAAGTGCCACCTGCATTGTCGCGAAGGGTCATAGCGCGCTTGCCTGCTGCTTCGCCACCTCCAATGAAAGTTGCGTTATAAATTTCCGGAGTAGCAAGCGGAGTACCTGTTTCAGGGCTTGTACCCCCATCGTGCTCACCACCCCGGTCACCAAAACCATCTTTTTGGAAAACGGCCCAAAACTGACCTTTTCCACGGAACCCTTCATCATAGTCAAATGCATCATCTCCACAATAAGCAGCGATCATGTGAGAGGTATTGACGGTCCCGCCAAAGAATTCGATTCCATCGTCAAAGTTAAAGAGTACTTCAACGTGGTCAATAGTGGTGCCGGATCCTACACCCCCAAGGGTAAGTCCGTTAATTTCGTTTCCAATTCCGATCTCATCCCCTCCATATCGGATGGAAACGTAACGAAAAATGCCTGAATTATCAGCGTCATCGAAAGAGTCAAAGATTGAGTCGTTGTCTGTATCGATTGCTCCATACTGAGCACGCGCGGTACCAGCGGGAATTCCTTCAATACCGGTTTGTCCGGGGGCAGAGTTCAAGCTAGCGTTTCCGAGGATGATAACTCCCCCCCAAAAACCATTTCCAAAAAGGGCAATATCAGAAGGATCCGAGAGATCATCATTTTCAGCTGTGAAGATGATGGGCTCATCGCGTGTACCTTCAGCGATGATTTGAGCACCACGAGATACGATCAATGCACCTGGCTCCGGATTGGACATGGTTTGGGATACCCCCTGGATTACGGTACCCGCTTCGATGGTAAGTACATCACCTGGATTTACATATACTCTTTCGGTCAATACGTACACGTTATCTTTTGTCCAGGTAGTAGTACCGGTTCCTGCTCCATTGTTATCCGTAACCATTACCTGGGCAGATAAAAAGGTTACAGAAAGCAGAAAAGCTAAAGTTGCATACAAATGCTTCATGATGAGGTCTGGTTAATTAGTTGTTTGAAAACAGTCCAAAACTACTGGTATTGTGTTACCAGAGTTTTAAGCATGAGTCAATAATCGGATATAAAACTGTTAGCTTATATCGGATTGGGTAACATTCCGATAATATTGAAATTTGAGTAATCAGTGAATAAAAAAATGCGACACTTCGAATGAGAGCGTCGCATCAGTATATGGATCGATAAAGGTTAGATCTTATAGGAGAGTCCCAGTGAGAAAGACCGCCCCAGGCTATAGTTTTGGAACATATATTCCTGGCCTTTATACGATTGCGTTTGCTTGTATTCTGGATCCAGAAGATTGTTTGCCCGGAAACGAATCCCAAATCTTCCTAAGTTTTTAGAGATAGATAGGTTCATAAGGCCCCTAGGTTGCTCATATACATCAGGGGCGCTTTTTCCGCCTACTACAGCAATTCTTTCGCCGAATACGGTATAGCTCAAGCTAATGGTTAACCCAAGAGAGTCGCTAATGTATAGGGCTTCTCCATTTACGGAATAGGGCGACTGCCCAAACATCGGACGAGTAGCGGGACGGTCCGGATCAACTGAGCGAATTACGCTCAATTCAAGTGGATCAATAGAGACTTCTGATTTGATCAGGGCTACATTCCCACTCAGTTCGAGGTTCTTAAGCCCGCTCATGAGAAATCCCATATTCTTACGAAATTCAAATTCGACGCCATATACGGTAGCCTCTGCGACATTGGCAAAGGTGAATTCAATATTGGCTGCACGTGCTTCTAATACTTTCTCAATTGGGTCTGTAAACCCTTTATAGAAACCACTAATGGTAATGGTTTCACGGGGAGAGGGGAACCACTCCCAGCGAAGATCATAATTGTCAATCAGGGTTCTTTTCAGGTCAGGATTTCCTGTCAGCAGGTAGTCGCCTACAAAGTCAAATGAAGAGTAGGGGGCAAATTCCCGGAAACTGGGGCGAGCCAAGGTACGCGAATACCCACCTCGCAGGTTCATGTTATTTTTTACAGCAAAAATCAGGTTGGCAGAAGGAAGGATATCATTCAAACTCAATACACCTGGATCTATGTCTGAGTTGCCCGATATGACCTCTGCCTCGGTGGACTCCATTCTGGCACCTCCTACAAATTTTAACCGATCTGTGAGAGGAAGTTCAACCATCCCGTAAAAAGCCAAAACAGTCTGACTCCCTACATAGCTGTTTTCGGGAAGGGAGCCGAGCTCCAGAAAGTTTCCATATTTATAATCGGGAGCAAATACCGGCTGTCCCTGATCATCAAACTGACCATTCCAGGTTGTATCGACAAACCGGACGCCCAGGTTGCTCTCATCAAAGAAAGCAGCAGGGTCTCCGTTATATGACTGGGTGCTTACCCCTTGAGAAAGCTGATAGCGGACTTCATTAAATATGCGATTTTTATCCGTAAAAGCACCGCCAAACCTGAGCTTGCTATCCAGATCACTCCATTGCTGGAATGGGAGTTCTAAATCCAGTTTCGCATTCAGGTTTTCTTCTTCCAAATCGCGGAAAAATCTGGATGGTTGTGAGTAAAGATTGGGTTGAATATCGTAGATGCGAGTCTCAGGGTTTATTTGCTCGTAGTCATTACTGAAAAAACGGAGATCCGGCTCATCCTGCCTGGACTCTGCATAGGATACTAACCAGTCTGCCTGTAATTTCCCAAATACATGACTTCCGTTTGTTTGATATACTTGCAATTGCCGTTGGGTATACCCCAATACACGGGTTTGGAAGATCGTGCCAATTTGGTCAAATGGAATAGGCCCTTCAAAAGTCCTGGTATAACTCTCTCCACTTTGATTGTGCATGAAGTTGACACTGACCTTATGATTGGGGTGAGGTTTATAGGAGAGTTTGATTAATCCTCCCCAGAGGACCTCCTCTGTAGCGGATTGCACATCGTGTTCCCGCTCTGTATTCAATTGGGTTGCGGTACTATCGGTATTCTTAAATCGACCGATGTAGCCATCATCATAAGCACTAAAATTAGTGCGGTATGAAAGACTCGCTATATAGCCAAATGGACGATTGCCCAATTCCAACTGGTCTCCCAGGGAGATTTGGTAATTCTGGTTCAGGGAAGAATTGCCAAAGGTTGGGAACATATCTGTCTTAAAGGCTTTTGAAGCCTGATCAATGGCGTTTGCCGCTTCTGCATTCCGCCCGTTACGGGTAGGGATTTCAAAGGCGGGGTCTGCCAATAAATCTGGCAAGGCACGTGTCCCATCATCCCTTCCCAGCCAATCCTGGCTTCCGGTTTGGTAGGTCAGGAAATCGTCCCGTAGATTGGCCTGGTTGTTATATCCTGCCGAAGCGGATACATTTATCTTAAAACGATCCGGGAAATCTTTGGTAATTACATCTACAAGCCCTCCTGTAAAACTACCGGGGAGGTCAGGTGTAAAGTTTTTATACACCAGGATATTATCAATCAGATTGGAAGGAAAGATATCCATCTGGACCGTGTTTCTGTTAGGATCCAATCCCGGAAGCTCAGCCCCGTTTAAGGTAGTTTTGCTATATCGGTCACCCAGGCCCCGTACGTAAACGTATTTTCCTCCTTCTACAGTTACTCCTGTAATCCGCTGCATGGCAGCTGCTACATTTGCATCCCCGGTGCGCTTGATCAGATCAACCGATACGCCATCAATGGTATTGATGGACTTGCGCTTGGTCGTGTAAAGCGACACCGTAGAGGTTTGATCGCGCTTGGCCACGATGTTAACCTGTAAGTCTTCCCGGGTTTCCATACTGATAAACAGCAAGGTATTTTGAACGGTTACCTCACCTGATGTCAGTACAATATCTGGAATCGTATCGCTGACAAAAGAAACGTAAGAGATAATCGCAGTATAGGTACCAGGGGCAGCTACTGCTGAATAACTTCCTTCAAGGTCAGTATAGGCACCTCCCTTGATGGCATCACCTTGTATGAGTCGAATAGTTGCACCGAGCAGCTTTTCGCCTGTTTCCCCATTCGTAACGGTACCTCTAAGGGTACCATTTTGTGCCTGGGCAACAGCCATCAGGCAGATCAAAGAAAAAAGGACGAGTAATCTCGAGAATTTCATAGTCGAATTTTTTACAAAAGTCGCCCAGCGAAATAACCAAAGAGTGAATCCTGTATTACCAAATCATTAATAAAGGTTGGAGAATGTTATGGTAACTGCCAAGCGTACCGCCATTGCAGTAAAAGGCGGATTTAGCAGAATAGATCAAGTGGCAAATTTGTTGATTTAATCACTGAGAATGACACTTCATACGCTGGTCGGATAAATCATGATATAATAAATCTATATTTGAAACAGAATAAATCATGGGTTTTTTTTAATATGAATATTACGATTTTATCAATACTTCTCTTTGTACATCTTTCATTATTCGCCCAAAACAACCCCGATGAAGTATACGCCAGGAGCAGTGATCAGTCGAGTGTATCCCTAACAGCTACCGCGAGGTATGCACATACAAGTCGGGAAACCACGGCCACTAGCGAGAAAGCCCTGGAACATAGGTTAGATATCATTCTGGATGCACATAAGGGGGCGGCGGCAAGTCAACAATCCGCCCTGCGTCAGGAAGCCAGAAGTATTCTCATGCAGATAATGGAAATACGACTGCACGTGACAGAGTTGGAAGTTCAGAAATTAGTTGTTGAACTCAATCAACTTAAGGCCAGCAAGGTATATGGAGACCAACATGCTTATATGCTGGAGCTGCAATCCCGAATCAGCAGTGTACGTGCCAGACTTGAAAAACGGCGCATGATAATGAGTGGCATCGTGGAAAAGAGATTAACTGAAATTCTAAAATAATTCCCTAACACGTACTTTGTACGTAAACTGCGGCGTTCTGTGGTACCCTTTTTTGGAGGAGATGGGGGGCCAATACAGACGCCGCTTTCTTTTTTTGCTGGTATTGCAGAAAGGGCGTAAAGCTTTATTCCTGGTATGCTGGCTCTGTCTTCTTAAATCCCCAATCCCTATTTTCCTCGACCTTCTACTATCACAATAATGGTATAGAGCATGATCTTTATATCAAGTCCCAGAGACATGTTTTCCATATAGAGAATGTCAAACTTCAGGCGTTCGACCATTTCTGCCACATTTTCAGCATATCCATATTTTACCTGCCCCCAAGAGGTAATGCCAGGGCGGATTTTATGGAGATGACGGTAGTGAGGTGCGATTTTAGCGATTTTATCAATGTAAAACTGGCGCTCTGGCCTTGGCCCAACAATACTCATTTCCCCCTTCAGCACATTCCAGAACTGAGGCAACTCATCCAGCCGCAGTTTGCGGAGCATGAGGCCAATATTCGTAATACGGGGATCCCGATCGCTTGAAAGGGCGGGGCCCGCTTTTTCAGCATCGATAAACATAGACCTGAATTTCCAGATGAAAAAAGGCTTGGCCCCCTTACCAATTCGCTCTTGCCGAAAGAAAACAGGCCCTGGAGAATCTGCTTTTATCAAGATAGCCAATACGGAAAAAATGGGACTTAAAATCAGCAGAGCTATGAAGGATGCAACAATATCAAAAGCTCGTTTAGAAACCCGTTCCCAGGGTTTCATGATCTGGGGAAATACCTCTACCAGAGGCGCACCCATGATATGCGAAACCTTGACACTGCCTACGATATAGTCGTAAATACCGGGCACGACTTTTATGTTTGCGGGCGTGCGTTCACAGATTTCAATTACCTCCCCCACACGATGAGAATCTTCCTTTTCAAGAGCGATGATGACGTCTTCAATTTTCCGACTTAGAATTACCTCCTCCAGTTGGTCGAGTTCACCGTAATTTTTCAGTTGACCTTGTAAAGGGCTTCCTGCTTGTCCATTTAAATTGAAATAGCCCTTGAAATGATAGCCAAATGCCCGGCGATCGTGCTGGAGTTCATGATAAATCTGGTAGGCCTCCTTTCCACTCCCTACAATCACGGTGGGGAACACGATCTTGCGTTTCCTGACTTGAATATTGGTATAAGTGGTCATGATCAGTCGAAGGGTTGCTACTGCCCCAAATTGCAAACCCAGGTACGTAGTGAAGCTGACCCGGTACGATTGATATTTGGGAACAGGGTCGTCTAGAAAAATTAGAAAAAACAGAACCAATACGCCCATCAGGGTGTATTTGAACACCTGAATGAATTCATGGAATCGGGATCTTCTGTAGGGCCTGGTGTACAAACCGGCTACTGCATAGGTTCCTGTCCAGAATATCCCAATCGTAGCGGCAGCAACGTAGTTAAATACGTCCAACTCAGCATAGCCCTCAAATCTGTCTCGGCGAATCAATACAAAAGCCAGCCAGATCAGGTAGGTTACCAGGAAATCAGCCAGGAAATATTGAAAATTTTTGAAACGATTTCGATTCATCTGAAATGTATGATCCTGACTTGATCGAGTAACAAGGTCCCGGCGTTCCCATTCCCGTTTGCGCGTATGAACAAGCGAAATACAGCGGTTTCTGAAACACTCCGTACGAAATCATTGACGTGGATATAGGCAGTATTCCATTCGAGATTGGAGTTGAATAAAATGCCATCTCCTAATTCTCCGGAATTAGAACCGGTTATAAAAGACAGCCCTACTGTAAAGGGAATATTGTTTTTGTAGGTTACTTCTACCCAGATATCATTATTTCCGCTTTGCGGAAGCGGAAAAAAATCAGCGCTGGAGCCTTCATAAAAGGTGAAATCACTGGTGAAGTTTATTTGACCGCTTCTGCTCCCCTCGAATGCATCTGAAGTATTAATGGTAAGGGCTGCTGCTGCGGCTCCTGTGGCTGTTTCAATCAGGTTGGTCCCAAAGCCTTCAAATGTTTCCGAAAAAGGAACCTGAAGGACCGTATCGGAATAATACCGGAATTGAGGAGTTAGTACAAAGGTATCGAGCGGGGTATTAGGGATTTGGATAGTCAGGGGTTGCCAAAAAGGATAGCTGACCCGTGCAGCGGAGAGGCCCGTTTCGAAGACACCTCCGGTGATGACAAATTCTGTTTGTTCAGTCGGAAAATAGGGGATAACACGAGGGATCTGATACGTCCCTATTTGTTCATTTCCCCGGAATAGCCACAGATCTCGAATACCCAGGCTTGAGGCCAGAGATTGAGGCTCTGAAACCAGGACGCTTGCCCCCTGAATATCAAGATATGCCGGGAGGGATTCCTCGGGGTTGATAATATCACAGCCTGCTACGCCCATCAACCCTATCAGTACTAGTTGAAACCAAACACGTTTTTTCATACCCTTCAATACCATAATGGATGCAAATATAGTGGAAACCATATATATGGAAGCATAACGTAAGGTTTATCCCAAAAGACAGCATTCTGACTGCAAGAAATCAGGCAAAAAAATAGGCGGACCGTTTGGTCCGCCATCAAACTTCAGCCCACCTGAAATTCGATTGTTATTCTTTATCTCGCACGAAATTCAACGTTTGAGATGTAGTTTTTTCCTTGATCAACAAAAATCTGATCTTGAGCAGGGAGGGCCTTAATAACCGTGCCGGCTCCACTGCTTACCTGAATCCAATACATTCCACTGGGGAGTCTGTCAAAATGGAATTCAGCTGCAGATCCAAAACTGCGTGTTGCATAATATTGCTTGGGATCATCAGGCCCGTAAAGCGTAACCTGAAAGATCGTAGCGGTACTTTTGGCAGCGCCAAATGCTTCTCCCGAAATCGAACCAAGCATAGAGCTGGATGCGAGTTCTTCGTCTGCATTTCCCGGTTCTGCCTCATAGTGGGCAACCACCTGAGCAGGAACTGGACCCTGTGCAAAAGACTTAATAGGTTGGAGTAATAGCGTAAAAAATGTGCAAAGAGCAATTGACTGGATTACAAACTTCATATAAAAAAAACGATTGGGTAACTTAGAGGTGAATGTTTGCGAAACACATACATTAATAACAAAAACTGTGCAAAGTATATGCCGATTATCGACAAAATGGCCATTTTCCTAACAATGTGCCTGAGTGGTTGAAAGACAGGTATGGACGGATAACCTGGGTGCTTAAAGCGATCAGAAATCTCGGGTAGTTGTCAGATTGAATATTACCTCCTCTTTAACATTTAACGATAGAAATATAAAATGGTTCAACAAATTCCAATTCAATTACCTGCGTATCCACGTGGTTATCACTTGGTTACGGGAAAAATTCTGGCTCAAATTTCTGAATTGCCAGATGCAGGGATTTTTCATGTTTTTATCCAGCACACTTCGGCGGGACTAACCATTAACGAAAATGCAGACCCTTCGGTTCGGGTAGATTTTGAATCTGTTTTTAATCGGATTGTGCCAGAAAACCAACCTTACTACACCCACACGATGGAAGGAAGCGATGACATGCCTTCGCATATCAAAGCCAGTTTGGTAGGAGCTTCTGTTTCGATTCCGATTACGAATCATCGGCTAAACTTGGGTATATGGCAAGGTATCTATCTCTGTGAATTTCGGGATTATGGCGGTCCGCGGAATCTTTTGGTTACCGTTTTTGCATAAAGCCCCTTTTTATCCCTACCTTCGTGCGAATTCCGAAGTGGGTAGGGGGAAGGCAGGGGTCGTCCGGCTCAATCCGCGACGGTGAATACCTATTAATCCCTTAAACTAATATTTTTTATGGTAATTGCGCCCAATACGGTGGTTTCCATCACCTATACCCTCAGAGAGGAAAATGTGGCAGGTGTCATCATTCAGGAAGTAAATAACTCAGATCCGTTCTTATTTATGTTTGGGGTAGGGCAACTCCTGCCACAATTTGAAGCAAGTATTCTGGGTAAGAAAGCAGGTGATATCGCTGCTTTCGGAATCGAAGCCAAGGATGCATATGGCCTCGAAGATCCTGAAAAAATGGTTTCACTTCCTAAAAATACCTTTGTCATTGAGGGTGAGGTTGCGGAAGAGTTTCTGAAAATAGGAGCGATGATTCCCCTTCAAACGCAGGACGGGCATCAGTTGACCGGCCATGTGGTAGAAATTGATGAGGAATCTGTTAAGGTGGACCTCAATCACCCGCTTGCTGGAAAAGACTTGCACTTTTCGGTTGAAATACTTTCTGTACGTGTGGCGACCGAAGAGGAAATCGCTCATGGTCATGCCCACGGTGCCGGTGGCATTGAGCACTGATCTTGTTAATCACAGGTAACAGGATAAAAAACAAGAAGAGTTGCGGTTTTTTCTGATTGTCAGTGCCTGACAGCTTCTGTTTTTTCTTATATTCTGTTACTCATCTATCACTGTTCGGGGCAAGTGCTGTATGCCTTCCCGAACAGTGATTTTGTTTGAAATAATATGGCTGGAGCTATGCAGTTGAATTTTAAATCCTATGGGCAAGGGCCCGCGCTGATTATCCTGCACGGATTATTTGGCTCGTTGGATAACTGGGCTACCCATGCCCGGCAGTTATCAGATCGATTCAGCGTGTTTATCGTTGATCAGCGGAATCACGGAAAGTCTCCCCATCATCCCCAATGGGATTATGAAACAATGGCAGAAGACTTGCTGGAGTTTATGGACGATCAGGGGATGTTGAGAGCCCATCTGCTGGGGCACTCTATGGGCGGAAAGACCGTGATGAAATTTGCAGGTGAATATCCTGATCGGGTTGAGAAGTTGATTGTTGCAGATATGGCTCCTAAGTCGTACCCTCCTCATCATACTAAGATATTGTCGGCATTGAATGCTGTCAATCTTGCTGAGATTGATTCTCGCCAGGAAGCAGATAGCCAATTAGCTATGGGAATTCCAGAAGCAGGCGTGCGGCAATTCTTACTAAAAAGCCTAACCCGAACGAAAGAAGATGGGTTTCAGTGGAAGTTTAATTTGCCAGTAATTACCGAGCAGTACCCCAAAATTTTGGATGCTGTCTCATTTGATTTTCCGTTTGAAAATCCCACCCTTTTTGTCTCGGGCGGTAATTCTACTTATGTGCAACCAGAAGACCATGCAGAAATCCTTGAGGCTTTTCCTGAAGCACAGTTTGAAGTGATTCCGAATGCGGGGCATTGGATTCATGCGGAAGCTCCCGCCCGGTTTTTGGAAATCATCTCCGGCTTTCTATGAAAAAATCGTGAATTTATGCTAGTTTCGGAATTCTCTCTACGAGAAATAAACACACAAACACATGGCACGAATATATCTCCTTTTTTGGACGCTCCTTCTCTCGATTAGTTTAGGCGCTTCTTGCAGCAGCGATTCTCAGTCGGAATCAGATGCTACAGATACTGCTTTGTTGGATTCTATTGCCGAATCGGAAGCTACCGAAGCCCCTTTGTCTATTGAACTGACCGCTCCTGAATTACTGGGAAAATGGAAACTTGCCAGTCAGCGGGTAGGAGAGTTGTTTATTTCGCCATCGGAGATCGATGAGCCGGTTCGGGAGTTTAAGGCAAACGGAGAAATGGTGCTTACTTCCAATACGAGCGAGCCTCATACCATCACCTATACCTACCTGGACGGAGTAGTTTCTACTTTGCAGGAAGGCGATCAGCTCGTCTCCTATTTGTCAGCAGATTCCCTGATCTTGACCGAGACTGTGGATGGAGTAGAAGCGGAATATGTCTTCACCAAGCTGCCATAAAGGAGCGCTACAGCTTTCCGGTTTTCCTACTTAAAACCACTATATAAAAAGGGGTTGTGGAAGTATGTTTAGCAAATGAGCTATCAGCCCGGTTGGGAAGGATTCAATTTTGAGATTAAAGCTACGTGCTTCCATGTTATAGGTCTGTCTGGCGATTCCAATTGCCAGATTTGCTGCATTAATTTCTTTGCTCCAGGATTGAAAGCCTGCATCAGCAGCCATCTCCTGGCCTGAATGAATGGATTGTATCAACAGCTCGAGTTCTATGCCTAGCGCATATTCCTCCTCAAATCGGGCAGTGAGGTCATCTGTTAGCAAAGAAGCTTGTTCTGGTAATTCCAACTGCTGCAAGCGTTGCGCAAGGTTTCCGGTTCCCGCCGGATTTGCCACATTGGCTGCCAGTTGCCTTCTGCGGGTCAGCACTTCGTCCAACTCTTCAAGTGAGCGTTCCACGTGGGCATAGGCTTTCAGCAGCCGATTGTAATAGACCGCAAAACCCACAAAAAGACCTGTTCCAATCAAAAAGAAAGGATTTCGCAATAATATGAGTACGAACTGAAACATAAATTTAGATAATTCATTCTACGACCAGCTACTCGGCGAAGCGTGAAATTTGTAAAAGAATAGACTTTATTCGATATTCATTATACCGAAAGTTAGAAATTTTCAACCTCTCGTTACCTTTCGGAGAATTTTTCATCTAAACAGTCATATAGCAAAAAGTTTCCTCGAATATCAAAATGCAAACATAAACTATTATGAAATTTACAACAAAAATAGGACTGGTGCTAGCTACTGCGCTTTTCTTATTCACTACCTCTTTTGCACAAAATGTGAGTCATCCCTGGGGAGTAGGAGTGGGCTTTGCCTTTCGCGATTTTGACGGTATTCCAAATGGCGAATTCAACGATGCGAAGTTCAACGATGCCTTCCGCTTACAGGTCGGCAGATATTTGAACTCTTCTTTCAACCTGGCGCTTGGGACCTCAATTCGTCCGCAGGATGATCATGACATTACAGATCTTGCAGATCTGGACCTTTCTCTACAATATAAACTGAATAATGGTTACATCTTGAAAGAGAAAGCCACTTTTGCCCCTTATCTGAATGCAGGCGTGGGCCTCAATACGTTGGATTTCCGGAACTTGGGCCCAAATCTGTTTGCTCCACTAGGAGCGGGTATTCGATTATTTAATGATTCGCGGGTTTCGCTCGATATGAATGCATTATACAAAGTCGATCTTTCCGGTGATTTGCAGGATTATTTCACCGTCAATGCTACTGTAAACATAAACTTCGGTAAGGGAAAAGAAGAGCCTGAGCCAGCTCCTGTTGTAATCGTTGAACCAGACCGTGATAATGATGGCATTGTAGATGCCACAGATGATTGTCCGGATACACCCGGTATCCTTGCTTTTAACGGATGCCCGGATCGGGATAAAGATGGCGTAATGGACAAAGAAGATAATTGTCCGGATGTGGTAGGACCTGTTTCTAACCAAGGCTGTCCGGATGATGCTGATGGAGACGGAGTAGTAGATGCTGAAGATGATTGCCCAAATGTGGCTGGACTCGCTTCTATGGCAGGATGTCCTGATACAGATAGTGATGGCATTGCTGATAAAAATGATGAGTGCCCGGAAGTAGCCGGACTCGCTACCTTCAATGGTTGCCCCGATACAGACGGTGATGGGATTGTCGACGCTGATGACAAATGCCCGGAAGAAGCAGGTACAGCCGAACTATTAGGTTGCCCGGAAATTGAAGAAGAGGTGAAGGAAAAACTGGAGTTTGCAACAAAATCCGTTCAGTTTGAAACCAATAGTGCCGTTCTGAAGAGCCAATCTTACGCTGTGTTGGATACCATTGTAGTAATTTTGAACGATTACTCTGCATATAGCCTGAGGGCCTCTGGGCACACGGATTCAGTAGGAGAGGCTACCAAAAATCAGGAACTATCGGAAAAACGTGCTAAATCCTGTATCGACTATTTAGCTGGAAAAGGGATAGATGCCGCACGTCTTGAATCGGTAGGACTGGGAGAATCTCAGCCCATCGCTGACAATATTAACAGAGCCGGAAGGGCCAAGAACAGAAGAGTAGAATTCTATTTATTTGTAAAATAATTCGATTGAAAAAGTATAATAATTCCAACATGGGGCTCCGCAAGGATGCCCCATGTTTTTTTGTTAAATGTATTGGCTCGATACTTGCTACTATGTTGTGTATCATCGCGTTGCGATATAAATATAGATCGCTAGAGCCCTTGTATATGCATAAAATTACCCTCAATATATTGACTTACTTGCTGTTAGCTCTCCCTTTTTGGGGGAATGCGCAGTCGGCTGATCAAAAATGGGCTGCTTCAGTAGGCTTCACCTACCTCACCTATAAATCGAATGCAAGGTTTTCTCCCTTGCAGTATAGTTTTTACGATCCCGGAGTTTCCGTGACAGTAGACCGCTACTTATCCGGAGCATTCGCTTTCAGTACTCGATTACTTGTTGCTCCTAATGTGCATTTTCCAGTATCGGTAGAAAGTAGCCGACCTTCTTATTTAGTGGATATGGGATATCAACTCATATTCAAACTAAACAATGGCGCAATTTTGCGGGAGCAAGCTCGAATTGCCCCTTACCTGATAGGCGGCATTGGCGGTAGTTATACCGAAAATAATCCCGATGTTTATACCCCACTTGGTGGAGGGATTCAAGTCCGAATGACAAATCGAATTGCTTTGCGCCTCCAAAGTGTACGGAAAATATCCCTTAACAAAGACTACCAGCACACGGCTCATGCAATGGGGCTGGTATATGAAATTGGAGGTAAAAAACGAACTCCGGAGCCCGCCCCCGTTGATAGTATGGAAATACTGGCTGCCTTGATAGATACGGATGGGGATGGAATCAGAGATGATGTAGATCAGTGTCCGGGGATTTCTGGAACCATGATGAATTTTGGCTGCCCGGATTCTGTAGCGAGCCCGGTAGAAGCAACCGCCGTTATCGAGGTTGCTGGTAAGGACAATGAACATCAGGAGCCCGAAGTGCCCAGTATTATTCCGGAAGATATGCCGATGACACCGCAGGAATTGATTGTAATAGAAAATACACCGGATAATATTTCGGAACAGGTGCCTGTACTGGAAAACTCGGAGACCTCTATTGTGAGTACAATGGAGGTGTTTGCAACGCCAGTCGCTGATGGGAGTACAACTCTCCCAGATGAGCAGTCAGTTGATTTGACCTATCTGACCGAGCCTGTAGGGGAGAAAGAGTCGGATACTCGACCTTGTGGGATGGATGCAGTAGCAAATTTGACCACCGGAATAAATGCAGTTTACTTTGACTTGGGGAGCGACCAGTTGCAGGGAGAAACGCAGCAAACGCTAACAGAGGTCGCCTCAGTGTTGAATACCTGTTCGGAGGCACGATTGGTTGTATATGGCCATGCAGATGCTTTGGGACAAAATGATTCAAATTTGATTTTGTCAGTGATGCGTGCATTTAATGTGAAGTATTACTTGGTTCAGCAGCATGGGATTAGCCAATCCCGGATTACTTCTGAAGGCTATGGGGAAGATAAGCCAGCGGCCAGTAATGAAACTTCCAGCGGACGGGGATTAAATCGAAGGGTTGATTTTGAGATTTTGTACAATTAAATCTATAAAATGACTATTGGATATTGTGATTTTGGTAAATAAATAGCCATAGGTAGAATTATTTTTAAAGGAAAATGTGTAGTAAAATGATCGTTCATGTATAAAAATGATCACTTCGCGCTTTTCCCTTGAGATACTACCAGATTTGGCATGAAATGTGTTTGAATTGCCCTGATGTCTATACGCGTACTCTTAACCTACCTTGCTCTGTCTATTAGCGTTGCCTACGCCCAAACCAGCGATAACCGATATATGGCTGGCCTGTCTGCAATATTTGCAGATTATAATGGGCCCTTAACGGGTGACCTCACTCAAATGAAAACCTTTAACCCTGGGATTTCAGTGGGCGCACATGCCTATGTTTCCAGTTGGTTTAATGTTTCACTCCATTCCGCCTTTTTTCCTGAGGTTGTTATCCCTCAGACAGGCGGAGAATTTGCTGGATCTTCCTTGACGGATATTACTGCACTTACGCAGGTAAAATTCAACAACGGACGACTCCTTCCCGAATCTTCATTTATCGCTCCCTATTTAACTACCGGGTTTGGCCTCAACATGGCTAGCGGTAGTACGGGCTATTTTGTGCCTGCGGGATTGGGAATGAAAGTGCGGGTGAGCAAAAACTTCAGCCTTCAGTTTGAAAGCTTGTACAAATACGGAATTAATAGCCAGGCGCAGCATATTGCTCATACGGCAGGATTCGTGTTTGCCTTACCGAGTGATCAGCCTGTTCGGAAGAAGACATCGCCCCAAAAAGCACCCTCTCGACGCCCTATTGCTTCAAATTCGAAGCCCCAGGCTCAGCCGCTGGAAAAAGATTCCGATGGAGACGGCGTGCCCGACCATCGTGATCACTGCCCGGACGTAAAAGGAATATCTATGTACCTGGGATGTCTGGCGCCTGAAGA
This sequence comes from uncultured Bacteroidia bacterium, assembly GCA_964352745.1. GTDB lineage: Bacteria > Bacteroidota > Bacteroidia > J057 > J057 > CAYGTH01. Next base: position 29,713 of record CAYGTH010000021.1, read on the forward strand.
AAAGCCTGCAAAAGATACGGATGGAGATGGAGTTGCGGACGCAACAGATAATTGCCCCGACATAAAAGGACTGATCACCAATGGAGGATGTCCTAAAAGTGATGCGATTCTTGAAGATCAGTATGCTTATGATGCTGAGATCGCAGCACCTACTACCCCAACTGCAGTAGCAAAAACATCAGAAATTCTCCCTGCTGATCGTGAAATGATCGCCAATGCTATGGAGCAGATCTATTTTGAGAGTGGAAGCAAGAAGCTCCAGAGCAGAAGCTTTTCAGTACTGGATCAGGTTGCCGAAATGCTGGAGCGTAACCCTGATTATCAATTGGACATAACTGGCCACACCGATAACACAGGTTCTGAAAAAGATAATGTAGTCTTATCGATTCAGCGGGCTTTTGAGGTGAAATACTACCTCGCCCACCAAAAAGGAGTTCGTCTTGCGCGGATTACCTCTGACGGGAAAGCTGACGAAAAGCCTGTTTCAGATAATATGACCGAGGAAGGCCGTAAGCTTAACCGTCGGGTAGAATTCAGATTATATAAGGCAGGTAGCCCCAAAAATATTGCAGATAACAGCTGATTGAAGCCTATCTGCGCAAGACTTACCGTTTAGATGTGTGAGTAAGGTAGCTAAAGGTCTCCCCCAAACGGGGTAGACCTTTTTCATTTTGTCCAGGCCCCAGTGGTTATTGAATTTAAAAAAACGTAAGCCTTGTTAAGTTTTGGTTAGGAGGAGTGCGAATCTCTCCCCACTTTTTTACCATTTTTGCAAAATCCAACTCATTGATGATTAATACTTCGGGGATTTAAACATATATTTGCTGCCATGTCAAATAGCTTTGGGAATCTATATAGAATCACCACTTTTGGAGAGTCGCATGGTGAGGGGATTGGCGTGGTTATCGATGGCTGTCCTGCCGGAGTAAGCTTGGATAGAGCCTTTATTCAATCAGAATTGAACAGGCGGAAGCCCGGACAAAGTAGAATCACAACCCAGCGGAAAGAAGCAGACGAATTTCAACTACTATCCGGCCATGTGGAGGATGTTACAACAGGAACTCCGCTTGCGTTTTTTGTACCGAACCAAAATGTACGATCGAAAGATTATAGCCACATAAAAGATGTTTTTCGACCCTCACATGCGGATTATACCTACCATGCAAAATACGGAACTCGGGACTACAGAGGGGGAGGAAGATCCTCAGCACGCGAAACAGTAGCACGGGTACTCGGAGGCGCAGTTGCTAAATTATGGCTCCGTCAGCAAGGGGATATTAAGGTGGAAGCCTGGGTACAGTCGATTCATGACATCGCCCTTACGGCAGCTCCGGATGCCATTGAGTTGCTAACCGAATACCAGCAAGCTGTCAGGTGTCCTGATCCGGAGATCGCGGAGAAAATGTACCATCGGATTGACGATGTGCGTAAAGCTGGCGATTCGGTTGGGGGAGTAGTCGCTTGCCGAATTCGGGGGGTTGTTCCGGGAATTGGGGAGCCGGTTTATGCAAAACTCCCTGCGATGCTGGGGTTTGCGATGTTGGGT
>CAYGTH010000022.1:0-30836 GCA_964352745.1 uncultured Bacteroidia bacterium
TAGCCAATATCCGACTGCTGGCTGTCAATCCCCTAGCCGACGAAATATGGATCACCAATTTTGGAACAGCAGCGCTTGACATTACCGCATATCGGCTTTGTGCACTCCTTGTCTACACGCCTGGCCCCCTTTCTGCGCTGACCATCCTGAGTGGTTCGCTCAATCTAAATCCAGGGGATACTGTCAAAATTACCGGATTCGCACTTGATGACAATGCTTCCGACCTCAGCATATACTTGCCTAGCGGAGGATTTGGTACGCCTGCCAATATGGTCGATTTCACTCAATGGGGGGCCGCAGGGCTCGGTAGAGAATCCGTGGCGGTTACCAAGGGCATCTGGACAGCAGGAGATTTCCTCACCGGACAGGCTCCTTATTCGTATACCGGAAATGGGAGTCAAAACGGGCTTCCTTTCTGGCAAGCAGCAGCTCCGGCAGTAGATGCCGTATATGAGGCTTTCTTAAGTGGAAATCAGGAGCGGGTTCCTGTACTCACGGAAGCCAAAGGATCCATTACCGCAGAACTTACCGGAGATTCTCTCGTCATTAGCGGGACTTTCTCTGGCCTTAGTGGCGATTTCAATTCAAATGTTGCTGGAGGTGCGCATATCCACCTCGGGTACGCCGGCCAAAATGGAGGCATTGAACTGTTCCTCAATTCCGATTTGGATGTTGATTTACGGGGTGGCGTTTTTTCTCCGGATTCCAATCGATTTGAGTTAACCGCTGCACAAAAACTGGCTCTCCAAAATCGTCAATTATACCTCAATCTTCATACAATCCCCCACCCCGGCGGCGAATTACGGGGCCAACTGCTCCCAACCGCTGATGCCTATTATGCCATGCAGCTAGCTGGCAGCAATGCCGTGCCGCCAATCATTACGGATGCAAGTGGTATGATGATGCTTGAGGTCAGGGGTACAGAACTCACTGTGTCTGGTTCATTTGAGAATCTTGCGGGAGACTTTGCTGCGAATATCGCTGGAGGCGCACATCTTCATGGAGCAGTCGCAGGAAGCACAAGTGGTATAGAAGTGGGTCTCGTCAGCACTACCGATGTCGGCCTACGCAGCGGTGTATTTGAAGTCGCGAACAATGTATTTACCCTCACCCAGGCACAACTCGATATGCTCGCAGCCCGGGAAATGTATGCAAATCTCCATTCTGAGGCCTATACCAGTGGGGAGTTACGCGGGCAAGTTCATGCCCTTTCACACTCCGTATTTCGGTCTTTCCTGGCAGGTAGTAATCAGCGTACGCCGGTTACCAGTCATGCAAGTGGACAAGTTGTATTGGAACTCGTTGACTCTACCCTCACCGTATCCGGAAGTTTTGCTGGGCTGACCGATAAGGTAGCTACCAGTATCGCAGGTGGTGCTCACTTGCACCTCGGCTATGCCGGTCAAAACGGCGGAGTACAAATCGTGCTGAGTCCGACCCTGGACGGCGACTCTTTAGGAGGAGATTTTGAGGCTGCTAATAACACATTCTCTCTCAACGCCACTCAATATGAAGCCTTGTTCAATCGCGAATTGTACCTCAATATTCATTCGCTCACGTACACAGGGGGTGAGATTCGGGGACAAATATTACCAGAAGGACAGTATTTTATGGGCGATTTCCTTACCGGAACCCAATCTGCTACCAATGTCCTTACGGGAGCTGCCGGTATGGTCAAAACCGAGATTCGGGGCAATCAACTGGTTGTAACGGGTTCCTTTAATGGGCTTGAAAGTGATCTGAATACTGCGATTCTCGGTGGTGTACACTTGCACATCGCTGCAGCTGGTAGTAATGGGCCTGTGTTATTTCCCCTTACGACAACCATAGGTACAGATAACCAAAGTGGCGTTTGGGAAGCTGACAGCAATACCTTTTCTCTGAGTCCAGGCCAGGTCGACACCTTAAAAAAGCGGCAGTTTTATGTCAATATTCATAGTATCGACCAGCCTTCCGGAGAATTAAGAGGTCAATTGCTTCATGACGCCCTCGCCTATTTTTCTGCTCCCTTGTCTGGAACCAGTCAACTGGCACCCGTACGCACAGATGCTCGTGGAGCCCTTATCGCAGAATGGAATGGTTCCAATCTCTATGTAAGCGGTTCTTTCAACAACCTGGAAAGTGATTTTAATGCCAGCATTGCAGGGGGATCCCATATCCACCTCGGCCTTCCTGGTAAAAACGGAGGCATCCAGTACACTTTGATTCCGGAATTGGAGGGCTCGAATCGATCCGGTATTTTCCTGCCGGACAGCAATACATTTGCCATCAGCAGCGGCAAGGCAGATACGCTCAAGGCCCGGATGCTGTATGCCAATATTCATTCTACTGACGTACCTTCCGGCGAGTTGCGGGGAAATCTCCTTCCACAGGCGAATGCCTATTTCACCACCAGCATTAAAGGCCGAAATGCTGCTATGCCCAATGACAGCGAAGGGACTGGCGCACTCAAACTCGAACTATCGGGTTCTACCCTTACTGTTTCAGGAGGGTTCAGCAACCTAACCGGCGATTTTGATCCTACTATCGCAGGAGGTTCTCATCTTCACATGGCAGGTCCGGGTGCTACAGGGGGTATTGTTGCAACCCTCGTCCCCACGCTTGATGCAGACCTGAAAGGTGGGGTCTATGCAGCTGACAGCAATCAATTTGTGCTCGATTCAGCAGGCATGGCAGCCTTACGGGCAGGAGATTTATACCTCAACCTGCATACGACTACCGTCCCTTCAGGAGAAGTGCGGGGCCAGATCCTGCCAGAGAGCAATTTCTATCCTGCCGCTACCGTCATTACGAGTCCGGCAGACCAGACGACCCTCGAAGTCAGTGGGCCGGATAGCACCGATTTATCAATCGAATGGGGGAGCGCAACTGATCCTGATGACAATGAAGTAGTTTACCTCTATCAACTCTCTGATACCACCGACTTCAGTAACCTGATCATTGATGACAGGTATGATACCGCGACAGGTTTTATTATCGAATACAGGGAAATAGATTCCTTGCTGCAAAGCCTGGGACTTGGAATCGGAGATACGATCACGCTCTATCATCGGATAATTTCGACAGATGGGAGCGTCTGCACTGAAGGGGCCGCGACAAGTGCTGATTTTGTTCGAGGGATGGTAACCGATCTGGAGGCAGTCCTGACCGATCTGTTTGCGATCAAGTTGTATCCTTCTCCTGCTAATGAATTTGCCATTCTGGAAATGGACACAGATCAATCCGGGCCGGGCACCCTACGGCTCACAGATATGACCGGTAGAATTCTTCATCAGGAGGCGATTCGGATTATGCCTGGCAACAACCGCTTTCAGTTGGATTTGAATCGCTATACACCGGGACTGTATCTCTTGCAGATTCAGACAGAAGCAGGTATTCTCCCTCCTTTCAAGCTGATCAAAAACTAACCCTTTTTGCTTGAGTTGAGTATACCGAACTCGTAAAACCGCCTCCATAACGGGGGCGGTTTTGTACTTTTGCATCCATCACCCTTCCCAGGCTATAAAATAGCTCACTGACAAAAGTCAATTGCCCATGTAACCCAGGTTACTAAGTTTATTGCAGTAAAGCTCGAAATTACCCAAACATTAATCTTCTACCGTAATCCCCTCATTATGAAAAAGAACATGAGTAATACCGACAAATGGATACGCTTGCTGGTTGCAGGTGTCATCGCTGCTTTGTTTTTCGGCAAGATCATCAGTGGCATTGTTGCCATTGTACTTGCTGTCGTGGCCGGAATTTTTCTCCTGACCAGCCTGGTAAATGTCTGCCCCCTCTATTCAGTGTTGGGTATTTCAACCTGCCCGGTCAATCCGGAAGAAGGCGCATAAATAACTATTGCGGGGCGGTATTCGCCGCTTAGCGCAATGAGGTAAGAAAAACCTACTCAAAAAAGTAACTGGCTTGGGTGGCGGAATTAATTCTGCCACCCATTTCTACAAAAAGAACTTCTTGTTTCTCCCCAATTTGCCCAAAGAAAGTCCCTCCTCGTTCAGCGTATCTATTGCCCGGCTCAGCAAACTTTTTTTCTCCTTACCTCTACAAATGACTTACTTAAGGGTATCACAGTAACGCATACTCGAAGTGGTTTTGGTATCTGTTTCTACCGTGATCGCGGCAGAAGGCCCGGTAGGTGGGTTTTTCTGTCGTGCTTATCGGATTAAACATTGCCTCTCTTTTAAGGTTAACTCATTAGTCGCATTCAATTATTACGCACATGTCTTCAAAAGTAAAAATTGCCCTACTCGCCCTCCTTATCTTAGGAGGAATCGGTGCCGCAATCGGATTTACCCTTTTTAACAAGCCTCATCAGGACCTGGTCGCCACAGAATCAGCCTTCCAAATCGAGGCTCCCGCATTATTTACAGCCTTTGAATCTGATGAAGCGGGTGCCAATGAAAAGTACCTGAACCAGATTGTTGAAGTAAGCGGGATTGTCCAGGAAAAAAACGAGACTGACAATGGAGGGATTAATCTCATTTTGCGCGATGATGTAGCAATGTTTGGGATCAATTGTGCTTTCCTTCCGGATCAGGCTGCCAAGGTTGCCAAACTGGAAATCGGAATGCAAGCAACTGTTAAGGGCATTTGCACGGGGTATCTCATGGATGTCTCGCTCGCCCGTTGCGTATTAGCCGACTAATCTTACTTTACTATTTCTCTTGCGCATTCTGATACAACCTGCACTACAGATGAATTCACCTACATTGCTTTTCCGTCAACAGGCCATTTTTGTCCTGTTTATTCTCCTCCTGATCGCTGCCTGTAAGCACGAGCCGGTATTGCCGACCAATCCTGGTCCTATGGTACCCATTGATACATCAGGAACAGCAGGCACCGGAGATACGAAACCTTGTGATCCGGATAGTATCTATTTTGAGATGGATGTGTTGCCAATCTTACTTTCAAACTGTGCCATCCCTACTTGTCATGACGCTAGCAGTCGACAGGATGGTGTCGAATTGACCTCATACGACAAGGTAATAGGGAGCGATATCGTTGACTTTGGAGACTTACTCGACAGCGAAATTATTGAAGTCATTACCGAAACAGACCCTGACAAACTGATGCCTCCGCCACCTCGCCAGAAATTGACAGGCAATCAAATTGAAATCATAAGCGACTGGCTCAAACAAGGTGCGCAAGACCTCACCTGTGATGCAGATACAACCTGTGATACTTCTGCCGTGTCCTACTCCAGTTCAATTATACCCATTCTGGAAGATAATTGTGTGGGATGCCATAGCGGTTCGGAGCCTCGGGGCGGGGTCATCCTCAATACACATGCAGGCGTTGCAGCAGTAGCAAATAGCGGTGCCCTATATGGTTCCATCACCCATAGTGGTGCCTTTGAAGCAATGCCACAAGGAGCGAGTAAATTGTCGGACTGCATCATCGAACAATTCCGCCTTTGGGTGGAAGCTGGTGCCCCCAATGATTAATGAACCCTTACCTGCAACCACTTTCTTAGTTTACTACCCATCATGAACCACTTTCGCATATCCCTTTCTGCTTTTCTATTCCTAAGCCTCCTGATGCTATTTGGAAACAGCTGCTATTATGATAATGAGGAAGAATTATACCCCCCGGGAACCGGCGTCACGTGTGATACGGTTGCTATCAGCTATGCTACCATTGTCCAGCCCATTCTCCAGACAAACTGTTATAACTGCCATGCACAGGGCTCTTCTTCCGGAAATGTAAGCCTCGGAAGCTACCAGAATGTATTGGTATATGTCAACAATGGAAGTCTTTATGGAGCCATTGCGCATCTCAGTGGCTTCTCTCCCATGCCAAAGGGCGGGAATCAACTTCTCTCTTGCGATATCAATCAAATAAAATCCTGGATAGATGCTGGTGCACTCGATAATTAGGGGTAGCGGAAGATCAGGGGTCAGAAAGAATAGGTTGACCACTATTGGATTCCTCATATATCCAGAACTTACCTAAACATTCTCTTATATTTTCTCACTAACAAAGCCAAGCAAACATGAAAAAAATCGCGTTATTCCTCACCATATGCCTGCTCAGTACCTTCTCTATGCAGGCCCAGAAATATATGACCCGCAATGGGCACATCTGGTTTTTCTCTCATACTCCCGTCGAAGATATCGAAGCGCATAATTATCAGGTAACCAGTGTCCTGGATGCGGCCAAGGGCGAAATGGTATTTCAAGCCCTGATGAAAGGGTTCCAGTTTGAAAAAGCCCTGATGCAGGAACACTTCAATGAAAAATATGTGAACTCTGATAAATTCCCCAAAACCACTTTCAAGGGGAAAATCACCAATCTGGATCAGGTTGACTTTGGCAAAGACAGCACTTACGAAGCAACGGTCAAAGGAGAACTGACCATTCATGGCGTAACGAAACCGATCGAAACCATCGGCACGATTACAATTGAGAATGGAATTATTTCTGCTGCGGCTTCCTTCCCTATCACCGTTGCCGATCACGATATTAAAATCCCGGCTTTGGTAGAAGAGAATATCGCCAAAGTAGTCCAGGCTCATGTCGAAATGAAGTACGAGTTACTTCAAAATTAATCTTTTGCTAAAGCCCTGTCGCATGAAATACATATTATCAATCGCCCTGTTTGCTACCAGTCTGTTTTTCCTTCCCCTCCAGGCACAAGATGATCTAATGGACCTTCTGGAGGAAATGGAAGAGGAAACAACCGATTATACGTACGCCACTTTCAAATCAGTGCGGCTGGTAAATGCCCATACGATTGAAACAGCCGCTGGCGGCGTTTTGCAAATGATCATCTCTCACCGTTTTGGCCGGCTGAATGGAGGTGCCTACGAATTGTGGGGGCTGGATCAGGCAAATATCCGGATCGGTCTTGAGTATGGAATCGCTGATTGGTTGAATGTAGGGGTCGGCAGAAGTAATGTGGGCAAAACCTATGATGGGTTTTTAAAAGTAAAAATGTTGCGGCAGAGCACAGGCAAGCGAAAAATGCCCATTACTGCGACCTGGTATTCGAGTACGGCGATTAATTCTCTCAGATGGGCAGATCCCTCGCGTGAAAACTATTTTTCTTCCAGAATGGCCTTTACCCATCAGTTGATGATTGCCCGGAAATTTGGAGAGCGGTTTTCCATGCAGGTCATGCCTACTATGGTACATCGAAATCTGGTAGAAACTACCGAAGATGAAAATGATGTTCTCTCCGTAGGAGCAGGAGGTCGGTTCAAGCTCACACCCGGCGTAAGCCTGAATGCAGAGTATTTCTACTTACTCCCCGGAACAACAGCCGATCAATTCAGCAACTCTTTTTCTATGGGCTTTGATATAGAAACGGGTGGACACGTTTTTCAGCTCATATTCACCAATTCCCTGGGTATGACCGAAAACCTCTTTATTCCCGGCACTACCGGCGAATGGGGCGCTGGTGATGTGCATTTTGGGTTTAACATCTCACGTGTATTTACTGTCAGCAAGAAAAACCGCAAGGTCAAGAAAGGCGAAGGCTGGTAACTCAATACCTTCCTTTCATTTGATAATTGGCCGCTTCTTTTCCGGAAGCGGCCTTTTTACTTCAGTGCGTATTTATACGGATTCACTCCCCAAAATCCGGAACTGACTCCTAATTGGTTTCACCTATCCGCGCTGCATGCGTAATTAGGATACGGTTAATCGTGCCACATAGTGGATCCGCCTATGGATTATGAAATACCCTTGACCTCTGGTAATGACCCCGATGACGATCTACCTAAGCTGACTTCTAAGCGAGCATCCTTGCAACAGCAGCCTACCGATCCAGATAATACTTCTCCCAGTTGGCAACAACAGGTAGAGGCTATGCATGCTCAGCTCATTGAAGCGGAAAAAATGGCAACCATTGGCCATATGACCGCAGAGATTGGACACGAAATCAAAAACCTCATTTCCTTTATTACCGCAAGCGTAGGTCCATTACAATTAGATTTTGCAGAAATCAGGGATGTCATAGAAGGAGTCAGAAAACTCAAAAGCAGTCCAACCCCCCAGGCAGACATAGATAGATTGATTAACCTAAGTGAGAAGCTGGATACTGCTTTTCTCATGGATGAGATTCATACCCTGCTGAATGGACTTGATGAAGGGGCCCGAAGAGCCGGAGAGATTATTTCCGGATTAAAGCACTTTTCTCGGACCGACGACCCGAATTTTGTGATGGCAGATATCCATCGGGAGCTTGATGCGACGCTGCTTCTCCTGAAACATAGGATTCCTGAGAATATTACCATTCATCAGAATTATAGCGAGATTCCTGAAATCTGGTGCATTCCCGGCAAGCTCAATCAGGTATTTATGAATATCCTGAGCAATGCCTTACAAGCAGTAGAAGAAAAGAATCCCTCCCAGGGCCATATTCATATCTCCACAGAACTCATCGCTTCCGATTGGCTCCGAATCCGAATCCGCGACAATGGGATCGGCATGACGGAAGAGGTGATTTCTCATATTTTCGATCCTTTCTATACCACCAAATCAATCGAAAAGGGCAACGGCCTGGGACTTTCTATCTCTATAGGACTCATTCAACTCCACAATGGAACCATACAGGTCAGCAGCCAGCCAGGAAATGGTGCAGAATTTGAAATCAACCTGCCGATTCGTCAACCTACCCTACACTAAGCCGCACCCCTCTTCCCCTAATGGGCTCCTAACCAGTAGATCATTCCACTTTCATTGTTGGGAATATCTTTTGGAGGTTGTAAATTAGCGAAGGAGCAAATTCTATTTATGTCCGAATCTAAATCAAAAATCTTGTATGTAGATGATGAGGAGCAGAACCTCATCTCATTCCGGGCCTATTTTCGCAGATTTTACGAAGTATTTACGGCTCGAAGCGGCCAAGTTGCGATCGACATCCTTCGGGAGCAAGCCGTAGACATGGTTATTAGTGACCAGCGGATGCCCGGCATGACTGGCGTCCAATTATTTGAGCAAATTCTGGAAGTCTTTCCGGACCCTATCCGGATGGTACTGACAGGCTATAGTGATGTGGAAGACATCATCGATGCCATCAACAAAGGCAAGGTCTCCCATTATATCACAAAACCCTGGAATCCCCGGGAATTGAAACTGATCCTCGATAATGCGCTGGAGTCCCAGCGATTAAAAAAGGAAAACAAACGGCTCATTCGCGAAAAGCACGAACTGATGTTGCGTGCCGAGCGACAGCAAAAAGCCAATATTCTCTCACAATTTGAAACGCTCAAAAACCAGGTCAACCCGCATTTCCTATTCAATAGCTTAAATGCGCTCGCGGCACTCGTACATGAGAACCCTGATACAGCTGAACGATTCATCACAAAACTCACTAAGGTATATCGCTATATTCTGGAATACAGGAATGTGGCCGTTATTGAGCTGGAAGAAGAATTACGGGTCATCCATGACTATTGCTTTTTGCAGGAAATACGGTTTGCCGATAGTCTTGAGATGAATATTGATATTCCGAATCAATACCTCAATCGTCTTATTGCCCCCCTTACTCTACAGATTCTAGTTGAGAATTCCATCAAGCACAATATCATATCGAGAAGTAAACCCCTTCGGGTAGATATTTACGTTGATGAGGAGGAATATTTAATTATCAAAAATAACTATCAAAAGCGGGTAGAAGCAGTAGAATCAACCGGAATCGGCCACCATAACCTGGAAGGTCGGTACCACTATCTGACAGACAAAAAAACAGCCTTCTATCTCGAAGACAATACCTATATTGCTAAAGTTCCCTTGCTTAATAGTACTGAAGCAGAACTCCTTGCTAAAGTGGAAAACAGAGAATAAACCCCGGCAGCCAGAATCCATCCAACATGTCCGCAAAATTTTCAATCTTGTATGTAGATGATGAGCCGCAAAATCTCATCTCATTCAAAGCAACCTTCCGGAGAGACTTTACCATTTTCACTGCTACCAGTGGAGAGGAAGGGATTGAAATCATGCATAAGAATGAAATTCACCTGATCATCACCGATCAGCGAATGCCGGAAATGACGGGTGTACAATTTCTGGAAAAAACACGCGCCGATTACCCAGACGCAATCCGAATGGTACTTACCGGTTTTAGCGACGTAGAAGCTATTATTGATGCGATCAACAATGGACAAGTATTTCGATACATCACCAAACCCTGGGATGAGACGGAATTACGCATGACCATTGAGAATGCCAAGCAGTTTTACCTGCTTCAGCAAAAAAACAAACAGTTGGTGATTGAGCTACACCATAAAGTCGAAGAACAGGAAAAAACGCTCAAACTCTTCATGAAATATGTGCCAGAGAGCGTGGTCGAAAAGGCACTAAATGATACTACTGATTCCATTTTTGAAGGGGAACAAAAAAATATTGCAGTCTTGTTTTGCGACATTCGGGGCTTTACGCCGATGAGTGAGAGCCTATCTCCCCGCGAAGTAGTCGCCTTCCTCAATGACTATTATTCCATTATGACCGAAGTCGTAAAACGTCATAATGGAACTGTGAATCAATTCGTTGGGGATGAGGTATTCGCCATTTTTGGTGTCCCCCTGGCGACTCCTAACAATGAGGAAAACGCTGTGTATTGTGCCTTGGAGATGATGCAGAAACTCTCTCTGCTCAATGACAAGTACCAGGGAAAAATGCAACGGGAAATCCAGGTCGGAATCGGAGTCAATTGCGGGGAAGTAGTTGCAGGAAATTTAGGCTCAGAGGAAAAAATCTCTTACTCGGTCACAGGCGACACCGTCAATACCGGCAAACGCATCGAGTCACTCACAAAAGACAATCCCAACTCTATTCTGATTAGTGATCCTGTTTACCAAAAACTACAAGATTTTGTAGAGGTAAAAACCTGGGACTTGATAGAAGTCAAAGGGAAAAAAGATCCCATTCAGGTGTATGAAGTACTGGGGCGAAAAGCCGATTCCTAATCCTCTTACATTTTGATGGGAATCAAAAAGCCATTGATTTTGGAATCAAAGGCAACCGTTCCGGGCAGAAATTGAATGGTTCCTTTGGGAATAAATTTTCGGGAAATATGCGCCGGTAAGGTTAGGCTAAGGGAGTCTTTTCCAATTTCAATACACATACTACCGAGAGGGGCTGGGCTTCATTCGAAAGGGTGAATGCTTGTTCAATTTGGCTTAATGGCCGGATACGTTCCATATTCGCCTAAAATACAGCAGAATTTCACAATGCGGTCTATCTTTTATCGGAAATGACAGGGATTTTTGAAGGAATATTCAGTCCTGGTTTTCCCTTTGTTTTTCGGATTTCTGAGAGAATCCCTTCCAGGAGCGGCAACATTCGATTAAGGCCTCTTGTTTTGATAGTCTTATTCCATACGGGCTCAATTTTTTTGCAGATACCTGCAAATGATGTACCCTTAACCTGTGGCCTTATCCGGCATTTCTCCTATATTTATATTCTGTTATTCCTTTTTTTCTAAACAACCTTTCATGGATCGACCTATTCGCGTACTCGTAGCCGGCTGCGGCAATATGGGCGCTTCGCATGCCCGTGCTTATCACAAAATGCCAGAGTTTGAAATTGTAGGCTTAGTCAGTCGAGGCCCGGAGAGCCGGGGGCGCCTTTCAGCAGAATTAGGAGGATTGCCTACTTTTGGAGATTTCCAGGCTGCCCTGGATGAGACAAAACCCGATGCCGTTTCGATTAATACGTATCCAGATACGCATGCCGATTATGTAAAAAGAAGTCTGGCTGCCGGGGCTCATATCTTTGTAGAGAAACCACTCGCGGAAACAGTAGAAGATGCGATGGCCATTCAAGACATGGTCCTCAGATCAGGGAAGAAACTTGTAGTCGGGTACATCCTACGGGTTCACCCAGCCTGGACCAAATTCATCTCTGTTGCCCAGACGCTGGGGAAACCACTGGTGATGCGCATGAATCTCAACCAGCAAAGCCACGGTAGTACCTGGGAAGTCCATAAAAACCTCATGAAGTCCATGTCCCCAATCGTAGATTGTGGCGTCCATTATGTAGATGTGATGTGTCTCATGACCGGTGCGAAGCCCGTCTCCGTCAATGCGATTGGCGCACGTCTATCAGAAGAATTGCAAGCAGGGATGTATAATTATGGACATCTCCATGTCACCTTTGACGATGGTTCAGTAGGTTGGTACGAAGCAGGCTGGGGGCCGATGATGAGTGAAACGGCTTATTTTGTCAAAGATGTAATTGGCCCAAAAGGGTCTGCCAGTATCGTGAACACCGGCAGCGAAGCTGGAAGTGGGGGCTCGGATGATGTAGATTCACATTCTGCAACCAATACCATCAAAGTACACCGGGCCGCGACCAATGAAGCGGGAGAGTTTCTCCAGCCGGATGAGTTTATTGATACAACTGATGAGCCGGATCACCAGGGACTCTGCGATTTGGAACAAGCTTATTTCCTGAAAGCAATCCGTGAAGATTTAGACCTGACCGATCACCTAAACGACGCCATTAACAGCCTGCGAATCGTATTGGCAGCGGATGAGGCATTCAAAACGGGAAAGACTGTTTTCTTATAAAACCAGGCACCTGAATTTTCATTCATTTCCTCCAAAGCTTTGCGAAGTACCGCTGCTTTGGGATAGTCTTCAGCTTCCAGGGCGATTCGGTGTTGTTCTTCCAATCGCTCTGGAGCACTTGATTTAGCTATCGTCGAAATTAATCCCGGGAGATCACCCCAATCTCAGCAATGGCTGATCGTTGGGCACCATTGATTTCACTCAGCGCACGAAATTTAATATACCGCCCTTTCTCTGCCTCAAATGCAACTCGCTGTAAAATGGGGCTATTCTTGATATTGTCAAATTCTCCGGCAGCTACGGGCTTCCCCCAGCGCTTCCCATTTTTACTGACATACAATTCATATTGCACTACAGTTCCATCAATGTACCGGGTCTGTCTGGGCAAATAAGTAAAGCCACTCAATGAATATCGTTTTCCCAAATCTATAATGACTTCATGGGGCAGACCTGGATCTGCCTCATTGAGTTCCCAAAATGTTTCGTCATCCTCATCAATGATAGCCGCTGCATCTGTCGTGGCGTCCCCTGTAATCGAAACGATTTTCCATTCGGATTTGCATACGTCAAAATCTGTATGGACTACCGGGCTCATTTTCTGACTGACCTCATCATACGCAATGGCTTTAATCATACCGCGCTCCTGAAGCATGAATGACCGTTCATAGGGCAAGGAAGTCAAACTCGGATCACTTCCATCCAGCGTGTAGTAAATATCCAGGCTTTTATCGGGAACCGCAATGCTTACCCGGCCTCCTTTATCTCGTCGGATTTGCGGTTCGGAAATGACCGCTGGAGCAAAATACACTTCAACAGTTGAAATCAGTGGACATGCTTTCGATTGGGTAATATTCAATCGAATTTTACTTGCTACCGTATTTGGCAGCCGCAATATTCGTTTGTAACCGATGGTTGTTTCGCTGGCAATTTCCGTCCATTTTTCGCCTGTCCATACATCCAGCGAAAAGGCTTGAACCCGCTGACCTAAGGCGATATATTCTTGGACTACAAAACGATTTAATTCAATTGTTTCCCCGAAATCAATTGTCAAACTTCCTGTTAGAACGCTGTCATCGGTGGTCCAATAGGTTTCTGTATTTCCATCAGTTGCCTGATCTGCTCCAAACAAGGAATGGTTCGCCCGGGTTTGGTTGGCAGTAATTGTTTTTCCCAAGGCCAGGTTGTTAGCAAAATCTGCAGAAAGCGTCTCCGATAATTTTTTGATTTGTTCAATGTCCCGTTCATGAATCAAGCCTCGGGTATCTACGGGGAAATTCAGGAGGAGAGTGCTATTTCGTCCAACGGATTGGTAGTAAATATCCAACAGGTGATTGAGGGATTTTACCTTATGATCATCTGCCGGATGATAGTACCAGCCGGGCCGCGTAGAAACGTCTGCTTCGGCAGGTATCCAGTGGGTCCCATCTTCATGTCCGGAGCGCAGTTGCAGGTAATCCGGAAACCCTGGCCAGACGTCTTCTTTATTCAGCGTTCCCCAATTCGTTTTATTGGCCCAGCCTTCTTCATTCCCTACCCATCTAATATCGGGGCCCGCATCACTAAAAATAAGGGCATTCGGTTGTAATTCTCTTATAATTTCGGTCGTTCCGGGCCAGTCATAATAGGTTTTCCGATCTACTTTTCGCTCTTCATTGGCACCTCCGTAATACCCGGTTCCCCCATTCGCTCCATCAAACCAGATTTCAAATATATCCCCATATTCTGTTAATAATTCCCGAAGCTGATTTCGGAAATAGGTAATGTATTCCGGCCTGCCATACTCGGCATGGTTCCGGTCCCAGGGGGAGAGATACACCCCAAATTTCAAACCGTATTCCTTACAGGCGTCTGCCAATTCTCTTAGTACATCTCCTTCTCCATTTTTCCAGGGAGAATTTTTTACGGAATGCTCGGTGTAATCCGAAGGCCACAGACAAAATCCATCATGATGTTTGGCTGTCAGGATAATAGCTTTCATCCCATTTTCCTTAGCGATTCGCGCCCATTGCCGGCAATCCAGTGCAGTAGGGTTGAAGGTAGTCGGAGCTTCTCCGCCTAGTCCCCATTCCATATCCGTGAAGGTGTTCATGTTAAAATGAATGAACATATAGAACTCCAACTCGTGCCAATCCAATTGAGCTTGAGAAGGGATTGCCCCATAAGGTGCCGGTGGACTGGGTTTTGGCGAGCAGGTTACCAGCAAAAGACCTGCTATTAATGGGATTAATTTTTTCATGATGTGCGAAAAAAACCTCGGTAGAACCAGAGAATCAGATTGTAATAATCCAATTCTCTGTGCTCCCCGAGGTCCAGTGTGAAATTCAAAATCAGAGTCAAAAACTGTAGAAGAGTTAGTCCACCTACTCAATCTACATTATCGTGCAGGAAGGAATTATTATCCTTCAGCTTATACTTTTGTTCTTCGTCTTCGTCCACGCTTAAGCGGGAGAGACGCGGTTCATTTGCAGGTTTTTCCCCATCAACAGCCAGTTGTTTCCGCATGTATGCAGGCACGGTCTCCAGGCCTTGAAGGCTTTCAGGATCATGAATGTCATACATCTTGGAGTTCAGCTTATTGATTCGGTCTGCCCGTTCTACCTGATCGAGGCGTCGCAGTTGTTCCCTTCGAATAGGTCGATGCGTTTCGGGTGCTGTCGTTTCAGCAGCTACAGGCTCCTGCAGGGATGCTTGTTCCAGCGTTCCGGAAGCGGCCATGAGGCTGTTGGAATCTTCTTCAACAAATCGGGTAGCGATTACCGTAACCCGGATTTTTTCTCCCATGGTTTCATCATATACAATACCGTAGATGATGTTGGCTTCGTATCCAGCCGTATTCTGGATATGCTCGATAACCTCAGTAGTTTCATCCATCCGCAGTGAGTCTTCCGAAGCGGTGATATTCACCACGATTCCACGAGCACCTTTCAGGCTCAGGTTGTCGAGCAATGGAGAATTGATGGCTTGTTCAACTGCGATCATCGCACGCCCTTCTCCTTCTGCTTCTGAAGTACCCATGAGGGACTTACCACCGTCGCGCATAATGGTACACACATCGGCAAAATCCACATTGATGTAGCCTTCGGTCGTGATGATTTCTGCGATTCCTTTTGCAGCATCACACAGCACTTCGTCAGCTTCTTCAAATGCTTTTTTCATCGTTACGGAGGTACCCAGGATTTTGTGAAGATTGTTATTATCAATCACAATGAGGGTATCTACGACATCCTGCAATTCGGTAATCCCGAGAACGGCCTGATTGGCACGCTTAGGGCCTTCGAATCGGAAGGGCGTTGTAACGATTCCTACGGTCAAAATACCGAGTTCCTTTGCCATAGCTGCCAGGACAGGTGCGGCTCCGGTACCGGTTCCACCTCCCATACCCGCTGTGATAAAGATCATCTTGGTATTTTCTTTCAATACACCGCGTACCTCTTCAAGGCTTTCAATCGCGGATTTTTTTCCGACTTCCGGATTGGCACCAGCGCCAAGGCCTTCAGTCTGATTGGCTCCCAGCCGGATTTTGGTGGGAACATTGCTTTGTTTTAATGCTTGCAGATCGGTGTTACACACGATAAAGTCAACTCCGTCGATTCCTTGCTCGAACATATAATTGACTGCATTTCCACCGCCCCCACCTACACCAATCACCTTGATGATTGAGTTTTGATTATTGGGAAATTCAAATTGCATGGCTAATATCTTAGTAGATTCAATATAATCGTCAACATTCATGCTGTCCCTGACAGCGATACTTACTCAATAAAGTCTCCGGTATTTGTAAGAGTACTTTCAAACCATGTTTTGACCTTGTCAATAAAACTGATTCGGGGTCGTCCGGTGCCATAGCCACCGCGTTGGAATTGCTGGCTCTCCGCACCGCGAGGTGCACTTGAGCGAACAGGCGCCTGAATGGTTTCCGAGGCTTCAAGTCCCATAATTACCAATCCGGTACCGGTGGCAAACATCGGATAGTTCACTTCTTCTACCAATCCACTTGCGAGGTGCTCTCCGGGTAAGCCGACACGGGTGTCGATTCCGGTTACATACTCACATGCCTGTTTCATGTGCTGTAGCTGCGAGCCACCGCCTGTTACGACAATTCCCGCCACCAGCTTATCTTCAAAGCCGGAATTTTTAATTTCCGCAGCAACAAACTCCATAATCTCCTCCATTCGGGATTGGATTACCTGGGCGAGTATGCTCTTATGGATTTCTTTTGCTGGCCGGTCTCTTGGACCTGGAATGCTGATAACAACATCCTCAGTAACCGCATCGGCCAATGCGCTTCCG
The DNA here is from genome assembly GCA_964352745.1 of uncultured Bacteroidia bacterium. Lineage (GTDB taxonomy): Bacteria > Bacteroidota > Bacteroidia > J057 > J057 > CAYGTH01. Next base: position 16,805 of record CAYGTH010000022.1, read on the forward strand.
TACTGCACCTTGAGCAGTTCGGCGTGTTTTTTCATGACTTTACAGCCGTGCTTGATATCCTCCGTTACAATGTTTCCACCAAAGGGAATCACTGCGGTATGACGAATGATATTGTTTTCAAAGACGGCGATGTCCGTAGTTCCACCTCCAATATCTACCAAGCAGACGCCGGCTTCCTTTTCCTCTTCTGTAAGCACAGCGGCACTAGAGGCCAGTGGCTCGAGGATCAGCTCAGCAACTTCGAGTCCTGCACGGACTACGCACTTGTAAATATTATTGGCAGCAGTAGTTTGTCCTGTAACAATGTGGAAGTTTCCTTCCAGACGCACCCCTGACATCCCGACCGGATCAATGATCCCGGATTGACTGTCAACGGTGTACTCCTGAGGCAACACATGGATGATTTCTGTTCCAGGATTGGTGGCAATCTTGAACATATCCTCGTGTAGACGCAGGACATCGTCCTGTGTGATCTCAAAATCGGGGTTGTTCAGGGTAATGATACCCTTGTGCTGCATGCTGCGAACGTGTTCGCCTGCAATCCCCACATGAACGACTTCGATTTTAATTCCGGATTGCTTTTCAGCTTCCTCGATGGCTTCGCGAATGGCTTGTACCGTTTTTTCGATGTTGACAACCACACCACGGCTTACCCCGTCTGAATGTGATTTACCAACACCCAAAATGTTGATCTTCCCAAACTCGTTGCGCTTGCCAACGATGGCACAAATCTTTGTTGTCCCGATATCGAGTCCAACTACGATTTTTTCACTTGAGGTTGATTTTTCTGAAGACATGACTAACAAATATTTAGGTTTTTGACTCTTTGGTTTTTGAATGCAAGAAAAAGGTTTGAATTTCTACTTACTGCTTCAATAAATCTGATTTTGAATAAAATGATATATCTAACATTGAATTGACTCCACTACTGTATTTATCGCTTCTTCGCAACTACCTGATCCCGGTAGGCGAGGCTTACGCTTTTATATTTTCGCCATCCTACCTTCTTGATTACCTGATGGTAGAATAATCTTAGGTTTTCAAATTTGTCAGCAATCCGAACTGGCTGCCCAAAATCGACATGCAGGTCTCCAATTTGCGGATACAGGACCAGCTCTCCACTCTGCTTGACAACGATCTCCGAGATTTGTGCATTCCAAAATTCATTTTGCTGAATGTAGCGCATGACCGGAATAGCCGCTTCAATGGTGGTGCAAGTAAAGGAGTCCGCCAAGGCTTCCTGAAAATCTCCCCGAACCAATATCACACGGGCAGAATGATGGGTAGAGGAAGGAAACTTATTTCCATCCGCATCGATGTACAGCATCGATCCATTATTATTCACCAATCTGGCCACCGGCTTCCGCACATCTACCTCAATCTGCAAGGCTCCTCCCAGGCTCTTAAAAACCTCCGCATGCTCAATGAAGGGATTTGCCTGTAATTCGGCTTCCAACGCCATCAACTCTATGCTCTCCATTTTCTCGCCGATAATCTTCCGATCTTCTCCCAGACCGAGCATTCCCTTGACATCATTGACTTTCAAAAACTGATTGTCCCCGGTACTATTGATTTGGATACTAATATCCTTGACAGTCATATTTTTCTGGTATCCGTTGATTGCTCCCAGTACTATAATCAATGCTACCGCAGCAATGAGATACACGAATACTCCTTTTATCTTAATCGGTAGCTTTCCGATTTTAACGGATTTCTTTTGCTTTTTTTCCGCATGTGCTTCTTCCAATGGACGATTTTGTCGGGTCGTCGATCGGTTAGTTCTGCTATATGTTCCTGTTATGGCCATATCTATCGGCTCTTGATTTCTTTTTTGTTTACTGCGAATCCATTTGTTTCGCCCAAATTGAGATCGAGTTGATTTCTTTATCAATATCTCCTGCTCCCAGGCTCATCACTACTGTCGGCAGTTCGAGGTATTCAGTTAGTTTTTGAGTCAACATTTTCCGGCTTATTCCTGCTGATGTACTTGCCACTTGCTGTACAATCATTTCCGCAGTTACGCCTTCTATAGGCACCTCCCGAGCCGGATAAATCGGCATCAGCAAGGCTACATCTGCCAGGGAAAGTGCTTCGGCAAATCCTGAAGCAAAATCGCGTGTCCGGGTGTACAAATGAGGTTGAAATACAACCAGTATTTGTCGGTCCGGAAACATCGATCTCGATGTCTGGATGGCCGCTTCCAATTCGGAAGGGTGATGCGCGTAGTCATCTATGTAAGTCAGGCGATCACTATGATGATGCACCTCAAACCGACGATAGATTCCTGCAAACGAATCAACTGCTTTCCGCATAGCTGATGGACTTCCTCCTTCCAGATGGGCGACAGCCAACGCGGCCGTCATATTGGAAACATTGTGATACCCCGGCATCTGTAGCCTTAGGTTTTCCAGGCGAATTCCTTCTGCAATGAAGTCAAATTCAGTAGTCAGCGAACCAAATCTTAGGTTCTCTGCCCGGAAATCCCCACGGTCGATCCCATAGGTAAGACACTTTTTCCTCCATTTTGCATGCTCTACCGATTCGTGTACCAATAAAGTACCCTCGTCGGCGATGAGGTCTGCAAATTGAAAAAAGGTCGTTCGCATCTCTTCCTCTGTGCCGTAAATATCCAAATGGTCGGCGTCGAGCGAAGTAATAACTGCGCGAAACGGATTCAATGTCATGAAAGAACGATCATATTCATCTGCCTCTACCACCATCAGATCTGATTTCCCAAAGGAGAAATTGGAGCTGAGGTTGCGGGAGATGCCCCCCAAAAAAGCGGTACAATCCATACCGCAAGTCTTTAGTACATGCGTCAGCATGGTCGAAGTCGTGGTTTTACCGTGAGTTCCGGCTACTGCCAGGGTTCGATAATCACTGCTGATCATGCCGAGTGCTTCGGAGCGCTTTATCAATGGAACTCCATTGCTAAGCGCTGCGCTGTACTCTTCATTATCCCGGCTTATCGCCGGGGTGAATATCACCAGGTCATGCCCGATGATATGTGTTGAATCCAATGTGTAAAAGATCTCAATCCCCTCATTTTCCAATCCCTTCGTTACAACCGACTCTGTTCGGTCATACCCCTTCACCTTTTTTCCCCGCAATGCACAATACCTTGCTATTGCACTCATCCCTATCCCGCCAATTCCGATGAAGTAGATGCTATCTGCCTGGTTTAAATCCATATAGCCTATTCTACTTCCTGCAAATGGGAAAATATCACATCGACAATTTCCTTTGCAGCTTCATGTTTCTCTATTCCGTCTAACGCCTCCTGAATCTCCTCTAGCCTTTCCGGGTTTGTTAACACCGCGAGCGCTTCCGGAACCAGTTTTTCAATTGCCTCTACATCCTTGACCAATAGCGCAGCTCCTTTATCTGAAAGCGAACGAGCGTTTTTGGTCTGATGGTCTTCCGCCACATTAGGAGAGGGGACCAGGAGCGAGGGTTTCGATAAATCAATCAACTCCGAAATCGTACTTCCACCTGCCCGACTGATGATCAAATCTGCTGCTCCATACGCTGCACCCATATCTTCAATAAAGGGAAGCAATTGGATATTGGGATGCTTCGGCACACGTGGTAACAGATCCTCATAATACCGCTTGCCACATTGCCACAGCAATTGAACATCTGCATCAATGATCATCTGTAGTTTGTCCTCCAATGCCCGGTTAAGGGTAAGAGCGCCCAAACTACCCCCCAAACTCAATACAACCGGCTTCGTCGGATCAACTCCCATTTTTGCTGCTGCATCTTCACGGGATACAGCCTCAAAAGCACGAATCGGGTTGCCTGTTACGATAGACTTTGATGCATCAAAATATTTCTGTGCATCAGCATTTCCCAACAGAATCCGGGTCGCTTTAGATTTGAGCCAGCGATTGACTAATCCAGGAAATGCATTTTGTTCACAAATGAACAAAGGCACATTCTGCATAGCTGCCATTCGACCAAGCGGCCCACTCGCAAACCCACCTACACCGACTACTGCTTGCGGTCGAAATCGACTCAAAATACCCCAGGCCTGAAACAGGCTGGTAACTAATTTCACGGGAAAGAGCAGATTCCGAACCAGGTTCCGAATCGTTATTTGTCGATGAATGCCGCTAATCCACACGGCTTCTATCGGATATTTATAACGGGGCACAACCTCTAACTCCATTCCTCCTTTTGCCCCGACAAACAATATTTCTGCATCCGGTTCCCGCCGTTTGATTTCATTGGCGATGGAGACTGCAGGAAAAATATGTCCTCCTGTTCCTCCTCCGGATATGATTATTTTCCGTTTCATGCTCTGGCGGCCATACTTGCCCTTCGGCGGCGACCGGTACTTGTTTTAGCAGGTTTTTTCGCACCTGTTTTTTCAATTGCGTCTCTACTAACACTCAGGATAATCCCGAGCGACACCCCAGTGAAAATAATTGAGGTTCCCCCCATACTTACTATCGGTAGGGTAAGCCCGGTGACGGGCAGTAACCCTACGGTTACTGCCATATTCACCATCGCTTGTAAAACCAAAAGGAACGACAACCCAGCGGCCATTAAGGCCCCAAAGGTTTTGCTTAGCGTGACGATACTCACGCTTCGGAACAAGAGCAGCAAATACAAGGCAACGACCAGAGTACCTCCGACTAATCCATACTCTTCGACTACGATTGCGTACACGAAGTCAGCATGTGCCTGAGGAATAAAATTACGTTGAGAGCTTTTTCCCACTCCTTTGCCAAACATTCCCCCGGAAGCGATAGCAATATTTGCTTGCGTCGCCTGATAATTGGCTTCTGCATCAACGGGGAGTCCCGTGTACGCCAACAGACGATTTGTCCAGGTTCCCGCACGGCGAGCGGTCCCAAATAATATAAAGAGTGCCATTACCCCCACCAGGGCCAACATCCCGAGATAGCGGGTATCAATTCCTGCGATGAACATCACCATCATACTGGCGAGAAACATCAATGCGGCGGTACTCAAATTCTGTGGCGCAATCAGGCCACAAATGACAGATACCCAGAACAGCGCTGGTAAAAAGCCTTCTGTAAAGTCCCGAATCACATCCTGTCGCTGGGTAAGCAGTTTTGCCAGGTAAATAATCAAGGTCAATTGGGCTAAATCCGATGGCTGAAATGACTGACCAAATATGCTAATCCAACGTGCTGCTTCATTGACCTCACTTCCCTGCAAAACGGTATACACCAGCAGCGGAATGGTTATGGCCAACATTATGTTGGAGATTTGAGCAAATACTCGATAGTTGATCAGGTGCACGACAAATATGACCCCGATCCCCAGTACCAAATGCAGTAAATGTGTAAACAGATAATGCTCCGTATCACCGCCTTGCATCCGAAATGACAGGGCGCTGGTCGCACTATAGATCGCCAAAAGGCTCAGTGCGGATAGCACGAAGATCAAGATCCAGATGATCTTGTCGCCTTTGAGTCTATGTAGGAACCAACGAAGCATACTATTTTTGATTTTTGATTTACGATTTACGATTTACGATTTACGATTTCAGAGCTACGATTTACGAATTGATATCTATGAGTTTATTTACTGCTGATTTGAATTTCCTGCCCCGATCTTCATAGTTTTGAAAGAGGTCGAAGCTTGCACAAGCCGGAGATAGTAATACTGCGTCTCCTGCTTTCGCCAGCTCTGCTGCTTTTCCTATCGCTTCTGACATGGACAATACCTGATGGATATCCTTATCAAAATGCTGAGAGAACTTTTCTATTTCTTCGCCAAGCACAATGATTGCCTTGACCCTGTTTTTCACCAATGACTCTAATTCCTGATAGTCATTTCCTTTATCCACTCCTCCTGCTAACCAAATTGTTGGACGATTCATGCTATCCAGTGCATATTTCACTGCATCTATATTGGTTGCTTTTGAGTCGTTGATATAGACCACTTCTTCTATTTCCGCGACCCACTCCAGGCGATGCTCAATCGGATGAAAACTGTACAGGCCCTCTATGATCTCCTTCTTTCCCAAGCCCATTTCCCTGACAGCCATTATTGCGGCCATCGTATTCATTTGGTTGTGCTTCCCCAGCAATTTTATTCCCGCCAGATCAAAGCGCATTCCCTCCTTCATCACCATTTCACTCCCTTCCATCCAGGCTACTGTTTCCGAATTTGGCTCAAGTGCAAATCCTTTTGGAGTCGCTGCAATTGAATGTCTTGCCATTGTTTCCTTCGTAACGGGATCATTTGCCCCGTAAATGAAGGTATCAGTAGCCTCCTGGTTTTCCGCTATTCGCATCTTCGCATCTGCATACAGATCGAGTCGATATTCGTAACGATCCAGATGATCCGGTGTGATATTGAGCAAAACGGACACGTTGGGCCGAAACTGCTGAATATCATCGAGTTGGAAACTGCTGACTTCCAATACATAGCCTTCATGCGACTCCGTTGCAAGCAAGGCGGCAAAGCTTTTACCAATATTTCCTCCGAGTGCGACATCTTTTCCTGCTTGTTTAAGCAGGTGAAAAATGAGTGAGGCGGTAGTGGTTTTACCATTGCTACCGGTAACCGCTATGATCCAGTCGTCTGTATAACGAGCGGCAAATTCGATCTCAGAAACGATCGATTTTCCTTTTGCTTTCAACTCCTGGATGAGGGCAATCCGATCCGGAATTCCCGGACTTTTCACAATCATCTCAGCTTCAAAGAACTTTTCTTTCGTATGTTGACCCGATTCAAACGGGATCTTATTTTCTGCTAAAACCTGCTTATACCTTTCTGCGATCTCCCCCTTATCAGACAGCCACACTTCGGCTCCTATTTTCTTAGCCAACAATGCTGCACCCACTCCACTTTCTCCCGCTCCGAGTATGGCTATTTTCATGGCCTTCTTATCTCAGTTTAAGCGTAATAAAGGCTATCAATACCAGAAAAATCGCCACAATCCAAAAGCGTGTTACAATCTTGGACTCATGCATCCCCAGTTTTTCAAAGTGGTGATGAACAGGTGCCATTTTAAATATCCGCCTCCCTTCTCCATATTTTTTCCGGGTGTACCGAAAGTAGGTTACCTGGAAAATCACCGAAAGCATCTCTGCAAAGAATATCCCACAGAGAATCGGGATCAGGAGTTCTTTTTTCACCATCAACGCCAATACGCCCACAGCACCGCCCAAGGCAAGGCTTCCCGTATCTCCCATAAATACCTGTGCGGGGTAGGAGTTATACCAAAGAAATCCTACACATCCTCCCACCAAAGCCGCCGCATAAATAATCAGCTCGGAAGAGAGCGGGATGTAACTCACATTGAGGTAACCGGCGAAGAAAGTATTGCCCGATATATAGGCAAATATTCCAAGTCCTGCTCCCACAATCGCTGTTGTCCCTGCCGCCAGCCCATCAATTCCATCCGTAATATTGACACTATTGGAAACGGCTGTTACGATAAAAATCACCACCAGCAGGTACACGGCTCTTCCCAAAATCCCCGGGGCAATAAAATTCTCCAAAATCCTCACTTTGGAATAGTCAAAGACATAATCTTTGAAGAAAGGAAAGTCGGTGATGTAGATAAAGCTCTGGTCTTTGGGACCGAAGAGTGTTCTCGCCACCTGTTTCCGTTTTCCCGGTGGAATTGTGAGAATGATCTCAGCCTCAGTCGTATCTCCAGGCGCAATTCGCAATACTTGATATTCCATTATTTCCTTATAGATTTCTCCGGAAGGAAATTCTTCAAATACCTGCCCATTGATCGCCAATAACTCATCCCCACTTCTAAATCCTATCTCCTCTAAGGTCGCATCCGATCCGATTTTATTGAGCTGGGTAATGTTGGCCCGGCTTCCCATAAAATCCGGATGATACAACATTGTCAGGCCCACAATCAGACCCAGAGAAATCTGCCCCGCTAACTTAAATCGCCCTTTCAGCCCTTTTTTGTCCTTTTTAAAGACTTTGATATAATCATCCACAAATCCAATGGCTCCCATCCAAAAGGTTGCAATCAGAATGAGCCAGACATAGCCATTGGTTATGTCAGCCCACAACAAGGTGGGAATCGTGATAGAGGCAATAATAATGATGCCTCCCATCGTAGGAGTTCCCGCCTTTGCGGCATGATCGGGGCCTACGGAACTGTCCCGTACCACCTCACCAATCAGGTTTTTTCGCAGTAAGTCAATGATCTTCTTGCCTATCAACAGCGATATGAACAAAGAAAAAATAATGGACAGTATCGCTCTGAAACTCAAGTATTTAAACACCCCAAATCCGGGGATATCATATAATTCATTTAGCCAATCGAGTAAGAAGTATAGCATCTATTTCAGGTTGCGTTGATTAGTTAGTATGCGCCCACTCCTCAAAAACTTCTTTTAGCACTTCACGATCATCAAAAGGGAAGCGTTCTCCTTTTACTTCCTGGTACGTCTCATGGCCTTTTCCAGCAATCAGGATGATATCTTCCTCATTAGCGAACATACAGGCCGTTCTGATGGCTTCTTTTCGATTTTCGATCTGAAGCACTTTTTTCCGCAAGGACAGAGGAACACCGGCAAACATATCTCGAAGGATCGACCCGGGCTCCTCATCCCTGGGGTTATCGGAAGTCAGGATTACCTGATCTGACTTTTTCGTTGCTATTCTGGCCATTTTAGGCCGTTTTTCTGTATCCCTATTGCCACCACATCCGACTACTGTCAATACCCTGCCCCTCGTTTGGTTGATATCTGCAATCGTATCCAGCACATTCTCCAATGCATCCGGCGTATGTGCATAATCCACAATCGCTGTATGCCCGGTTTGCGCACGCAGCAGTTGAAACCGACCTTCTGCTCCTTCCACCTGACTCAATTCCCGCAGCACCTCTTCGCTTTCGATTCCCAATTCGCATGCTGTGGCATAACACAGCAGGAGGTTATAGGCATTGAAACTTCCAATCAACCGAAACCAGGTTTGCTTCAACTCAATCTCAAGCAAGAGTCCTTCGAAGGTATTTTCCAACAAGCGAGCCCGATAGTCAGCCATTCGCTTGAGGCCAAAGGTCTTTTGTCTGGCCGAGGTATTTTGAACCATTACCTTTGCCTGCCGGTCATCTGCATTAATCAATGCCGTTGCTTCCGGACCTAATTCATCGAACAACAGTTTCTTTGCGCGGATATATTCCTTGAAAGTCCCGTGATAGTCGAGGTGGTCGTGAGTAATATTGGTAAACAATCCCAATCGAAAGGGAATCCCTGCTACTCGTTCCTGAACCAGTGCATGACTACTTACTTCCATGAAGCAATATTTACACCCTGCCTCCAGCATATTCGCAAACAACTGATGCAGTTGTATGGGATCTGGTGTCGTATGTGTTGCAGGAATTTGTTCCGCTCCAATCTGATTGGCTACGGTCGAAATCAGTCCCGACATACGCCCCATTCCCTGAAACAACTGATATAACATCGTTGCTGTCGAGGTTTTGCCATTGGTACCGGTAACGCCGACAATTGTCAGCGAATCAGCGGGTCTTTCGTAGAAATTCGCAGCAATCAACGCTAATGCGCGCTGGCTGCTGGATACTTTTATCCAGATTACCTCTGGCGGAAAATCCGCCGGGAGGCTTTCCCCGACTACGGCAATTGCTCCTTTCTCAATCGCTTTGTCAATGAACGCGTGGCCATCGGCCTGTGTCCCTCTCACCGCGACAAATAAGCCGCCTTCTTCCACTTTCCTAGAATCAAATGCTATCGTTCCGATCTCCGATTTGGGGTCTCCCCTGAACTGTAGAACTGGAACATCCAGCAAAAGCGTTTCGAGTATCACTTGATTATTCCTATGCCAATCAGCCACAAAAGAGCGTCATGACGGTGTTTTTTCCGATTCGATAACCGGGCAGCAGAGATTGTCTCCTCACTCTGCCAAATCCCTTGATTTGTACTGCGATTCCCATTTTTTCCAGGAGATTCACAGCATCTCTGGTGGTCATTCCTTTTACATTTGGCACCACATTTTCTCTCGCCTCATATTCCTTCAGGTTGACCTGATGTCCATTGGATTCAGTAGTAAGCCATGCCCCTTCTGGCACACTGCTCGTTTCAATTCCCAAATCCTTATAGATCGTTTTTGCACTCTCTGCATTCACGAGCCTGACTGTAGGCTGGCGGTTAGGACGGGTACTTTTCTTTTCCGGTAACTGCGCAAGCTCCTGGTCCATGGTATAAACCTGCTCCGCAATCCTCCGAAAAATAGGTGCAGCTACTCTACCTCCCCCGATTTCTCCATTTGCAGGTTCATCAATCATGATAAAGAGCGTAAATCGCGGGTTTTCAGATGGGAAAAACCCTCCAAATGAAGCCCGGTATTTCTTTACATATTTCCCATTTTCCGTTTTTCGTGCTGTTCCTGTTTTTCCCGCAACCGAGAAATTCATTCCGCGCAAAGCCCTCGAAGCGGTCCCACGTTCTACCACCCCCTCCATCAATTCACGGGACTTAATTGCTGTCCATTCGGAACACATTTGCTCATTTATAACTTCAGGTCCATAAGATTGAAGCACTTGTGAGTTATTTCTCACCTCTTTTACCAACCAAGGGCGCATGAGCTTTCCTTTATTGGCCAATCCATTATAAAAAGTGGCCAGTTGCAAGGGCGTAACCCGGATAGAATACCCAATTCCCATAGATGGGACAGTCGTAACATTAAAGAGCTTGTCTCCAGGCCTGATGACAGTAGGGGTAGGCTCTCCTTTGATCTGAGTAGTAACCGGTGCCGTCAGCCCAAAATTAGTCAGGTGCCAGATCAACCGGTTTGGCATTTTCCCAAAGCAGGTATCTGTAACCTTCGCCATCCCTACATTACTCGAGTAGGCGATAATATCTTCAAATGACATTAGCCCTCGTGCAACTCCATCCCGCACCGTAAATTCATCCAACTCGATCGTACCATCTCCTGTATCAATCGTATCACAGAGATCGATAAGATCATCTTCCATCGCCGCAGTAGCCGAAATCATTTTGAAGGTAGAACCCGGCTCTATGAGTGTAGCAAACCCATGATTATAGGTCTCCGGCCAGTTTGCAATCGCCTTAATCTTTCCTGTATTCACTTCCAGCAAAATGGCTGTGCCCGCTTTTGCCAGATTTCCTTCGACCCCACGCTTCAGGGCTTTTTCCACAACATCCTGCAAATCAACATCGAGTGTCGTAACGATGTCCATTCCATCTACAGACTGATCTTCGCCATACTGATCGAGCGGGATATAGGATTTACCAGCAATTTTTTGTGCGAGAATATATCCATCGCGGCCGCGAAGTTCTTTATTATAAGAAGCTTCAATTCCCCTGATTCCCAGGGTGTCATTCAGAACCCGTCCCAGGGTAATGCGCGCCATTTCATCATAAGGATAAAAGCGTTCATTGTGCAGTTTTTCAATACTCAATCCCCCATGTAAGCGACCCAGGCGCAGGATTGGCCACTGCTGAACCATCTTCAACTCTTTAAAATTCAGCTTCTTGCGTGTCAGATAAATATGGCGGTCTCCGGTTGACAGCGCATCGCTGATTCGGTTGTAATACAGCGTCGTATCCAGATACTGATAGGTATTGACCACGAGGGTAGAGTCGGTAATTTCGAGGGTATCAGTCCTGGCCTCCGGCTCCCCAAAATGGTTGGCGAGGTTAGCCGCCAGTACCCACAGCGAATCCCGAAAGCCTATGAAAGATGCCGTATCAATAATTGTAGGATCCATCCCAATCCGGTAGTAGGGGAGGCTCGTTGCCATGATCCGGCCATCTTCTGCATGAATAGTCCCGCGATCCGCTACCACCTTTTTGAAGAATACTTTTTCTTCGATCTCCCGCTTGAGCCACTCGTCACTATTGAGCTGCAAGGCCATAACCCGAAGCAAAATAACTACCCCGAGGACCATAAACAGCCCAAAGAGAACATAGACACGTGCCAATATGTTATTGGAGACCTTTTTCATTTTTCTGCAACCGGTGCTTCTTTAATGATTTTATATGCCGGCTCATTTAGTTTATATAATCCCAGCGAGTCCACCTTTTCCCGAATTTCAGAAAAGCGGGTTCCTGCGCTGAGCGTTGATTCTTTCATAAGAGATTTGGACTTCAAGTCCTTCACCTCTTTTTCCAGTTCTGTTGCCATCCGCATTTGCTTTTCAGCATAGTGCGAATTCCAGATATACGCGAGGCCGATAATGGCCAGGAAAATCACAAATTGCAGGTAGTCATCCACCTTGCGAACGGAAAGGCCTTTTTGGGCTTTTCCTTCTGTTTTTTTCCCTCTTTTTGTCCGTAGCCAATCCAGCAGACGCATATCTCTTAACATTAGGCCCACTATTGTGTGGGGATTTCTATTTTTGTCGCCACCCGAAGTCGCGCACTACGCGCCCGAGGGTTTTGTTCTATTTCTTTATCCGGAGCAATCACTGGCCGCCGGGTAACGAGTTTCCAAGGACTGAGAGAGTTTCCATAAAAATCCTTTTCGACTTTCCCCTCAAAATTCCCGGCCCGCATAAATCGCTTGACCATTCTGTCTTCCAGTGAATGGTATGCTATCACTGCCAACCTTCCTCCCGGTGCCAGAACCTTCAGGGAATCCACCAACAATTTTTCCAGGACCTCCAACTCTCTATTCACCACAATCCGCAATGCCTGATACACCTGAGCGAGATATTTGGCCTGTCCGCGTTTGGGAATACAGGATTGTATCATCGACTCAAACTGAAACGTACCCGAGATTGGCTCCGTTCTTCTTCGCTCTTCTATTACCTTTGCCAGCTTCACCGCATTCGGCACCTCGCCATATCGGCGAAATATCTGAATGAGGTATTCACGCTCTCCTTCGTTCAGGATTTCGCTGGCAGGTTCCCCTCTCGTAGGATCCATCCGCATATCCAGCGGCGCATCAAATCGGTAACTAAATCCACGTGCTGGCGTGTCGATTTGATGAGATGAGATTCCTAAATCTGCAAGGACCCCATCTACCTGATTCCATCCCCTCTCTTTCAGCTCATATTCAAGGAACGCGAAGTTATTTGGTATAAAGACCAGATTTTCCTGATTTGGCACGTTTTGCTGTGCATCAGGGTCCTGATCAAAGGCAATTACCTTACCGGTAGTCAGCCGCGAAAGCATCTCGCGCGTATGGCCACCACCACCAAAAGTTACATCCACATATATGCCATCGGGCTTCATTCCCAGCAGGTCAACGGATTCCTGCAACAAAACCGGGGTATGATAGGTAGACATAATTGCTACTGATAATCGCCTTCAGAAGAGAATGAAAAACAAGAATTAATCTTCCTGATTATTTTCTCCCATTACCTCTTCTGCCAACTGCTCAAAATCAAAACCGGGCTCCAAAAGCCAGGCATCGTATGCTTGCTTATCCCAGATCTCCACCTTGTCAATCTGAGCAATCAGCACTATCTCTTTTGCCAGCCCCGCATATTCCATTAACCGCTTTGGCAAAAGCGCTCTTCCATTCCCATCCAGACTCAGCGGCGTTGCTCCGTTCAAGAACATCCGGGTAAAGGCACGGTTCTTAGAAACAAATTGATTCTTTGATTGAATCCGTTCCAGCTCGGTCTCCCACACCTGGATCGGATACAAAACAAGGCAGGTATCCAGTCCCCGATTCACCACAAATTCTGTTTGCTGCTCCTCAGGTAATTGACGTCGCAATCCCATGGGCAGGAGGAACCTACCCTTGGCATCAAGCTTACAGTCAAATTCTCCGATTAGCGGCTTCATCTCAGAGGGATTATTCTTAAACTATACAAAACTAGCAAAAAGTTCCCACAATTGTCCACTTTTTACCACCTGATCCCTACAAAAAGCATACTAGAATCTCAAACAGGTGCATAATACTAAAAATAAATTGCATTATCCAAATAATTTAGTATAAATGGAGTATATTGCTAGCCAAGTACTAATTATTATTGCCAAATAACAGGGGGAAAATTGGAAAAAAGTGGATGTAATTTGATCGGAATTCGAAAAAATGTCACTTTTTTGCTAAAACAGGGACAATCACAACCTGGAAAAGGTTG
>CAYGTH010000023.1:0-30738 GCA_964352745.1 uncultured Bacteroidia bacterium
ACACTATCATTGAATTCAGATTGCGTTTCAAAACAAGCTCTGATCAATTGATACTGCGCCTGTTTCAAGGGCACGATATAGCTGCCATCCTCCGAAAATGTTTCTCCATCGATCTCTACTGATTCAGCCAGGTGATAAACTGCAATCTGATGTCTTCGCAAGAGGTCTGCCAGGATCGCTCCACGGACAGGATCTGACTCTTCTCCAAATACAAAGGCCTTTCGGGAGTCCGAATCTGCATTACGCAGGGATGTCTCAAAGAAAGTGCGTTGATGTTCCAGGAAGGCTGTGCGGTTTTCAAATGCGCCTTCCAGTGTCGATAGCGAAGCGGTGAACTGGTTCCGGATAGCAAAGGGGAATGACAAAACTCCGTTTTCACTTTCCTGAGCGTGTCCCCGTGAAGAACCTTGTTCAAACAGGATGCCGATCCCTCCATTAACATCCGGATAAGTAGAGCCCTTTCCGTAAAAAAAATCATCATACCCCTCTTCAGAATAATACAAAGATCCGATTTTGTCGAGTGCTTTTGCATGGTACCCCGCAAGTATTTGGGTGAGTTCCGTAGCGCGATTTGGAGTTAGGGGATTCGTACGGGCTGGCACCCCTGGTTGGAAGAAGAAACTATAATTCGTGCCCATCTCATGATGATCGGTCAGGACATTAGGTTTCCAATGATGAAAACTCGCAACCCGCGCACGTGATTCGGGGTGCCGAACCGGTAACCAGTCCCGATTCAAATCAAACCAATAGTGATTGGTTCTTCCCGCCGGCCAAACCATTGAATGCTCCCTGTCGTTGGGGTCAGGGTTGGGTCTCACAGATTTATGCATATTCACCCAGGAAGCAAATCGATTCATGCCGTCTGGATTAAAAGAGGGATCTAATAGAATGACAGAATGCCTGAGTTTTTCTTCAATAGCCGGACCTTCAGCTGCTGCCAGATAATAAGCTACCAGCATCGAGGCATTACTGCCACTTGCCTCATCCCCGTGTATGCTGTATCCCATCCAGATAACAACAGGCAGTTCTGAGACATTGCCCGTATAGGATTCAAGGGGATCGGCATGTTGAAGGTGCTCCTGTCGAATTTCCTCTATTCGATTCTGATTCTCAGGTGAAGTAATGGTTAATAATACAATGGGGCGGCGTTCGTATGTTTCTCCTGTTATTTCAAAGGTAATCCGATCGGATACACTCGCCAGTTTCTGCATATAAGAGACCAGGCGATCATGTGTAATATGCCACTCCCCGACTTCGTGCCGAATGAATTCAGCCGGAGTCGGAATAGCTGGATTATAGGCGACATTTTGAGGTAAATAATAAGATAGGTTGGGTTGGGCAGAGAGCACATATAAAAATACCCAAAGATAAGACAAGCCGGCAAGGAAACTTTTCATAGGGGAGGATATGGGGACGAATTTATCGAACCCAAATTAGGTTAATTTCCTCTTTCCAAAAAACCCAATCCACCTAATCCGCTCTCTAATAAGCATGCTGTCCAATCTAAAGCTACTACTTCCCCTGACGTGAAAAAATCAGACCACTCACGTTTCATTTTTCCCGGTATTTTCTCCTCTCGGATTGCCCGATAAGCAATATAAGTATAGTGATCTCCCTTTCGGACCATGTACATGACTGATTGAGGTTGTCCGGTTTGGTTGTAATCATCACATTCGATAGTGAAGAGGACCCAGGGATGGGAGATGTCCCATCCTGTATGCTTCTCAACAATTGTCATCTTGGCTTTTCGGTAAGTGCTTTGGGCATTTTTTATCATGCCTTGCATGATTTGCTCTACCCCTTTCCGGTAGTAGCCTTTGTAGAAGGTAAGATTTCCGATTTCGGACCAATTGTCCAGGCTTTCTCCATCACGCAGGAGGGTGAGATCAAGGCCCGTCTCGTCCCAATTGTGGTGGGCAACCTCCCAATTGCCGGTTTTAGGCCAGGGAAGGAGAAAAGATTCTGAGGGAGAGGATTGACCAAAAACAGGAAAACCTCCTATCAGAATTGCCAGGGTTAACAAGAGCAAATTAGCTTTCAAAATATTGGGCTTTAACAGGTTTTACGCATGCTAAGGAATAAATCCTGAATCATCAAAGCGCAATTTTTGAAAACCCTTCATCTTTGCTCAGGATGTAGGTTTTTGCGCTTTTATGCTGTAAACATAGGGGATTTTATGCTCCAAATGCTCGAATATCCACTTTCTCTCATCAATTTGCTTGAGATGCGGAAAACAGGCCCAGGGACTATAATCATACTCAGAAAGGTCTCTGATTTCCAGCCTTTTTCCAATTAATGCGGTTATAATTTCACTCAATGGGTGATTCCAACCATAGCTCAGCATTTGAATATCAGCATCCCGATCTGCATACGTCCCGGATACCTCTTCCTCAATTACCCCCTTGTTGAAATATGAATAAGTGAATTCTTTAAAATCATCATCCATCATCCATACAACAGGATGAAAATCAGCGATAAAAAAAGTACCCCCCGGCTTAAGAAAATGACTAATGACCTCTGCCCACGGATCCAGATCCGGAAGCCAGCCAATTGTTCCATAAGAAGTAAACACAATGTCAAATTTCCCCTTCAAGTGATCTTTGAGATCGTAAACATTGCAGCAAATAAACTCTGCTGGAATATTCAGCTCGCGAGAAAGGGCACGCGCCTGATCAATAGCTGCATCGGAGAGGTCAACTCCGGTTACTTGTGCTCCCTCTCGGGCCCATGAAAGGCTATCCTGCCCAAAATGGCACTGCAGGTGCAGTATGGATTTTCCGGCAACCTCCCCCAGCCCTTCCAATTCTATGGATCTGAGGGAAGATTGCCCTGCCCGGAAAGCAGCCATATCATACATTTCTGTATCTACATGAATGGGGGTTTTGGCGTTCCAAAGGGCCTTATTGGCAGCAAAGTAGGCATCGTTTGATGGGATCATGGTCGATAATGGGTAAAAGTCAGGTTGCATGATACGAATAACCGAAAGAGCTTGTTCCCTGGATTTGGAAAATTCGCAAAATTTTATGTTATTCATAACATCGTTATAAAAAAGATCATTAATAAAATGAAAGAGAAGAAGCCGCATAAAATTCGCCGGGAAAGGGAAATTGCCCGTCTCAAAAAAGACGTTTTGGATGCCACAAGGGAACTTTTCCGCAAAAAGGGTTGGGAAAAAGTATCGATTCGCAAAATTGCAGAGGTAATCGCTTACACGCCCCCCGTTATTTATGAGCACTATAAAGGTGGGAAGCCTGAAATCCTGGGAGAACTGGAGAAAATGGGCTTTGCGCTCCTCCGCGACAACATTAGCGAGGCTTATGCTTCGACCCTCTCTCACCCTCCTTCTCAGATTGAGGCAATGTCATTGGCGGCCTGGGATTTTGCAACCAAGAATCCAGACTTGTACCAGGTCATGTTTAACCTGGAGGGGATATATTGCATTCCAGGCGGAACGCATTACCTGCGAGATAGTGCTACTTCCCTGAGCGAATTCATCCAATCTCTCCCAGCTTATGAGGGAGGTCGCGAAGAATTATTTTTTAGCTGGTGGGCCATGGTACATGGCTTTATTTCGCTTTCCATGTCAGGTCATACGCCAAACATGAAAGCACGGCTCAGAGGTATGCTTTCTGCTACTTCCCGGAGGTTTGTAGTAGGCCTGGTCTAGGCCTCCCCTACTCTACCAATCAATTGGGAAGGCTTTTATTAGGCGGGCAGAATCCGACAGGGTTTCCACATCGAATCCCGAACCGTTCCATCGGCTGCGCTCGAAAGCATGGTTTCGGTGTTCTACTATTTCCTCTTCCTGCATTTCCATCCATCGATCTAGCTGATGCGTCACGATGGCCGCTACCCTACCCTTTGGATCTACCATCAACCAGGATTCCCTCACTTCCTGCCCTCCATCACCACCATACAGGGAAGTCAGAGGATACAGTCCTGTGAATTGTTGCTTTTGTATGTCATATACAGCCATTCCCAGGAATATCCACCACCCTTCCGTCATTCGGAGTAAACAGGCCTCTCTATCAGCATCAAGCTGAAACTTACCTACGCCGTGAGTCTGGGTAACCGCACTGTCATATTCGAAGTAGATTTGCTGAAGCTGCGAATCCGTAAAAGCCTGAAACAAATCGGAAGCCGCTAAAGGGATATCAACCTCCTCGCCAAATTGAGTCCCCAGGTGGAGACTATCGACCAAATCTATCCCTTCAAATTGCCCATACAGGCCGCTGTTAGTCTCCTGCTCCTGCATATTTTTTGTACCACAAGCATATCCCCCAAGCAAAAGCATCATTCCAGATAAAACAACAGATAGTTTCATAAACCACGAAATTGAGCCGAATGGCTAGTTAAAAAAATATGAAAACAGTGTTATATTTTAATTCACTAATAAATTTTGGACAAAAAAGATTAAGGTGGATACTCCCTAAATCAAGGTCAGCTTAATTAGCCCCATAAAAAAACCCCATCGACATATCTGCCAATGGGGTTTCAGCGAAAAAAAAATCGCTTAGTTATCTTCGCCTTCCGCTGGCGCAGGAGCTGGAGCGGGTGGCAATAAGTTTTCAGAAGAAGTGGGCGCAAAATTAGCCTGCTCTTCGATTGCCTGACCGAAACGCAAGTCGTTTGTAGGGGCAGTGCTCTGATTCCCTGCAACGTTTGCCAGAAATGCCATTATGGCAAGCCCACCGGCGAGGTACCAGGTAACTTTTTCGATGAACTCACTGCTCCGGCGTGAGCCTAACAACTGATTGGCAGCACCTGATGCGCCAAAAGTAGAGGAGAGCCCGCCTCCCTTGCTATTTTGAATTACCACCACCAAAATCATGGTTAAGGCAATAACTAATGTCAGTGATCCGAGTACTAAAAAAATCATTTTCTTTCTTTGATTTTAGCGATTTGAGTCTCAAAGTAAGTACTTTTTTCGGGGAATAACAAGCTGAGTTTTTTGTACATAGCGGAAGCCTCACCCAGGTTTCCCTGCATCAAAAGTAAGCGAGCAAGTGTTTCCGTTACAACCTCCCCTTCCTCTTCTACGCTGGCCACAGCTTCGTCATCCTGCACAATCGGTTGGGAAGGGTCAAGCCGGGCCATTTCTGGCTGCGTTTTAAGAAATTGATCCAGTAATGATACTTTTTCGGCTTTCTCGGCTTGCCTTTTCTGCTCTAAATCCGGAAGTACAACTTCGTCAGACGCTTCTGCTTCCACTTCTACCTGCTTTTTCCAGTCTTTATGAAAGATCGGTTCCGATATCTTATACTTAAGCATTTGCTGTCGAATGCGGGGTACCCAACCCAGCCACTTCAACATTCCTATCTTTACTCTTATATTCAGATTTACATCTACTCCCTCTATTTGATCTCCCACATGTAGGGAGAACAGGGAGTCTGTCGGCTCTTCCGAATTAGAAAGCGCGTCAAAATCTACCACTGAAAACAGGTCATTCCCCTCAAAGGGCCGTATTGGTTGCTTGTCGTCTGCTTTCATAGGCCTGTCCTCTTTCGGTTCAACGTCCACCTTAAGGGGGATTCCATTCCCTTCTACATATTTCCGAAGCATTGATCTATTCGGAGAATGAGTAGAAGCAATGAACAAATCTTCGTGGCTTGCTTTCCTCTTCGCACGTATATAATGCCCCAGGGAGAAATAAGGATGTTTTTCCAGCATCTCCGCCAGAGCTTCCCATTCACTCTTGCTCAGTTCTCCGGCAAGTGATTTTTGGTATAAGGAAAGCGAATTCATCCTATTGGTTAATTTTCAGGTAAAAAGGGCTGCGAATAAACAGCTTATCAGGTTTTACTTCATTAAAATCGGAAACTTTTACCACTTTCCAACGGATTTATTAAAAATATCCTGGGTAAGTTGCTCGACAATCTCCTCAATCAGATCCGGCTCAATCGAGGTGAAGTCCTCGTCTGCATCAAAATCCACGAAGCTATTAAAGCCCTGATCCCAGCTATCTTTCTCCTCTATGTTATTTTCAAATTTTACCTGGATCGCTACTGTTAAACGGTTTTGAGCTGCCCGATCATCTCCTTGAATTGCTACATAATCCACGCGATACCCCGTTATAACCCCACTAATGAAGATATCTGCATTTTCTGTCGTAAGGGACAATCTACTTTGAGAAAGGAAGCGATCCTGAAGGGCTTCCGTGAAATCCTGAGCCAGTGAGGGCACGATAATGGGCGCCTCGTTAATAAACTGATCTACTGCCAGCGTTTCCAATCGTTCATCCACCTTTCCGCCTGTAAAGTTGAAAGTAGTTGTGCAACTCAGCAGCAAAGAGAGAAACAGGCTGATCATACAAAAAGAAAGTCGGTTCATAATGCAAGGTTTTCAAAGTCCCTACAAATCAATGTTGTAGTTTTTGATTTTCCGATATAGGGTTCGTTCAGAGATTTCAAGATCGGAAGCCGCTTTTTTGCGATTATTATTGTGCTTGCTCAGTGCCTTAATGATCATTTCACGCTCCTTTTTCTCCAAGGACAAAGACTCTTCTAAAAGTACCGGGTCTTTGCGTGGAGGTTGCATCGAGGACCGAAACTCAGTAGGTCTATCTCCGACAAATTCAGTTTCCCCCTTAGGGAATCCCGGAGCGGAAGACCCTTCAGTCTCGCGGCCCTGCATACCGAGGTAGATCATCTTTTTCAAATCGGAAACTTCTTTTCCCAGATCATAAATGAGTTTCAGAAGCATGTCTCTATCTTCTCCATTTACCCCACCATTCCCCTGATCGAAGTTTCCTGCCGCAGGCAGGGTAACGATACTCGGCAAATAGCTCTCTTGCAACAGTAGGTTTTGAGAAAGAATCTTGGGGGTAACCCATTCTCCTTTTACCAGCACAGTCAGCTTCTCCACCAGGTTTCTCAGTTCCCGCACATTTCCTGGCCAGCGATATTGATAGAGCATGGGAATGGCTTCATCGGTTAATACGATGGGCTCCCGCTGGTATTTTTCAGCAAATTCGAGTGCAAAATAATTAAACAGGAGCTCAATATCAGCTCCTCGGTCGCGTAATGCCGGTACTAAAATGGTAACGGTATTGAGTCGAAAAAACAGGTCTTCCCGAAATTTCCCGTGCCGAATCATATCGACCAGATTTTTATTGGTCGCAGCCATCACCCGCACATCCGCTTTTTGAACTTCGCTGGACCCCACTCTGAGGTATTCTCCATTTTCCAACAAACGTAACAAACGGGCCTGTGTCGCGAGCGGCATTTCGGCAATCTCATCCAGGAAAATCGTCCCGTTCTCCACTTCCTCGAAATAGCCCTTACGGGTTTCGTACGCAGAAGTAAAGGCTCCTTTTTTGTGACCAAAGAGTTCAGAATCAACTGTACCTTCCGGAATTGCGCCGGTATTGATGGCGATAAAAGGATTGTGCTTCCGCTTGCTGTATTTGTGTATGATTCGGGGAAACACATCTTTACCGGTACCATTTTCCCCATTGATCAATACCGCTACTTCCGTGGGAGCGACCTGCATCGCAATTTCCACAGCTGTATTGATCTCCCGGCAGTTACCGATTATCCCGAACTGTTGCTTTACTTGTTGTATCGTCATATTTGCGATCGCCTTCAGCTATTTTCTGAAAGCCTTTATACCATGTCTCCCATCAGTGTCGCGCTGGTAGCTTCCCGGATTTTCACCTCAACATAATCACCAGGTCCGAGGTCTTTATCCCCCTTAGGAAATACGACCATTTTGTTGTGATCGTTTCGGCCACAGAAATCCTGATCTGAACGCCGGGAGTTCCCTTCAATCAAAATGCGATAGGTCTCACCAATGTCTTTTTGATTTTCCTCCCGGGATATCCCATTTTGCAACAAAATCACTGCAGTAAGGCGTTCTTTCTTAATCAGTTCCGGGACATCATCTTCCATTTTCCGGGCTGCCATCGTACCAGGACGCTCAGAATAGGCAAACATATACGCATGACTGTATCGGGAATACGCCATTACTTCCAATGTCTCTTCCTGGTCAGCATCTGTCTCAGTACAAAAACCCGTGATGATATCCGAAGAGATAGCACACCCGGGAATGATCTCCCGAATTCGATCTATTTTTTGCTTATACCACTCTTTTGTGTATCCCCGGTTCATCAATTCCAGCATGCGGCTGCTGCCGGATTGCAGGGGCAGGTGAATGTAGTTGCAAATGTTGTCGTATTTGGCGATGGTGTGCAGCACATCATCGGTAATGTCTTTGGGGTGCGAAGTAGAAAACCGCACACGCATATCCGGACTTACCTGCGCTACTCGTTCGAGCAGATTGGCAAAATTGACTATCTCCACCTCTTCTCCTATACGCTCTGCCTTTTCAATCTGGGCTTTCCCCTTCAACTCTCCGTCAGGCGACCACTTATACGAATCTACATTCTGCCCCAGAAGGGTAACTTCCTTATATCCCTGTGCTGCCAATTCTTCCACTTCCCGCACGATTGAATGCGGATCGCGGCTCCTTTCCCGTCCACGGGTAAAGGGCACAACGCAAAAAGAGCACATATTATCACAACCCCGCATGATGGTAACAAAGGCACATACGCCATTCGTATTCAGGCGAACCGGTGCAACATCCGCATAGGTTTCTTCACGAGAAAGCAGGACGTTTACGGCCTTTTGTCCGGTTTCCACTTCTGATACAAGGGTAGCCAGATCGCGATAGGCATCCGGCCCTACGACCATATCTACCAGTTTTTCCTTTTCGAGCAATTGTTCTTTCATCCGCTCCGCCATGCAGCCCAGCACCCCTACCATCAATTCGGGATTCTCGTCCTTTCGGCGACGGAGGGCTTTTAGGCGGTTCCAGACTTTAGACTCGGCATTTTCACGAATACTACAGGTATTGATGAATACCAGATCCGCCTGCGTCTCGTCGGAGGTAAAGCCGTAGTTCATATCGGCCAGCATGGAAGCGACGATTTCCGTATCGGAAAAATTCATCTGACACCCATAGGTCTCAATATAGGCCAATTTTCCTCCGGCAGGAACTACCACTTCAGCCTCGTAGGCGGCTCCCTGGCGCTCCTCTTCTATTTTCTTTTCCAGGGTTACAGGCCGGAAAGTTTTATTTGTAATCTTATCTCGCATCGGTTTCCGCTATCTCTTGCAAAGGCACTCTGCACATTGCGGTACAAATATACATAAGAGTGAATGAATATGACAATTTGGCACCCTATAGAATGCTTCTTCTCCTTTTAATTGGGAAAATAAATCCCCAATTTTAATGACGAGACATATCGTCCATTCATATTACTCCTAAGAATTTAGCTATGAAAACCATCCTAATTACAGGTTGCAGTTCCGGATTTGGATTTGATGCAGCCAGGTACCTGGCTGACAAAGGCCACCGTATTTATGCGACCATGCGAAATGTCAGCGGTAAAAATGCGGGTGCCGCCAAGGCTTTGAGCGATTATGCATCTGAAAATGGGCTTGCTATCGAAGTCGTAGAGCTGGATGTAACTTCCGACGAAAGCGTCGCTGCTGCAGCCTCCCATTTCACTGAGATAGATGTATTGATCAACAATGCAGGAAGTGGATTTGGCGGACCACTTGAAGCATATAGTGCAGATGAAATTCTCGCTCAGCTGGATCTCAATATAGTTGGAACTGTCCGTGTCGCGAAGGCGGTATTGCCCGGAATGCGCGCCCGTAAATCTGGCTTAATTATCCAGGTAAGTTCAACCGCCGGCCGAGGTGCCTTCCCCGGATTTGGGGTCTATCATGCCAGCAAATGGGGCCTGGAAGGCATGAGTGAGGCAATGCGCTATGAACTGGCACCTTTGGGAATAGACGTAGTGCTAGTGGAACCCGGACCTTTCTCCACCAATTTCTTTGGAAATATGGTTATGCCTGCGGATGCTGAAGTTGCTGCCGCCTATCAGCACGTAGCTGAATTTGGCCAGGGATTCCAGCAGCAGGTCATGTCTATGTTTCAAGACGAGAATGCCCCTACCGATCCCATGATTGTTGTTCGGGATTTTGAAAAACTGATTGACATGGCACCCGGAACACGCCCTATCCGAACCATTTCGGGGCTCGATTTTGGCTTCCAGGCATTGAATGATGCTACTGAGCCGATCCGGAAGGCAGGGCTCGAAGGAATGGGAGTTGGAGGATGGGATGGCCCCAGTGCCTGATCCACTCATTATGAGGCGGCGAATTGCTGGTATTTCAATAGTTCGCCGCCCTATTATTTAACTGCCTGGAAGCAATCGGTTATTTTCTTTCAGATAATGATCTCCTTTATGTTTACCTATTTATTCAAGAAACAGAAAAAGGCAATGGAGCGAACGCCTCGCTTCTTCCCTACCCGCCTTCTGCTTGTTCGTTATGATTTTGGGATGTTATTAATCGTCTTGATTCCGATTGGCTTGATAAACCTAGTGGCAATTCATATCAGCCTCTCATTAGTTTATGCATTGATGATATTAACCTGTCTGATTCTTGGTTATAAGGATTTTTTGAGCGGCCAAAGTTTTGCCAAGCGATATTATGGCTTTCAGGTAGTGAAGGTAGCTACGGGGCTGCCCGCCACTGAATTACAGTGTTTCGTCAGAAACGTTGTAATCTTATTCTTTCCATTAGACATTCTGGTTGCCGTCGCATCTCCCCGAAGAAGGCTAGGCGATTTACTTGCCAGAACCTCCCTGGTCGAGGTAGAGCAGACTCCCCCTGAGAGCCTGTTAATCGAGTTCAAATCTTATCAATGGAATGAAAAGACAATTTCGTACCTGATCCTTTCTGCCATAATAATTGCTCTGCTAATAATTGGTACTAATTTCCTATTGGCATCCATCGGAAACTTCTTCCAACTTATTCCCGCTCCCGCTTAGGCAAAATTACAAAGCAAGCCACTTGTCCCCCAGCCTCAAAATCCCTATTTTCGGCGCAAAAGAGGCTTTATGCAGGCTACAACCATTGACGAAGTTATTACCCATCTGGATACGATCATTAGCTGGTCGCGGGAGCATAATAGCCCGGCAGGATATTTCGCTTCTTTATACAGAGGAGTAACAGTCGCCGTAAAGGAGGGAATTGCAGCTGGGCGCTTTATTGATGGGCCTCGTATGGAGCGGCTGGATGTGATCTTTGCCAATCGATACCTGGAAGCCTGGACACTTTATCAGGCAGGTAAAAAGCCCAGCAAATCCTGGAGAATTGCCTTTAATGCGACTCGCAAGAAACGCTATACCATTCTCCAGCACCTCCTGCTTGGCATCAATGCACATATCAATCTGGATTTGGGAATAGCTGCAGCCCAGACTATAGCGGGACAGCCTATTGATACGATTGAGCCAGACTTCGTTGCGATCAATGAGTTGCTTGGAGAAATGGTAGAGGCAGTACAACAAAAAATAAATGCGGTTTCTCCTTCTATGCGCCTATTGGACGTGCTTACGGGCAAGGCAGATGAGAAATTGGCAGCATTCAGCGTTTCCAAAGCCCGTAAAAATGCCTGGCGAGTCGCTTGTCGATTTGCAAAGAGTGATCCGACTCAGCACGATTCCCTGGTACGAGAGGAAGACCTCCACACGGTTACTTTTGCGCGATTATTGCAGCGCCCCGGCTTGCAAGTGAGTACAATTCTCCGAGCTATCAGGCTGGTAGAGAAAAAACGGGTTGACAAAGTACTGGATGCGCTCGCCTGAGAAAAGTATATTGCAAGTCAGATTCGCCAATAGAAATCAGACCAGCGAAATGATGATACCGTAAGCACATGGAAGGACCCAATAGAAAGCGCATACGCACCTATTTCCGCAATCAGAAACGTGTTCCGCCAAAATGGACATGGATTGCCGTATTGGTGGGTATTCCCTTCCTTTATTTTTACGGTGCAGGCCTGCTTCCAATAGCCGTCGGTGGATGGGGCTTGCGAAAATGGTTCAAACGGGCCAAGGATACCGAGGTGGATACGGCCCAATCTGGCGATATTGCCCGCGTGCTCAAACGAGCGCTGGGTTCGACTATGCTTAGTCAGGAAGAACTGGTTCGGGAATCCATTTTACTGACCGGTCCCCGGATCTGGGATGCAGGAAAAGCTGAAATTGCTTTTCGGGTTGGCAAAGACGGCTATATTCGCCACAATCCCATTGCGATCACCTGCCTCTTCTTTACCGCTAAATATCTGGATGTATATCAATGCATCTGGGACAGTCAGACGGGTAAGCTCACGGATGAAATTACAAGTGAATATTTTTATATTGACATCATTTCAGCTGACATCCAAACTATAGATAAGCGATACGCTCTCAGCAAACCCGATCGCAAGAAACTGGAGAACTACGAAGACCTAGAGCCATTATTGAAGGAGAATAAGCTGATTCTCGATGATGCAAAAGTCTTTATTATTGCTACTACCGGTGGTGCAAGTGTGCAGCACCTGATCAGTTCCCCTGGCCTGATTGATCTTACCGGGACGGGAGAATTTCCAATGGGAGATATCCAGGATGCTATACAGGCTATTCGACAAATTACCCGCGAGACGCGCAGCTCATCTGACGAAGAAACTACACATGAATCCTGATACCAATCCTGCCGGTCGAATCATATTGACCAACCTTGCTTTATTTGCTGGCGCATGCGCGATTGCGCTCCTGTTCCCCTCACAGCCCGTGATTGACTTTTTCCTGGACTGGATAGCCCGATTTGAAAACGGAGTAGAATTTGCAGCACTTTCAACTGTAAAGGCAACCATCAGGTCTTATCAATTGCGGCTATTTCTCCTGGTCCCTTTTTTGGCAATTGCTTCCTGGTATGTAAATATTCGGTTCACCGGCACAGCCCGTACCCCCTGGATAACCTGGCTTACCATGAGTGTAATTCTCATGATAATCGGAGCTTCGATTTATTGGTTTTGGCTCGGTCCTAAAGAGCTGGGCTATCTGGCCTCGTTTAATTTACCCATTCTCTATACTCCGAGTTCCCCCGACCAACCTTCGTTGAGCTGGACCTATTTGATTTCCCTATTCATGAAATCGGCTTCCCTTAGCATGCTACCCTTATTGGTGATGCAATATCTTTTCGCCGTTTGGAAAGGCTGGCTTTCCCCTGCCAACCTCAAGCGAGGCTTCGTCGGAGCTGCTGTGATCCCCTGGGTAGTAGCTTTCTTATTCACCCCACCCAGCCTGATGTCAACTGTGCTCATGGGAGTTCCCCTGATGGCTCTTGCCATGCTGGCCATGATGGTCGCAATTGGGATTTCACCAGATGAAGATGTTCATACAGCCAACCGGGAACTATTTGCCTGGGCATGGCTGGCGCCTTGGATATTTATGGCGATTGTCGCAGCAATTTGAGAGGAGAATTGAACACGAAGGCGAAAAGAAGCAAAGGGCCTGTGGCAGAGAGAAGAATCAGTCCACCTCCCCATTAAAATAAACCTTGTAGTAATACATGCCGACCTGCTCGTCAAATCCTCTTTCCAGGTATTTGGCAGCTTCTTCAGCATTTTTATTGTTTAGCTGAATTTGAATCTGCGTATCCAATTTGATGAGGTTCTTGAAATGCTTTCGCTGACTTCGGATAGCGTATTTTGAAATGGCGAAACCCGTTTCGTGATCGATTCCCTGCTGGTCTTCATAATCTTCCCGATAGGAGTCAAATTGAGCCTTTTGCTCCGGATTCTCAATGACCGTTTCCCGAAAATCATCCGCATCAAAGGTCTCGTTGGAAGTGAAATAGTTCAGTGACTTATTGAGAAACATCAGCTGTTCTTTCTTGTCAGCTTCCTGGGAAACAACTTCCTCACAAAAATCCCGTGCAAGATTCAAATAGGTCTCCGTCTGGAAGCTATTATCCTGAACCCGCTCAATATGAAGGAAATAATCTTTCCAATAAGCAGCTTCATCACTCAGATTGTCCACCATCAGGGCGCTATATCCATCTTCATTAAACGTATTAAAAATCAGGCACCCTTTATCCAGTTTTTTCGTGCTTACCCCTTGTTCTATCCGCATGTGCACATCATCGGTTTCTTTACCGAATTGCAAAAAGACTTCTTTGTTTTCAGATTTGAATACCCCGATGGCTTCCAGTTCCTGTCCATCAATGATGCAATCCCTAAACCTGGCGACATAAAATTCTCCCCGACTTATCTGGGGGTGAGTTGTTTGCAGATAGAGATGTTTGAGCATGTGAACAGATTGCTCCAGGAAATCATCCCCATTAAACAAGTTTCCGCAATAATTATACATCTCATTCAAGTCTAAGGAAGACTCATGAGAAAAACGAAAAAACTCCTCCGCTCTGAAGGGCTTCAGGAAATAATCTTCTAATATTGGACGGGTATCTTCCTCTATATCGTACAAGCTCTGAGAGGCAATGAAACCTTCCCCCCTACTCTTATTCCCCACTTTATGTACAGCAAGTTTTCTCAGTTGGGCTTCTCTAAAATCGATCATAAAAGTCGGAATTAAGCAGATGTGAGGCAGACAGCCTGTGCGATTGCGAAATGCTGGCGCAATATCTTATAATGAGGGGGAATTGCCAAGAACCAATAACAGTGTTATATTTTATGTCGACATAAAATTACACGAAAAAAGAATGCGCACCGGTAGTTGTATCTACAGATGCGCATAAGAGTTGCCTCCCTCAATGGGGGCATCTATTTACTAGAATCAGGACTAGTCTCCTGACTTGGCGAGTTCCAATGCCTGGGTAGTTGTATAGTATTTGGCAATCATATTGGGCACTTCCCATTCAGGCAATTTACCGGCTCTGAGGTAGGAAAAGTAAGTGGCAGTAACCTGTCCGAAATGCGCCTCATGCCCGTTGTGATATTCATCCGGAATGATAACTTCCCAGCCATCTCCCTCAATCGCATCTCCCTGCCGGCTAATTTCAAGACCCGGAAACCGGCTCTGCAAGTCCATGACTGCTCTTTCCGCTGCTGCTTCCATCTTATCTGCTTCAACTCCCTCCACCGGCTCAATGTATAAAGCAGGTCGGTAGTTTTGTTTGGCTCCCTGCCGGATAATCAGGTTTACCTGTGTACCGCGCATGATCGAGTAATGCGTATCCCCTCCCCCTTCAGGTGCCTGATAGTTCCAGATTACGGATACCTTGGCATAAGTGCCTTTTAATTTGTAGATAATCTCTCCATTTGCATAGGTCTGCAAATTATTATTGGCATCGATCACAGGCTTGAGGTAGTCCGGATAGGATTCCAGCCGCGTGACGGTATTGAATTGCTCCGGCGTCAATTCTGTAGGCCAATGCTTTGCAGAAACGAGTTCGATATCCCGGGTATAGTCAAGGGTTTGCTCCGGGTAACACTCCCATTGCACCAAATCTACAAGGTGGGTTGTGACATCCACAATCCCTTCTCCTTGCTGGGCTACATCGAAAAACCATGCGGGTCGCTTAATTTGATTCCCTGCTACATATTTGAAAAAGTGATGCACACTCTCTTTTGTTACGGCTGGCTCTTCGGGGCTTCCCGTAATTAATTCACCGAATAATGCCGGTACCTGAGACAATTCCTTTTGCAATAGCGTGGTGATCTCAAACCGCTCGGTCATGATATCATATAACAAGACATCGTTTTCTTCGGCAACCTTAAACGCCGTTTTGAGGGATTCAAAGTCTGCTGCCTCAATGGCCATGGGCTTATCAGCCAGGACATTCAAGCCTCCTTTTACCGATTCGAGTATATATTCCGTCTTGCGCTGATTGTTTCCCGAAATCACGACCACATTACCCGCCTTATCTGCAATCATTTTCTCCAGAAAATCAGGCCCGGTGTATAGAATTTCCTCCCAATGAGTAGGCGAATCATCCCGATCATTAAAGCCATTAATTCGCTCCAGGTGATCGCCTGCATCCGGCCCTTCGGGGGCATACACATAGACGGCAGGCGCTACTTCCTCATACATATTTTTCTGAACAAGGGCAGCGTGAAAATGTCCGGGGTCAAGGCTGATCAATTTCACTTCTTCAGGCGCGCCGGTGAATTTCATATCAGGAGAGGAGTCTTGTGGAGAAGGATTGGATGAACAGGCTGCGAATAAAAGGCCACTACAAACAGCCGATCCGAATACAGTACGCAGGAAATGATTCATGTGAATAATGATTGTATGAAGGGGAAATCTAAAATCCATTCTTGTGAATTCAAAGAAAATGCTTCTCATGCCCTGGGCAATCGGGTTCCCTTACAGCTTCAATCGTTTTACCAAAATCAATTTTATAACTGACAGCAAGTGTCGCCCGCTTCACATATGCAGAATATCTGTTTATCTTGGCAGGATAAAAAGGACTACTATGAAATTCTTATTGTGGATCATTGGGATCGGGGTAGTATTGGCGGTCGCCTATCTGTTTGGGCCCGCCCCTGAAAAACCCATGTTCGAGGCAGATTTGCCCTCAGTAAATAATGACCTGCAAGAACTGGAAGCTCAGATCAACACCACTGAAGCTGCAGTACCCGGTATCAAAGCAGACAATGAAGCTCGCATTGTCTGGGCAGATTCATTTGCCTATCAAAAGAGTCCTTACAGTCTGGTCTATCTACATGGCTTCTCTGCCTCTCAAGCAGAAGGTCGGCCTACCCATAGAGAATTTGCCAGGCGATACGGCTGTAACCTCTATCTCGCCCGTCTCCAAAGCCATGGAATTGAGCATGAAAATGCGATGCTCGATCTCAGCCCGGAAGCTTTTTATGAAACGGCTAAGGAAGCCCTCGCAATCGGTCGGCAATTAGGCGAAAAAGTCATCCTCATGTCCACCTCTACAGGCGGGACCCTCTCTCTCATGCTCGCTGCTGACCATCCGGATATTGCAGGGCTCATTCTCTATTCTCCTAATATCGATCTCTTCGACCCAAGTTCCAGTTTATTGATCAAGCCCTGGGGTCTGCAGCTGGCACGTACCATTATGGGGAGTGATTTTCGGGAATGGGAAGGAGATGAAGAAACCCAGAAATACTGGTCTACCAAATACAGAATCGAAAGTCTGGTCGCACTGAAGGCAATGGTTGCTGCCACCATGACAGCAGAAACCTTTCAGCAGGTAACCCAACCCGTATTTCTGGGCTATTACTACAAAAACGAAACAGAACAAGACCAGGTCGTGTCGGTTCCCAGAATGCTGGAAATGTTTGATCAACTCGGTACTCCGGCTCATCTCAAGCGGAAAGTTGCTTTTCCTACCGTTGGCAACCATGGGCTCGCCGGAGAGATTTGGTCCCAGGATGTGCAGGCCGTCCAGGAAGCAACCTATCAATACGCCGAAGAAGTCCTCGGTCTTGCTCCCCTAACGTCCCTAGAACAAAACGACTGAGAGACTAATAGAGCCATTAAGGCCGCTACCATTTAGGATGTCGGCCAACTCTATCGTTTCGAGGGTAGAAACAGATTCTATTTTTTCATATTGTACGTAGCGATACAAAACCAGCCCTTCTGCGCTTAGCCTTGGTCCCAAATGCAGCAGTAACCCTCCGCCTCCATTGAAACTAAAGGTAGCTCCCTTATACCGGCTGTCAGATAGCCCGTTGGTTGTGAGCATGCCTCCACTTACCTGTATTCGGGAATACGGCAACCAGCCTAAGTGCAACACGGGTTGAAATTGCTCGCGCGGTAACCAATAGCGCTTCAGGGCGATATTGATATGCTCCACAACTGCATCGCTCGATGTATTGAGCCAGCTGGCATCATGTGTATATCTGAGATAACTCGCTTCAAATCCTCCTTGTAAGGTGCGCACCCCAATTGAGCCTCCAAACCCGAAAAAAGTTGCCAAATCAGGTACTGTAGCAGTCAGTCCTTTATTCAGGTCGATGATCAGAGATTCTCCATCAAAGCCGCCGCCTACCGAATTGTGAGAGGCTATCCCACCAATATAAAACCCCGGCCGCGTTGGGTAGGCTCTGCCCCGTTGTGCAAATACAGAAAAATCCGTGCAAAAGAAGGAAAAAAAGAATAGGCAATACCAAAATTTCAAAATAAGGTCTTTCATATCAGGCAAAATGTGTAATTTGTTATGCGACACAATAAACAAAGATTCCTTAAGGGTGAAAAACCCAGGCACGCTTTCCCTTGCATGAAACCTGATTTACATCTCCTAACGATCGACGCGATTTTGCGTTATATCCCTCGTCTTGAGCGGCGAATTTCCAATACCAACTGCCCAGAGCAACAGAAACGGTTGACCAAATCCCTCCACCAACAAAACAAGCGGCTGGAGCGAATGATTAGTTACGAATTCAGAAAAAACCTGGCAAGTCTATGCCAGGAAACTGGAATTGAAAACCGATTCCTGGGGTAGTCCCCTTTCTTGGAATCCTAAAAACCAAGCGTTATCCTTCCAACTCTTTTTGCCGATTTTCATAGCTGATCCAGAAGTAGGCCATCGCAACGAGTGTCCCAATCCCCCCTATGATTGCGAGTGCATAACTGATTCCACTAAAAAACTCTACCCAACTAAAGTCAGTAGGTCCAAAGTCCTTGTAAATCAATGCCGTTACACTTCCCAGATAGCCGAAGGCATCTGCAACGTAAATCAGGAAACCCACATTACTCACATATTGAAAGGCAGCGATTAGCCGATCAAACAGGATGCTATTAAAGGGGATGTATGCAAAATAAGTCCCAAATCCGGTGAGCAACATCCAGGTATATCCACTAATCCAACCCTGATGAAACCCCCAGGTGGACAGGCCAGCCATTAAGATTCCAAAGCCTATTGAAATCAAATTGATCATCAGGGCAATACGATTGTCTTTTACCAATACGATCAGCATCAGAAGCAGCAATACGCCAATAGAGACGGGGGTTTCTGTTGCTGAAAAATTAACCGCATCTCTTTTTTCAGTCAGGGCCTCTCCTTCCAGCCCCGGATTTTCAATCGCAACAATTTCCATCCAGATATCCTGCATAAAATTATCCCGAAAATCCCGGTAGGTAGTCAGAACCGTATATACGGTAACCAGCAAGACCAGTCCCACCGCAAACTTTTTAAAGAACGCCCATCTCGCTGCACCATCCATTGGGACACGTTTCGTTCGCAGGGCTTCATCCGCTTCGCTCGGTGGGGGAATCTGGCTCAGGAGCCAGACAGATATCAACAAGGGTAAGATGAATACCAAACCCGTTGCAAAAGGCATCCAGTATTCACTGACACCTGATTTCATAAGCGACCGCCCAACGTCTTTTACAAATCCGGATGAAAACACAAAACTTGCACATAAGCCCAGGCCAATGATTTCAGTAGTCTTTCGCCCTTCCACATAGGAGAACACCAATCCCCAAATCATCCCCAATGGCAAGCCATTAAAAAACAGGAATGCCGCATTATAGGGAGCAGGTGTCAATCCAAATCCCAGCCAGGCCAATTGCGAAACCGCGATCAGGCTCAGAATAATCAACGGACGACGGTCCGATTTTGCCTCTGAGACAAATTTGATTCCCAGGAACTTGGATAAGGCATATCCCGCAACCTGGGTAATAACCAGCAGAGACTTGAAGCCCAGCCCAAATACTTCTGGCCCATCTGCAAATCCAGCAGCCGTAAAAGGCTTACGAAAAGCATACATACAAGCGTAGCTGCAAAAGGCGGCTATAACAGCAAAGGCAGTAAATACAGCAGGATGGGCCGATTCCAATCTTTTCCGAAGAGGCGTATTAAACATATTGCAAGATAATCATGAATATCGAATCCCGCTCAAACTGGCAACCAAATAACAGGAATGGAGGTTACCTTTGTGAAGGAAATTCGACTATAAGCAAAAGAACAGCTGCATGGCAAAGAAGTCCCTATTTTCGATATTTTACTTTCTCACAGGCTTCTGTATAACCTTATGCCTATCTCCTCTCTCCTCCTATGGCCAGGCCAGCCGACTTGCCATAGAATTTACACCTACCGGCGAAATGGGCTGGTGGGTATATGACCAGGGGATCGATAGTATCCATCTGGGATATGACCGCACGAGTCTGGCGTTTACCGGAGGCTGGGAAAGTCATCTCTATCTATCCCTGGGAGAGCGCTGGCTATTGAGTGGAGAATACACTTTTCGCATGTTGGTCGATCATGACATGACCCTCGCAGAGTCTCCCAGAGGCAATAATCTGGAATACGACATCTCCAGTGGCAATACCGTTAACCTGACACGCATCGGACTCGGAACCGAATACAAACTTACAGCACGCAATCGATACACGTTTGCGCCTTATGTAACAGCGGGTTTATTTAGCATCAAAACGATTCATCCGGAAGCATCAAACTTTGGGACCAAAACCTGGTGGGAAATCGGCATGAGTCATATTTTCCAGCTTGAAAAAGGTATATTTCTTACCGTAAAACCTCGATACAACACAATGACCATCCGGGCTAAAACCCCTAAGTTTCCAGGAGAGATCCATAAAATATACGGATTTGGATTGGGTTTCGGCCTTCGTTTTTTTCTCTGTTAACCCTGCTATTGAAACGCCAATTTGAAAGACCTAAACCCAATTTTTCGCAAATTCTGTTTCTTGTTCAAGGCGTGTTTACCCGTCCTCCTGTTTTGTTATCTGGAGGTGGCGACCTCTTTCCTGTATTCCCAGAGCACCCCGATACCCGAGCCGGTAGAAGTAGATTTCCTGTTTCACTATTATGAGCAGGAAGGAATCCACTCAGCCGTTACAGGCGGTCTGGGCACTGAGGAGCTTCGCGACGCCTCCTCCACAGTCATCGTGACAGTGCCCATGGATTCGGTTTCACAACTCGCCTTACAAGCCAATTTCAATACTTACACTTCCGCCTCGACAGATAAGATTGACTCCCGTGTGTCTTCTGCCTCCTCCAAGGATAACCGGGCAGCTATTTATGCGGACTATAGCCGAAGGGATACGAGCGGCAGGCAGGAATGGGGACTGGGAGCAGGGGCCTCCATTGAATCGGATTATCTATCTACTTCCCTCAGTGCTCACTGGCGGAAAACAGCCGAAGATGGCAATCGGGAAATCAGCCTGGCCAGCAAACTCTATCTCGATACCTGGATCGTGTATTTGCCGGAAGAACTACGCGCACCGGGGCTTGCTGGCGTTCCAACTGATAAGCGGCGGTCTTTTTCCCTTTCAGCAACCTATCGACAGGTATTCAGTCGCAGGCTGCATGCTACCCTGACAGGTGAAGTAGTCGTACAACAAGGACTGCTCTCAACTCCTTTTCACCGGGTCTATTTCCAGCAAACTATCCTTCCTGATATTGAGTCCCTGCCGGGTTGGAGAATCAAATATCCAATCGGAGTCCGACTGAATTATTATGCTGCGGATTGGTTGATCCTCCGAACCTATAACCGAATCTATCATGATTCCTTCGATATCCTTGCCTATACATTAAACCTGGAAAGCCCGATTAAACTCAGTCGCTTCTTGTCAGTTTATCCCTTCTATCGATTCCATACCCAAACAGCAGCACGGTTTTTCAAGCCCTATGGCCTACATGAGAAAACCGCTACCCATTTCACTTCTGACTACGATCTTTCCAGCTTTATCAGCAATAAATACGGGATTGGAATTCACTATTCCCCTATCTCTGGAATAGGCAGAATGAACCTCACGCCCTTGAAGCGCGCAAAACAAACCCCCATGAGCGGCATGCTGATATTTGAATCCCTCTCTCTCCGATATGGTCGATATGTTCGGAATGATGGATTGAACAGCTATGTCATTAGCGGAGAACTTGGCTTTCTCCTGCATTAGTCCATCGGGATGTTAGATTTTGGGATTAAAATTACCAAAGCTTGGCCTTTTTCATGAGTTTCCTTACATGGTAATGGAATATCCATACAATTCCCCAATATTTGAAAAAGCGGGGTTTAATATCCCCCAAACACACACCCCATGAAATCTCATTCTTTTCCTCGCTTTAGCCTCTTACTCCTCATTCCGGCCACACTGGTTCTCGCCTTGATATTTGCTGGCATTTCAATTGTTAAGCCTGAAGTAGCGGAGCCCGAAATTATTTCAGAAGTTCTGAATTCGCAGGTCGAATGGAATCTATACCCCTCGCCGGAACCTTTTTCCCATAGCTTTCGGGTTGACTGGCCACACAACCAAACGGAAGTATCCGTGTATGACCTCAAAGGAGCCCTCATCCCCGTAGCCATTAGCATTACCAGGGCTCAGTCAAACTGGGAATATGAGATCGGTTCCAATCTTCAGCCGGGGCTGTATATCCTCCAACTAAAAACGGGCAATGAAGTCGGCTATGCAAAATTGTCCAAAACGATTTAAAGAAGGCATTGAGGCTCCTTGTTGAGTCCCCCACCCGAATCCTTTCCCTGAGCACGGAATCTCCCCCCTATTATTCCCTCCTTCAACGAGGCTCCTCCCTCCCACATTTCCATCTACAATAGACATATTCCCAAAAATCTTATAGATTTGAGGAATCAGATCAGGATGAATTCATCCCTGAAGCGCAGGTTCATCCAAAATATCCAATAGGGATTTTCGTTTTGAAACCAGCGACTTAAGCAAAGTTTGGGGAAGCTATCGCGATCAATTGAAAAGTATATTGACACAAAACATGAAGTACGCTGCATCTCTGTTGCTACTCTTTTTACTGGCACAGACAGTTTTCGCAAAGACGGAATATGTAAAAGCCATTGCCCGGCCCGGAGATGGTGTATATTCATTACTGGAATTGTATGGCTTGCGAGACTATCCCTGTAACCGGGATATGTTTTATGAAATCAACAAGATCAGCCCCAAAAAAGGCCTGAAGGCAAATACTATCTATCTGGTTCCGGTAATGGTGTATGCTTATGATGGAACAAGCATTCGAAGCTCGATCAATATATCTGATCGTCCACAAGCCGAGCGAATCCAGCGCTATAATGAATTGATGCTGGAGATCAATTTGCGGAAAGCCGACTTCCGGGTGAGCAGGGTGCTCTGGGTCCCCTATCACGAAATCGCTTGTCCGAATGCCAAAATTGAACCCAAAACAACCACAACTTCTCAATCCTCCAATTCTGCAATGTCTGCAGGACGCAACGAGCTGATCGATGAATCCAGCCTTCCCATTAGAGGGATATATGACATCTTTGGGAAAGGGTATGAGCGAGTTCCCCTGATTGATAATCAGCTCAAAGGAAAAGTGTTTTACATTGTGAGCGGACATGGAGGTCCGGATCCAGGCGCAGTAGGTCAACTCAACAAGCATAGCCTCTGTGAGGATGAATACGCGTATGATGTTGCTTTGCGGCTCACCCGAAGGCTGCTTGCGCATGGAGCTACCGCATATCTGATCGTTCGGGACAAGGATGACGGAATCCGGTCTTCCGAGGTCCTGGCTTGCGACAAAGACGAAGTCTGCTGGCCGGATGAGGAGATTCCTGCAAGCCAGGTGGAACGACTCCGCCAACGCGCCAATACAATCAATGCTTTATATCTAAAAAACGAAAAACAGGGGGTTTCTCACCAGCGGCTGATTGTCATTCATGTCGATTCGGATAAGAAAAACGAACGGCTTGACACCTACTTTTATCACCGGACGGAGGATCCACTCAGCAAGCAACTGGCTGATACCTTCCAGGCAACTTTCAAAGAGAAGTACGATGAATACCGCAAAGGGCGAGGCTACTCCGGAACCGCTACTGACCGCGACCTCCATATGCTCAGAGAAACCTATCCCCCAGCTATTTTTATTGAACTGGGGAATATAAAAAACCGAAATGATCAGGCACGCCTCATTATAGAAGGAAACCGACAATTACTCTCTGACTGGATGACCCTAAGCCTGATCCGGGACGCCAAATAAGCTGGCCTCTTCTTGCTTTCCCTACCTACATAATTATTTGATTACTATTGACGATCTGCTTGGGGCATGAAAGTCTTTTTAGTATGTTTGGCCCTTTGTTTTCTTTAGCCCTCCAAACAAGCAGAAAATCCACCCATGTATATTAACTACGTATCCCAGTATCTTCCAGAACAGATCGTAAATAATGAGCATTTTACCCGCCTAAATGGCCTTACTGATGAGTGGATTATCTCCCGGACAGGGATTGAGGAACGTCGCAAAGCCGGACCTGGTGAGAACACAAATACCATGGGAATCGAAGCGGTCAAACGTGGACTAAACAACCTCCCATATTCTCCTGATAAAATTGACCTGATTGTAGGGGCTACCTATACCCCGCATGATACGATTGTTACCCTGGGACATTCTGTTCAGCATTTTTTGGATCAGCCGGATATTCCCGTTGTAACCATTTCTGCTGCTTGCTCTTCTCTCCTGAATGCGGTTGAAATCGTAGAAGGATACTTTGCAATGGGCAAAGCAAAAACGGCGGTTGTCATCGTTTCAGAGCATAATACAGCCTATTACAAAGAAGAAGATACCGTTGCCGGACACCTGTGGGGAGATGGGGCCGCTGCCTTATTCCTCTCGTCAGAAAGAGCCTCTGATCAAGACCTTACCCTCATAGACATCTCAACTGCCGGCGCAGCAACTGTGGGCAAGGCGACAGAAGGCGTGGTATTGCAACCTGCATTAAATGGCTTTGCAATGAACCATGGTCGGGATGTGTTCATTCATGCTTGTCAGTATATGGTAAAATCAAGCCAGGATATTCTGGATAAAAATGGATATTCGGTAGATAGCCTGAGGTATTTTATCCCGCATCAGGCCAATCTCAGAATTACCAGAAACGTAGCCGAAAACCTTGCCTTGCCTGCTGAGAAACTCGTGTCAAATGTTCAATCCCTGGGCAATACGGGGTGCGCAGGCTGCGCCATTGCCTTAGCGGAATTATGGGAGGGAATCGAGCAGGATGACCTGATTCTCGTAACCGTTTTTGGCGGAGGCTACTCCTACGGTGCTATGCTAGCCAAGCGATAAATGACAACAGTTGGCGTCATATCGGATACCCATGGCCTCCTGCGACCAGAAGCCCTCTCTGCCTTGGCTGATTCCCAACTTATCCTCCACATTGGGGATATTGGCAAAGAAGATATTCTTAGTTCATTGACTGAAATTGCGCCTTTGCATGTAGTAAGGGGAAATATAGACAGAGCTCCCTGGTGCGAATCCATTCCCTATACAGAAATGGTAGAAATCGAAGGGCATCACATTTACCTCATCCATATTTTACAAGAACTCGATCTCGATCCGGTTGCAGCAGGACTTAACGCTGTCCTGAGTGGGCACTCCCACAAGCCTCACATCGAGTGGAAAAATGACATCCTCTACCTCAATCCCGGCAGCGCGGGTCCCCGACGGTTTTCCCTACCCATTACCGTAGCGAAGCTCCATATCACCTCCACAGACATAAGCGCAGAGATGATTCCCCTTATCTAATCGGCATAATCGTCGCCAACCCGTCAAACCGAAAAGGGTTCCTTTGTATCTTGCAGCATGAATGTAAGGCAACGTTTTGAGCAAGAAATGCCCGGCAAGGTATTCCTGGATACAGATATACAAACCATGGAGGCGTATTTCCATGAGAAAGGTTGGCTAACTCCCGGTGATCGCCTGCTGAAATTAGAAAAACCCGGAGAAGGTAATATGAATAAGGTTTTGCGGGCTACTACCCAATCTGGTTCATTTATCGTAAAGCAAGCCCGGCCCTGGGTAGAGAAATATCCACAATTTGCCGCACCGGTTGAACGATTGGAAGTAGAAGCTACCTTCTTTAAAATAGCAAACGGGATTACCGCGCTGAGTCCCTACACCCCTGATATCCTGGATTTTGATGCCGGGAATCACATCATGGCTGTCGAAGACCTGGGAACAGGAAAGGGATACACTACGATTTACGAACCCGGAACTTTACTGACAGCTGCAGAGGTAGAGGCCCTCGCCAGGTACTTGTCCCTCCTGCACGCCTGGAAACCGGAGCCTGGAGCCCCGGCTTTCCCCCGTAACCTGAAATTGCGAAAAGACCTCAATCACATTCATATATTTGAATTTCCCTTTAATCCGGATAATGGCTTGAATCTGGACGAGATCCAAACCGGCCTGAGCGCAGTTGCCCAGCCCTTTCAGCACAACTCAGTACTCAAATCACGCGTTGCTGAATTAGGAGACTGCTATATCGAGGAGGGTCCCTGTCTCCTGCATGGAGATTTCTATCCCGGCAGTTGGCTGGCGACCTCATCTGGCCTGAAAGTCATCGATCCTGAATTTGCGTTTATGGGACCTGCAGCATTTGATCTAGGGGTATTGATTGCGCATATGATGCTGGCGGAACAGAGCGAGGAAATTATTGCCGACCTACTGAAGGCTTACAAACAAGGGGATCGCTTTGACCTCTCACTGGCCTATGCATTTGCAGGTACCGAAATCCTGCGGCGGCTCATCGGTGTAGCCCAACTCCCCCTATCTCTGGAGATATCCCAAAAAGAAGGCCTGATGAATCAGGCGGGGGAATGGATTCTTGCGCACAACAAATAGCCTTACCTCAACTGAGCAGCCCATTCTCCTTTTTTATATATTAGCCAAAAGCACCTACCCTACTATGCAAGTCTCTGAACCAGCAAGTCCGATTATTCGGGACATTCTACCCACAGAATTTGAAGAACTCCTGGAAATGATCAGCAAAATGGCTCATACCCTGATGCTTGACAAGTATCTATTAATCGAAAGAGCAGAACCAGGAGAACGCGAAGCCAGGAAGGAACGACTGCGAATGGCAATTTTTGGAGAAAACCCCAAAATCGAGGTATATGTACTCCTGGCCGATGGGCAGCTTGCCGGATTTTGCATATTCCACAGTGTCTTTTCTACCTACAGGGGGCAATCGGGCATGTTCCTGCAAGACCTGTACGTAAAAGATGCCTTCCAGAAGCGCGGTTATGGCAAGCTCCTTATGAATGCCCTGATGGAATTAGCAAAAAGCAGAGATTGTCATGGCTTAAGCTGGAATGTCCCTCACGATCGCCCCTTCCTGCATCAGTTTTATAAAGGACTCGGGGGCGTAAAAGATGACCACTGGACGATGTATGTTGATTTTTCAAAGAGTACCTGATCAAGGGAAATATTTTTTGAGCACAATGCATCCCAAGGAGATTGACTGAACCCGCCTTCCGCAAAATTCCCTATATTTGATTCATACCGCCAACCTAAGCGTAAGCTACCATATGGCCGACTCAAGCAGAAGCAGCCTGGATACTGAAAAAATGGGTACTGAAGAACCCCGTAAACCCGGGCACAATTATCTCTTGCTCATCGGAATTGACCACTACACACATTTCCCTAAACTGGAAAATGCCGTGGCCGATACACAAGCATTAAAGGCCATTTTACACGAAAAGTATCGGTTCGAAGCAGCCTATACTGTCGAGTTATATAATGAGGAAGCTACCCGCGCCAATATTCTCAGCGCGATTGATCGGCTCACAGAGCGAATTGGGCCGAATGACAACCTCATGATTTATTATGCGGGTCATGGGTATTACCGCCAAAAATTAAAGATTGGGTACCTCGTGCCCGCAGAAGCTGAGGCAGGCGCCTTTCATGGCTTGATTCCCAATTCCACTATTCGGGATTACATTCGGGCTTTCTCCGCTCATCATATTTTTCTGGTTGTAGACTCCTGCTTTTCCGGTTCTCTGTTACACAGAGATATTCAGATGGAAGAATCTGTTGAAGCGCTGGCAGAGCAAGTGGACCGTTTTCCCTCTCGCTGGGGGCTGGCGGCAGGGATGATCGAAAAAGTGGCGGACGGCCTTGTTGGCGACCATAGTCCTTTTGCCAAGAGTTTCCTTACCTGCCTCAAAACCAACACGGCTTCCCGCCTACCCGTTTCCGAAGTCATCCAGTACGTAAGTCGGATTACGACCTACAATGCCGACCAAACGCCGATCGGAGGCGTCCTGGGAAAGACCGAACACATGGGGGGTCAGTTTGTATTTGATTTAAA
The DNA here is from genome assembly GCA_964352745.1 of uncultured Bacteroidia bacterium. GTDB lineage: Bacteria > Bacteroidota > Bacteroidia > J057 > J057 > CAYGTH01. The sequence goes on from CAYGTH010000023.1 coordinate 27,850, forward strand.
AATCGATGAAGGCAGGGATTGGGCAGATACGCTTGCGGAAGGCGGCCTGCCAGCCCTGCAACGATTCCTGAAAACCTGGCCTGAGGGGCGCTTTGCAGAAGTCGCTAGTTGGCAAATTGCCAACCTGAAAGATACCCCACGTGCCTATGATGCCTATTTGATCAAGTACCCCAAAGGACAATATGCCCAGCAGGCAGATCAGCAACTGCGAAAAGCAGAAGAGCGTACCGCCTGGGCGGAAGCCAAACAGCGGGATTCAATTTCTGCGTATCGAGATTTCTTGCGGGAATATCCGGATAGTACCTTTTTGAAGGAGGCAAATATTCGTCTCAAACAGCTTCGGGAAGGGAGTACAGCACCTCCTCCTCCCCCTCCTAAAGAAAAACCCATTGTGCCAGTGGCAGATTCTGTTCTATCCCGACCTGAACCGGTTTTGGAGGAGCAGGTTCCCGATACGGCTACCGGCCCCACTATCTGGCAAAACTCCATTCTGAGATATGGACTTCTGGCCGTATTGGTCTTGCTAATTGGAGGAGGGATCTATTGGGCGATTCCCAAAAGCAATTCGTCAAATTATGTGCAATTGATAGAAGCCGGAAAACGGCAACATGACCTCGGCAACCGGGAAGAGGCACTGACCTATTATCAACGTGCTCAAAAACGCCAAAACACAGCGGAAGTCCAGAAGTTGATAGGTACTGTCACAGAGGAACTGAAAAGGGAGCTTGCAGTAGAAAAGCCGGAAGGCAGGGAAACGCGTCCAAAACCGGAAACCAATGCCCCATCCAATACCAATCAGAAGCAATATGAACAGCTGATAAATGAAGGGAAGCGGCTCTATCAACTCAAGAATTACAAAGATGCGAAGGCGGTATTTGAAAAGGCGTATTCTATTTCTGCTACTCGTGAGGCCAAGGCCTATATTACCCGCTGTGATAAGCTTCTTAAGGAATTGAATCAGAACACACTGACTGAAAGCGGTGCGAGGTCTAAACTGGCCCCTTATGAGGTATCCTGTACTCCCAACTCAACGACTGATAAATTTCGGCTTCGTTTCAAGATGCGGTCTAAAGGAGACATACAGATCAAGTTTATCGATGAAAAGGGAGTGGAACGTGGTCGACCCTATGTTGCTACTGGCTTCATAGGCACATTTGACAAAGAATGGGGTTCCACGGACCATCGGTTGCCTCCTGGTGTGTACCAAATACAAATTATCCAGGGAGGAGCGAGTAAGGTTATCGAAAAGCTCGAAATCCTATAACTCACGTAGCCTTTCTGGAATTGTGGAAATTGATTACATTTTACCCCCTCCACAGTACCTATAAGGGAAAATAGCAAATTATGAACATGCGATCTATCTGGCTCCTGCTTATCGTTGCCCTCCTGCCCCAACTCAGTTTTTCAACTCCTGTGGATGAATATGAGGGCATTCCCGTATTTCTGGGGTATACCGGGAAGGCAGCAGGGACCCTGAAAGCCATACATAACATTGCCGAATTTCGACAGGTATTCGGCTCTCCCCATGTTCCGACTCGTGTGGGCAAGCGGCAAGACGCTATACCCGATTTTTTACTGGATCATTCGCTTCAATTATTTTGGGCGAATGGGGGTCAAAAGGCCTATGTGCTTTCTGTAGGCACATACGCCCATGAAGGCCAATCGCCTCAGGCTATACACTTCAGTCAGGCACTCAAACACCTGAAAGCAGATACTGAATCAAACATTATCCTGATGCCCTTTATCGTCCGGTTGCCTATGCCGGATTACCTGGCGGTTTGCCAGGCTGCCCTGAGCCATGCATCCCGGCATCATCAATTTGTTATACTGGATGTCAAATCCGCAGCAAGCGGCGATACCCAATCGTCTATTTCGGATTTCAGGAATGGCATTGGTAACCAGCACTTATCCTATGGCGCTGCTTACTGGCCCTATTTGCGCACGCAGCTACCTATTTCTCCTTCCGGAGGCCGCACTATCCTTCCCCCCAGTCCGGCCGTAGCAGGCAGGCTTACAGAAATAGATCGTACAAAAGGAGTTTGGAAAGCGCCAGCTGGCATATCCCTGAGTTCTGTAATTGAACCCCTGGAGGCACTCACCCAGGCTAAAATCCAAGACATGAACACACATAATAGCGGCCTATCTCTCAATCCCATCAAATCATTTCCAGGTAAAGGAATCTTGATATGGGGGGCTCGTACCCTGGCCGGAAACGATAATGAATGGCGCTATGTGCCTGTTCGGAGATTTGCCAGCTTATTAGAATTATCAAGCATACGACTTACTGAATTTGCAAAAGACCAGGCCAATACCGCAGCAACCTGGCAGCAGATCAAAACGATACTCACTGCTCATTTGCAGGAGCTGTATCGAAAAGGGGCTTTTGCGGGCAGCAAACCCGGACATGCTTATTTTGTCAAAGTAGGACTGGACGAAACCATGTCCGCACATGATGTGAGCCAAGGAAGGATCATTATTCAGATTGGGTTTGCGCCCTTGAAACCGGCGGAGTTTGTGGTGCTTCGGATGGAACTACAAAACTGATGGGGGCCAAACTACTTTGGCTTGTTTCGCCCTTCTGAGGTTAATTTTAGTTCCTCCCTAAAAGCATCTACTCAGTTCCCGTTTCTCAACCAATTTTGGTGAAATGAAGTAAGTCCGACTTCTAAGTCGGACCAACATCGCTGTTTAAATCGATTTTTCTTAGTTCACGATAGCGTCCAAAAACGAGCTCCGCCAAAATTGGTCGAGAACCCAGTTTGCTGGGGTAAACTCGGAAATTATTTCATTAAAAGGTCCGATATTGTTCGCAGCCCCCAATCTACTTGCTATTCTCCTTTTTGAAAGTCTTTGTCCCTTTTTTAGAAAAAGGGACCCAAAAAGCGCAGA